>CANHJG010000088.1 GCA_947461205.1 Opitutia bacterium
AAACAGCACTGGCACGTCGTCGACGCCCTGACCGGCGACGTCCTCAAGCGCCTCGAGCCGATCCCCCGGGCCCACAATACGGTCTACGGGCTCGACGGCCGGCACGTTTACCTGGCCGGCATCGGCTCGCCCCTGCTGCATGTGGCCGACGCGGCCACGCACACGCTCGTGCGGAGTGTCGGCCCCTTTGGCTCGGGCATCCGGCCGTTCACCGTCAACGGCCGGCAGACCCTCGCGTTTGTGAATGTCAACGGGCTGCTCGGGTTTGAGGTCGGCGATATTACGACGGGCAAAATGCTGCATCGCGTGGAGGTGGCCGGGTTCAAACCCGGCGTGCCGAAGCGTCATGGCTGTCCGAGTCACGGCATCGGTCTCACCCCCGACGAGAAGGAAGTTTGGGTATGCGACGCGGCGAACCAGCGGATGCACCTTTTCGATGCGACCGTGATGCCCCCGAAGCAGGTCGCGAGCATCGAAGTCCGTGACGATCCGGGTTGGATCACGTTCAGCCTCGACGGCAAATACGCCTATCCCTCGACCGGCCAGGTGATCGACGTCGCGACGCGCAAGATCGTCGCGACGATGACGGACGAGACCGGGGCCATCGCCGAGAGCGAGAAGATCGTGGAGATCCACTTTGCGGGTGGAAAACCCGTGCGCACGGGCGACCAGTTCGGCATCGGGCGGGCGCGCTAGCCGCCGGCGGAGTTCAGCCCTCCCGTTGAATCGCGCGGAGACCGCGCACGAGGCGGCCGATCCCCTCGGCGGCGGTGTCGGCGGCGAGGGCGCCGTAGGCGACGCGGAGCGGACAGCCGTGCGTGAGGCCGAAGGCGGAGCCGGGAATCACGGCGACGCGGTGCGCGCGCACGAGACGCTCGACGAGCGCGAGCGGCGCGAGGTCGGAGTGTACGCGGAGAAAAAAATAGAACGCACCGTCGGCGGGCGGGATCGCGCAGAGGCCGTCGGCGACGAGCGGGGCGAGGGCGGATTGCACGGTGGCGCGGACGGCGGCGAGGGCGCGGAGTTTTTCGTGCACGTAGGGCGCGCCGGCGGAGAGTGCGCCGAGGGCGGCGTATTGCGAGATCACGGGTGGGCAGATGACCACGGTGTCCTGGATCTTGCGGAGGGCGGCTTCGAGAGCGGCGGGGTAGACCATCCAGCCGATGCGCCAGCTGGCGAAGCCGTAGGATTTGGAGAGCGAGTGAAGCGAGACGGTGTGGGCGGCTGCGCCGGGGATCGAAGCGGGGGAGAAGTGCGCCGCGCCGTCGTAGGTGAAATATTCGTAGGCCTCGTCGTGCAGGTGGAAGATCCCGTGCTCGGCGCAGAGGGCGTTGACCGCGCGGAGGGTGGCGGCGGGGTAAACGGCGCCGGTGGGATTGTTGGGTGAGACGGTGAGAATCGCGCGCGTGCGCGGGGTGATCGCGGCGCGGAGGGCGGCGACGTCGAGTTGGTGGTGGGCGTCGGTCGGCACGAGCACGGGCCGGCAGCTGGCCATCGTGACGGCCATCTCGTGGTTGAAATAATACGGGGTCGGCAGAATGACCTCGTCGCCGGGATCGGCGAGCGCGAGCACGGCGTTGAGGAAGGCTTGGTTGCCGCCGGCGGTGACCATCGTGCGGTTGCCGTGGGCGGCGCCGACGCGCACCCCGTTTTCGGCGGCGAGTTTTTGTTCGAGGGCGTCGACGAGGGCGGGGATACCGGCGACGGGCTGGTATTTGTGATTCGACGGTTCGGCGAGGAAGCGCGTGATCTGGTCGAGCGCGGCGGGTGGCGGGCCGTAGTTCACCACGCCCTGGCCGAGGGAGATGGTGCCGGGGTGTGCGCGGATGAGATCGGCGACGACGGGGATGATCGGCGATTGCACGGCGGCAAGACGGCGGGACGCGGACAACGGGGTCATGGCGAGGGAGGCGAAGCCGAAGGCGGCAAGGCCGCAAGCCTTTCGGACGGACTGCCCCGATAGCGTCGGCCACGCGCTGGCCATCGAGGGGCGGGGCCTGTGGGCGGATGGCGGCGCAAGGGGGCGGGACGGCGTGTCCGGCGGGCCCGGGGGGATGCCACGCCCCGAGGCGCGGGGCGCCCCGGTGGCGGGCGGTCGCCGGCGGAGCCGAGGGGTTTGAAGACGTCCGCCGAAACGCAGGGGCAGCGGCGGTGGCACCGGGCCGGCGGGTCGACTTGCGGAAGCGCCACGATGGCGGCCGGCGCGGAGGGCGGGACCTAATGCCGGGACCGGGCCGAGCGTGGGTCGCATTTCTTGGGCTCGACGCGCAGCCGGGGGATCGCATCGTGGTCCCCCAGTCAAAGGACGCGCAGTCTCCGCCCAGCGGCGGCGAGCGCCGTTCTGCGGCCCACCCCACTATGTCATCCATGAACCGTCGCCATTTCCTCAAGGCCGCGGCCGTCACCGGAACAGGACTCACGATCCTCCGGAGCGGCACGCTGTTCGGACAAAACACCCCCGGCAATAAACTCAATGTCGCCCTGATCGGCGTCTGGGGCCGCGGACTCGCCCACTACGAGGGCCTCTCGAAGGAGAACGTCGTCGCGTTGTGCGACGTGAACGAGCTGCGCTTCCCGGAGGCGCTGAAGCGATTCCCCGGCGCGAAGACCTACGTTGATTGGAGAAAGTGTCTCGATCACAAGGGGCTGGACGCGATTGTATGTTGCACGCCGGACCACCACCACGCGCACATTGCGATTTGGGCGATGAACCGCGGGCTGCATGTTTACATGGAGAAACCGATCGCGATGAGCGTGGAGGAGACCCGGATGGTGCGGGCGCTCTACCTGCAGAAAAAAGACAAGATCGCGACGCAGGCGGGCACGCAGCGGCATGCGAATCCGAATTTCGCGCGGGTGCGCGAGCTGATCAAAGACGGGGCCGTCGGGGATTTGCAGGGCGTGTTTGTGTGGGGCAACCGCAAGCTCCCGCGGCCGGGTTATCTGCCGGCCGAGGGCACGCCGCCGAGCACGTTGCATTACGACCAGTGGATCGGGCCCTCGCTCTATCACCCCTACAATCCCGCCTATTTTTCGGGGACCGCCGGGGCAAATTGCCTGCAATGGAATATGTTTTGGGACTTCGGCACCGGCCAGGTCGGCGACATGGGCGCCCACACGATGGACCTCGCGTGGAATGCGATCGACGCCGGGCTGCCGACGTCGATCGAGGCGAAGGGCGATTCGTTCAACCCCGACGTCACGCCCGTGGAACTCACGGCGCACTTCAATCACCCGGCCAACGACTGGCGTCCGGCCATCCGCGTGAGCTGGTATCAGGGTGGCGCGTTGCCGACGGCCCCGAAGGCGTGGATCGACCTGAACAAGATCGGCCACGGGGCGATGTTCAAGGGCTCGAAGGGCGTGCTCGTGGCGGACTTTGCGACGCGCATGTTGATCCCCGCGTCCGACTCCTCCGACCTCACGTATTACAACGTGCGCAAACCAGCGGAGGTGACTCCGCCAATCGGCAATTTCCAGGATGAGTTTTTCCGGGCGTGCAAGGGAAACCTCAAGACGTCGTGCAACTTTGACTACAACGGGCTGATGACCGAGCAGATGGCGCTCGGCCTCGCGGCGTATCGCGCGGGTAAGAAGCTCGACTACGACGGGAAGACGGGGCGGGTGACCAATGCGCCGGAGGCGAATGCCTTCCTGAAGCGTCCGTATCGGGACGGCTGGCCGATCAACGGCTGAACTGGCCGGCAAAGTCTGCCGGAGCGTGGCGGCCCGAAACGGTCGCCATTTTTTTTGCTCCTGGCCGGGAAGTTCGGGGGAGCGGGCCGGCGGCCGCTGGGAGCCGGGGGGGACGGGGAGGGTAACACGGGGGTTGCGCCCGGACGCGCGGTGGTTTGGCCTTCTGGGATGCGCCCCTTCTTGCTTCCCCTCATCGCTCTGTGTCTGGCGACTGGCGCCTTCGGTGCCCAGGTGGCCAAACCCAACATTGTTTTCATTCTCGCCGACGATCTGGGTTACGGTGAACTCGGTTCCTACGGACAGAAGAAGATCCTCACGCCGCAGCTCGACCGGATGGCGGCGGAAGGCATGCGGTTCACGCAGTTCTACGCCGGCAACACGGTGTGCGCGCCGTCGCGTAGCGTGCTCATGACCGGCCAGCACATGGGCCACACGACGGTGCGTGGCAATGCGGGCAAACTGGGTCACGCCGCGCAGACGCTGCGGGCCGACGATGTCACGGTGGCGCGGGTGTTGCGCGACGCCGGCTACGCGACCGGCCTGGTGGGCAAATGGGGTCTGGGCGAACAGAACACGGCCGGTGATCCGCAGAAGCACGGCTTCGACTATTTCTTCGGGTTCTACAACCAGACTCACGCGCACAACCATTTCCCGAGCCACCTTTGGCGCAACGGCACCCAGGTTCCGCTGCCGAACGACCTCGTGAAAGTGGGCGACGTGCCCGGGGCCGGCTACGCCAAGGACCCGAAGGTGTATGCCGACGACCTGTGCGCGCAGGAGTCGCTCGATTTCATCACTCGGCACCAGGCGCGGCCGTTCTTTCTGTTCGTCTCGCTCGTGACCCCGCACGCCAACAACGAGCGCTCGCGCGAACTCAATGAGGGCAACGAGGTTCCCGACCAGGGTATTTACGCCGGCAAACCGTGGAAAGAGACCGAGAAGAACCATGCCGCGATGGTCACGCGCCTCGACCGCGACGTGGGCGCGCTGCTCGCGCACCTGAAACAACTCGGCCTGGACGAGCGCACCCTCGTGATGTTTTCGAGCGACAATGGGCCGCATCGCGAGGGCGGCGCCGATTACAATCCGGCCTTTTTTGAGGTGAGCGGTCCGCTGACCGGGCTGAAGCGCAGCCTCACCGAAGGCGGCATCCGCGTACCCTTCCTCGCGCGCTGGCCGGGACAGATCGCGGGGGGGGCCGTCTCGCCGCACGTCGGCTACTTCGGGGACCTGATGGCGACGTGGGCCGAAGTCGGCGGGGCGGCCCGCCCGCCGGAGCATGCCGCCGACAGTATCAGCCTTGTGCCGACGTTGCTCGGACGGGGCGCGCAACCGAAACACGCCTACCTCTACTGGGAATTCTACGAGCAGGGCATCAGCCAGGCGTTGCTCCTCGACGGCCGCTGGAAGGCGCTCCGGCTCAAGACGCTCACCGCGCCCATCCAACTCTTCGATCTCACCCACGACATCGCGGAGCGCACCGACGTCGCGGCGAAGAACCCGGCGCTCGTCGCGCGCGCGACGGAGCTGTTCAAGACGGTGCGCCGCGACAACGAGCACTGGAAGCTGCCGGCGGGGGCGCGCTGAGCGGGGCGCACTCCTGCGCCCGCGGCCGGGTGCAGGCGAAGGTCGCCCCTTGGCCGGGCGCGCGGCGGGCGGAGATTTTCCCACCGTGGTCCTCGACGAGGCGTTGGCCCAGCGCGAGACCCAGACCGGTGCCGCGGGTCTTGCGGTGGGTGGCGAAGGGCGGGCAGAGCGCCCGGGGCCTTTCGGGCCCAAGGCCGCATCAAGTATTCTAGGGATTCATACGCAGGCCGCCGCCGGCAGAACGCAAAAAAATTCCCGTCGTCGGGCCGGTCGGGGACAGCGTTGGTGAGGCGATGGTCGAAAAGGCGGGAGTGGTGCGTGGGTGGGAGGCGGACGTCCGCCTCGGGCGGGAGGCCGGCCCGTTCGACTTTCACGCGGCGCTCCGCGATCTCCCGGCGGATTTCCTCGGCGGGCGGCGGCCGGGGCGGGAAAATGTTGCGAGCGGGAGCGGCGGGCGCTGACGGCTGGGCCGGGTGAAGTCGATCCGCTCGTTCAGCCGTTTGGTCATACGTTCGACCCGCTGGGCGATGCGGCTCCGGGCCGCGGGCGCATCCGGGGCGCGCTGCCGCGTCGATCACGGCCATTTCGCCGAAACTTTCAGCGGGGCCGATCACGGCGAGGCGGCGCGGCCCAGCGTTGCCGACGACGGCAAAAATTTCGACGCGGCCCGATCCGACGACGGAGAAACCGTCGCCGGGGTCACCCGTTGCAAAAATGGTTTCATCCCAACGTCCTTTAGACTCTGGATTTTTCGGTCGCCGCGAGCGCCAGCGAGTGGACGGATCACACTCGCTGGCGCTCGCGGCTACCCGGCAAATCAAAGTCTGAATCTTTTGGGCGATTGATCTCACCGGCGCGAAACTCGCGGATGCGCCCCGCCTGCCTGAGTGCCTGCAGCCTGGCGGCGGGCCTGCCGGCGAACGGTCAAGCGGGGAGATTCTCTGGACCGGGTGGCGGCGCCCGCCAAGGGCTTGCAGCCGCGCGCGATCACCGAGCGGTCCCAAGGGCGGCGGCCTAGGAGCCACGGAGTGCGGCGCGGACCCGCCTCCGCGCGAGGCGGGCCCGCGTGGTGGGGTCCGTCGTCCAGCGGAGGGGAAACCAACCTTTCTGTGCGCCGCCTGACCGCGGCGAGCGGGCCGGTGGGGACAGCGGTGCCCCGGGAGCGCGCAGGACGCGGCCATGGTTCGGGAGGCGGTGGGCGCCGGCGAATGGGCCGCGGGCGCCCAGGCGCTTCATCCCGGCCATCCGACGGCCCATGATTTCCTCCGTTTGCCTGGGGGTGGGAGCGGAGGCGGCCGATGACTGGCAAAGCAGGCGGAGAATCCTCCGCGATGGATGATGGTCTGCGCGGGCGCGGCGTCCGCCGGCGACGCCGCAAGCGGCCCGAAACGGCTATTTCGCGGCGGGCGGAGCGGGCGGCAGATTCTTGCACGCCTGCCACGAGAGGAAGCGCCAGCGGCCGTTTTCTTCGCGGTAAACGGCGAGGAAATTGACGTCACTCGTGCCCGGTTTCGCGGCGCTGCCAAGCCCGATCACGACGTGACCGGTCATGAGGGCGAGGCCCGGGGCGACGAGGTGGAAGGTGCGCTTTTGGTAGTCGAAACTCCGGTACAGACTGGTGCGCGCGACGAGGCCTTTCAGGTAGGAGGCCTTGTGGTCGATCTTACCGTTGGAGTGCGCGTAGTAGAGGTCGGCGGAGAAGATCGCGTCGAGGCGGGGGCCGGCCCCGGCGATCGTGGCGGCGCAACGCTCGTCATCGGCGGCGACGAGGGCGGCGTGGATTTGAGCGGGAAGGACCGGCGCGGCGGCGGCGGGCGCTTGGTCCGCGGCGATCGCCCGGGGGGCGGTCGGCGCCAGGCCCACCGCAAGCCCGAGGAGGGCGAGGCAGCGGAACGGAGTGCTTTTCATGGGGCGCCGGCCGGCGGGGCGAGGTAGACCGCGGGAGGCGCCGGGTTACTTGGCCGCCGGCGCCGGCATCTTGCAGGATTGCCAGGCGAGGAAGCGCCACTTGCCCTGCTCCTCGCGCCAGATGGCGAGGATGCTGAGGTCGAGTTCATTGGGCTTGCCCGCGGGGCCGACCTTGACGAGCACGCGGCCGGTCATCGTCGCGAGGCCGGCGCCGATGAGCGTAAATTTGCGCTCCTTGTAATCGAAGCTCTCGTAGACGGAGGTGCGGGCCGTAAGGGCTTTGATGAGCGAGTCCTTCGTGTCGACCTTACCGCTCGAGTGGGCGTAGTGGAGATCGTTGGACAGAATGGCCTCGAGCCGGGCCTGGTCGCCGGCCTTGGTCGCGGCGAGGCGTTCGTCGTCGGCGGCTGCGAGGGCGGCGCGGAGACGTGCCCCCTCGTTGGCGAAGGCAGGCGGGGGAGATTGTTCGGCGGCGAGCGCGGGCAGGGCGAGCGCGAGGGCGAGGAAGGCGAGGAACGGGAGCGGTTGCTTTTTCATGGGGACGGGAAACAGGGTGGGGCGCGCACCGCGGGCGGTGCCGCTCGGGGGGTGGGTTTACTTTTTCGCCGGACTCGCCGGCGGGAGATTTTTGCAGGACTGCCAGGCGATCAACCGCCACCGGCCGTTTTCCTCGCGCCAAATGGCCAGAAAGTTGAGGTCGTTGTCGGAGCGGGCGCCGTGGTGGGTGGACTTGATGAGCACGCGTCCGGTCATCTGGGCGATGCCGGGAGCGAGGAGTGTGCAGGTGCGCTCCTGATAGTCGAAGCTCTCGTCGACCGTGGTGCGCGTCATGAGCGAATCGAGGTAGGTCGCCTTGGAGTCGATCTTGCCGCTCGAATGCGCGTAGTGGAGCGCGTCGGAGCAGATCGCGTCGAGGCGGGCCCGGTCACCGGCCTGGGTGGCGGCGAGGCGTTCGTGATCGGCGGCCGTGACCGCGGCGATCACGCTGGCGTCAGAGTGGGACGCGGCGGTCGCGACCCCGGCGAACGAGGCGACGGCGAGGACCAGCAGGGGCCGGAGACGACAACGAGGGGATTTCATGACACGGGATGAAGACGGGGAGGGGGAAAGGAAAGCCGATGGCGGGGTGCAGTCGAGCTTGGAGAAGAAAGCACTGAAGCGCGGGCGGAGCCAGCGGTCGGGGACGCGGAGACGACGGCCCCGGTGGGTTCGCCGATGATCGCGGCGCGGGGCCTGAAACCGAAAACGCGCGAAGCGCGGCGGTGGTCACGGTTGTCGCGAGCATGAAAAAGTGGCCGGTGGGCCCGGTGACGGGACCGTCGAGCCGCTCGGGACATGGTTGATGCCGGCGAAGGCGGACGTGGCGGCGGTGAGGAGGAGAACCGGGAAGACGAGCGGGCGCAGGGCGGGAAGACGAAGCAAGTGGGGCGGTCGGTCGGGCCCCGGCGGCGGCCGGCGAGTTTTCGTTTGTTTTCGCCGGAGGCGGGGCCGATAGTTGGGCGATGTTGGCACGATCTCACCCTGCGGCGCTGCGCCGTTTGTTCGATGAAGTTGGCACCGTGGACTGTGTCGGGGTCGAGGCGCGTGTCGCGAAATACACGACGCGCTCGATCAAGAAGGCGTCGAAACTCTGGGGGTTGAAGACCGCCGTTTCGATGGTCGACCTCACCACGCTCGAGGGCAAGGACACGCCGGGCAAAGTCGCGTCGCTCTGTCGGAAGGCGCTGCAGCCGCACGATCCGGCGCTGGGCGTGCCGCAGGTCGCGGCGGTGTGCGTTTACCCCGCGATGGTGCGCCATGCGCGCAAGGCGCTCGGCCGCGACGCGACGGTGCGGATTGCCTCGGTGGCGACGGCGTTTCCCAGCGGGCAGGCGCCGTTGAAGACGCGGCTGGGCGAGGTGAAGGCCGCGGTGGCCGACGGGGCGGACGAAATCGACATGGTGATCAACCGCGGGGCGTTTCTCGCGGGCGAGTTTGGCGAAATGCAGGACGAGATTCGCGCGGTGGTGGCAGCGTGCGGCCGGGCGACGCTCAAGGTCATTCTCGAAGTCAGCGAGCTCGAAACCTACGACAACATCCGGGCGGCGTCCTTCCTCGCGATGCGCGTGATCCGCGAGGGCGATTTCATCAAGACGAGCACCGGCAAGACCTCGCTCAACGCCACCCTCGGCAACAACCAAGTGATGATCGAGGCCATCCGCGACCACTACCTCGACACGGGAATTTCGATCGCGATGAAACCGGCGGGTGGCATCCGCACAGCGAAGCAGGCGCTGCAGTTCCTGATCGCGATCAAGGAGACGCTGGGGGACGCGTGGCTCACCAACACGCGTTACCGTTTCGGCGCGAGCGCGCTGCTCAACGACCTGATCCGCCAGATCGAGAAGGAAAAGACCGGCGCCTACCAGGCCCCGTATTATTTCAGCGAAGCCACCGAGTCCTACTGATATTCGCCATGCCCACTCTGACCGCGAAAAAATCCAAGCGCCCGCCCGTGCGCGCCTCCGGCCGTGCGGCGCCCGCCCTCATTTTCGGCGACCTCTGGGAATTCGATCCTGCGCCCGAGACGGCGGATCCGAAATTGAAGGCGCGCTACGAGCTGTTCATCGACGGCCAGTTCGTCGCCCCGGCCTCCGGAAACTATTTCGACACAGTCAATCCCGCCACCGAGCAGAAGATCGCCGAGATGGCGCTCGGCGGCGCAGCCGATGTCGACGCGGCCTATCGCGCGGCGGACAAGGCCCAGAAAACCGTGTGGGGCAAGCTGCCCGGCCGGGAGCGCGCCAAATACCTTTATCGCATCGCCCGCCTGCTGCAGGACCGCGCGCGGGAATTCGCCATCGCCGAGACGATGGACAACGGGAAGCCGATCAAGGAAACGCGCGACTTCGACGTGCCGATGGCCGCGGCCCATTTTTTCTATCACGCGGGCTGGGCGGACAAGCTCGAGTATATCGCGCCGGGCCGCCGCGTCGCGCCGCTCGGCGTGGTGGGCCAGGTCATCCCGTGGAATTTCCCGCTGCTGATGATGGCCTGGAAAATCGCCCCCGCGATCGCGATGGGCAACTGCGTCGTCATCAAACCTGCGACCAACACCCCGCTCAACGCGATCAAGCTCGCGGAGATTTTTCAGGACGCCGGACTGCCGCCGGGCGTGGTTAATGTGATCACCGGTCCGGGCTCGACGGGCGGCCTGATCATGGCGCACCCGACCGCGGCCAAGATCGCGTTCACCGGCTCGACGGAGGTCGGTAAGGTCATCCTGCGCTCGGTGGCGGGCAGCGACAAAAAGATGACGATGGAGCTCGGCGGCAAGGCGGCGAACATCGTGTTTGACGACGCGCCCCTCGACCAGGCGGTCGAGGGCATCGTCAACGGGATCTTTTTCAACCAGGGCCAGGTGTGCTGCGCCGGCTCGCGCCTCCTCGTGCAGGAATCGGTCGCCGAGCGCGTCGTGGCGAAGCTCAAAAACCGCCTGCGGGCGCTGCGGGTCGGCAATCCCCTCGACAAGAACACGGACGTCGGCGCGATCGTGTCGCGCGGCCAGCTCGACAGCATCCGGAGCTACCTGGACATCGGGGTGAAGGAAGGCGCGGAGCTGTGGCAGCCGCCGTGCCGCCTGCCGGCGAAAGGGTTCTACATGCCGCCGACGATCTTCACCGGCGTGAGCCAGAGCCACCGCATCGCGCGCGAGGAGATCTTCGGGCCCGTGCTGGCGATCATTCCGTTCCGCACGGTCGAAGAAGCGATCGAAAAGGCCAACAACACCCCCTACGGCCTGAGTGCCGGGGTATGGACCGACAAGGGTTCGCGCATCCTCAAGATGTCGACGGAACTCAAGGCCGGCGTGGTCTGGGCGAACACGTTCAACCAATTCGATCCGACGTCGCCGTTCGGCGGTTACAAGGAAAGCGGCTTCGGCCGCGAGGGCGGCCGGCAGGGCCTGCTCGATTACTGCAAGCTGGTCTGACCAATCTTCGACACCGAGAACACGGAGGAGCACAGAGTTCACAGAGCCAAACCAAGGACTCCGCTCCGTGACCTCCGTGTCTCCTCCGTAGACTCTGTGCAAGAAATTCGATCATCATTTACCATGTCCCGACTGCCCATCACCAAGACTCCGAAAGCCTATGTCGGCGGCGCGTTCATCCGCTCCGAGAGCGCGCGCGTGTATCCGCTGAAGGACGCCGCCGGAAATTTCTTCGGCAACATTCCGCAATGCACGCGCAAGGACCTGCGCAACGCCGTCGAGGCCGCCGCCAAGGCCGGTCCCGGCTGGGCGAAGCGCACGGCCTACAACCGCGGCCAGATTCTCTACCGCCTCGGCGAAATGCTCGAGGCGCGCGCGGCCGAGCTGGCCGACGCGATCGCGCTCGGCGGCGCCGCGAAGGCCGCGGCGGCGCGGGAGGTCGCGGCAACCGTGGACCGGCTCGTCTACTACGCGGGCTGGACCGACAAATACGAGCAGGTGCTAGGCAACGTGAACCCGGTGGCCGCGCCGTATTTCAATTTCACCGTCACCGAGCCGATGGGCATTGTGGGCGTGCTCGCGCCCGAAGAGGCGCCGCTGCTGGCGCTCGTGTCGCTCATCGCGCCGGCCATCACGAGCGGCAACTCCGTGGTCGCGCTCGCGTCGACGGCGCAGCCGTATCCGGCGATTCTGCTGGGCGAGATGCTGGCGACGAGCGATCTCCCGGGCGGCGTCGTCAATCTGCTCACCGGGTTTCGCCAGGAACTGGTGCCGACCTTTGCGACGCACACGCACCTCCGTGCTGTCAGCGGGGTGGCGAACGCCGATGAACGCAGGGTGCTCGCCCTTGGCGCGGCCGACAGCATCAAGCGCCTGCATCTCCTCAAGACCGAGGAGGCGACCGACTGGTTCGACGACGCGGCGCAGAGCGTCTATGCCGTGCGCGCGACGGTGGAGTTCAAGACGACGTGGCACCCGATCGGGTCGTGATGCCGGGGCGGAGCGGACCGGCCGCGATTGGACAGCGGTGAAGGCGAGGCGGAAGCCCGGCGGATAGTCGCGCCGCGCCGGCGAACCGCCGGCTCGGGCGGCGGAATGGCCGACCTCGTTTTTCATCCGCCAACTGCCGCCGCGCCATGCGGAAGTGGCCCGAGTCCGGTCCGGCGGGGTTGGTCTCCGCGCTGCGCGGGTGGTCGCCCGACCAGTCGAGACACCACTCGAGCACGTGACCGGACAGGTCGTGGAGGCCTCGGGCGTTGGGCGCTTGGTTGGGTTCGTCGGGCGGGCGGACCATCGTGCACGTGCCCGGCTTGACCCAGAGCAGCGTCGGAGCGAGATCGGGCATGGCGCGGTTTCCGGTCGGCTCCGGCCCGGCCGACGACGCGGGCGCGGCGCCGGCAACCGGGAGCGCAAAGGCGCCGAGCGCACCGAGGAGCCGGGCCAACGCGCGCGCCGCAAGTCGGGCGGCGACAGAGGACGGCCACGGGGCGGACAGAGTCATGCGCGCAAGGGTGGAAGGCCGTGGGGGGAGTGGGGGCACCGGTCGGGCGGTGAGTGTGCCCTCGCTGCCGTGCAAAGGCGCGGCGGATTTTGGGAAAAGACGGCTAGGCTTTGGGTCGGATACTCCGAGGGGCGCAAGGAACGGCGGCGCGGCGTGGGCTCCGACCAGAGCTGCGTGATGGCACGACTTCGGCTGTCCCGGGGCTTGTGATTTTTTTTCGCACCAGCTGACTACTGCGATGCTTTCTTTCCTCTTCCGGTTGGTTCGGGTTCGCCCGGCCTTTGGTTTGATCATTTCATGCGGAGTGCTGGCCATCGGCCCGGCTGTCCGGGCGCAGAGCGCGACGCCCGCCGAAAACGCTTTGGCGAAACAGGTGGTCGGCGACCCCCGTTTTCGCGCCTCCCTGGCGGCCTTTGACCGCGATTTCGAGCGGTTCGTGAACGAACTCATCCAGTTGACCGAAATTCCGGCACCGCCGTTCGGCGAAGGTCCGCGGGCGCAGGCCTATTTGGCGATGCTCAAGGACGCCGGGCTGGAGAACGTCGAGATGGACGCCGAGGGCAACGTGATGGGGCTGCGGCGCGGCAAGTCCGGCGGCGCGGTGCCGCTCTTGGCGGTCGCCGCGCACCTCGACACCGTGTTCCCCGCGGGCACCGACGTGAAGGTGAAGCGTTCCGGCACGCGTCTTGTCGCACCGGGCGTCGGCGACGACACGCGCGGCCTCGCCTTTCTGTTGGCCCTGATCCGTGCGCTGCGCGACGGCCGGGTCGAGACGGCGGGTGACATTTTGTTCATCGGCAATGTCGGTGAGGAAGGGCCCGGCGATTTACGCGGCGTGCGCTACCTGTTCACGCAGGGTCCGTGGAAGGATAAGATTAAACGCTTCATCACGGTCGACGGCGGCAATCTCGATCTGGTTACGAATTCCGGACTCGGGAGCCTGCGATACCGGGTGACGTTCAAGGGGCCGGGCGGGCACAGCTGGGGCGCGTTCGGCAACGTGAGCCCGGCCTTCGCGATGGGCGAGGCGATCGCGCGGCTCGGTCAGGTCGTCGTGCCGAAGAAACCGAAGGTGTCCTACAACGTCGGGATCGTCTCGGGGGGCACGTCGGTGAACTCGATTCCGTTCGAGACGGCGATGGAGATCGACATGCGCGCGGTCGATCCGGCGGCGCTCAAGGCCATCGACGCCCAGTTCAAGAAAATCGTGGCCGCCGCGGTCGAGACGGAAAATGCGACGCGCTCGACGACGAACGGAACGATCACGGCCGACATCAAGCTCATCGGCGATCGTCCTTCGGGCACGACGGACCCGGCTTCGCCGGTCTTGCGCCAGATCGCGGCGACGATGGGGGTGTTTGACAAGGTGCCCGTGTGGGAGACGAACAGCACGGATGCGAACCTGCCGATCAGCCTCGGCATCCCGGCGTTCGCGATCGCGCGCAACTCCGGCAACAAGGGCGGCCGCGGTCATTCGCTCGACGAGTGGACGGACGTGGAGAAGACGCAGGCCGTGAAAGATTTTGAACTGGCGGCGGCGATGATCCTGAGCATCGCGGAGCTGCCGTGAGCTGGGTGGCGGGCCGCCGGGCGGATCGGACGACGACCGTTGGTTTGGCGGCGGGAGCTGCGATGGCGGAGAGGAGACCGACGTTGCGGAGGGCGGCGCGAAATCTGGGCCTGTGGGGCGCGGGGCCGCGAGCGCCGGCGGGCCCGCACCGGGAGATCAAGGCGCCGGTGGCGGACGCACCGGGAGCTGGGCGTTGCGTCCGCCGCGGAAAATAATTTCGGCATGGCCCATAAAAAATAACCAGGTCGGGAGCAGTTAGCCGCGTCTATTCAGCCCGAGGCCATTGGTCTCGAGCAGGCAGAAACCGGACGGTGACTCCGTCGACCGCCCGCTGGCGGATGCGTTTTCGGAGCGCCCGCAAGCGCGCGGCCTACGGCAGACGGAATCGTTCCCGTTTAGTGGACGGATTTGTCGGTGCCGGACGCGGTCGCGGTCAGCGAATTTTATGCCGCGGTGGTGGGCGGGAAGTCCCGAGGGATGGACGTGGGCGGTGACGAGGATTTTTGCCCGATGCCGCCCGGGGCGAAGGAACCGGCGGCGGGTATCTGTCCCGCCCGAGGTGAAAACAAAGACCTGCCGGCGCAGGGGAGGGTTACCCGACCGGCGCAAATTTGCCCACTAGCCTGAAACGTTGCCTCGCCAAGGCGGGCGCGGTGGTCGGGGCGGTCCGCACGATGGGCGCTGCCAAGACGGCGGTGATCCGCTATCCGGTGGGGGCGATGCGGTTGGAGCCGGCGAAGGATCGGCCGGCGAAGAAGCCCCGGCGGGCGCAGCGGGCAACTCGGCGGAGTTACGCGGAGGGCGGGCGGGTTCGGGCTCGGCCGAGTTTGAGGAGTTGGTCGATGTCGCGGCGCGCGGGCATCGAGGGCGCAGTGCCGAATTGCGTGACGGAAAGCCCGGCGGCGGCATTGCCGTAACGCGCGGCGGCGGCGATGTTGCCGTCGAAGCGCACGAGCCCGGCCGCGAAGCCGCCGACAAACGCGTCGCCCGCGCCCGTGGTGTCGACGACCTTGAGACCGGGATGGGCGGGGATGGCCAGGTGACCGCGCGACTGGGAGACGAAGCAACCGCGCGCCCCGAGGGTGAGGATAACCGTGGGGACGTCGAAGGACCGGCAGAGTTCGTGCAGGTCGTGGTCGGCTAGGGCGTGCAGTTTTTTCTCCGTGAAACCGCGGCGGTTCACGAGGGCGACGAACTCGGTTTCGTTGGGGACGAGCACGTCCGTCAAATCAAGGATCTGGGCGTCGAAGTCGGCGCGCATTGGCGCGGGGTTGAGCACGGTGGTGACGCCGGCGCCGCGCGCGGTGCGAAAAACATGGGCGTTGAGTGCGAGGTGGGTCTCGTGCTGGCAGACGACGACGCGGGCTTGGCGGACGAGCGCGGCCGGCACATCGCGCCGAGCGAGGGCGGCGTTGGCGCCCAGGGCGATGATGATCTGGTTTTCCCCGTGGCGGTTGACGAAAATGGCGGCGTTGCCGGTGGGGAGCTTTTTTTTGCGCGCGAGGTGCAGTGCGATGCCCTCGGAGCGGAGAAACGTCTCCGCTTCGTGGCCGAAGCCGTCGTGCCCGAGGGCGCCGACAAACGCGGTGGCGCCGCCGGCCCGGGCGGCGGCGACGGCCTGGTTGGCGCCTTTGCCGCCGGGGCCGGTCTGGAAGCGGCCCACGATGGTCTCGCCCGGAGCCGGGAATTCCGCGCAGGTCCACGTAAGATCCTGGTTAAAACTGCCGACGACGACGATGGGGGGATTCACGGGCCGGACGCTACGCGGAGCGGAGCGGCTCTGACAAGCTGCGCGCCGCTCCTTCTCCGCCGCCCGGCTGTGGGGCCAAAGTTTGCGCTCCGCAGCCGCGGCGGGTGTAGTGTCTCAGCCATGGAAGCCACCCTCTGCCCTGAAGTCTTCGTCGACGCCGCGTTGCGCCGCGATCGCGGGAGACCGCGGCGCCCTGTTCCGGGCCAACCGGTGGGGCGGGGGTGGTGCCGCATCTTGGGTGACCACGGGGTGTTCCTCCGGCGTTTCTTTTTTCCCCCTTCATGATCGAAGCCCGTCATCTCACCAAAACTTTCCGGGACAAGAAACGCGGCGAGATCCGCGCGGCGGACGACATCTCGTTCCGCGTCGAGCCTGGGCAGATCTACGGACTGCTCGGCGCCAACGGCGCGGGCAAGACGACCACGCTCCGCCTGCTCGCCACGCTGCTCCAGCCGACGTCCGGTAGCGCGACGATCGCGGGCTTCGATGTGGTGCGCGACGCCCAGCAGGTCCGGGCCAACGTCGGTTTTCTCGCCGCGAGCACCGCGCTCTACGGCCGCCTGACGGCGCGCGAGATGATTGCCTATTTCGGCCAGCTCAACGGCCTGTCCGACGCGGATATTCGCGCGCGGACCAAGCGCATCGCCGACGAGCTCGACATGCACGAATTCCTCGACCGGCGCTGCGAAAAATTTTCCACCGGCATGAAACAGAAGACCTCCCTCGCGCGGACGCTGATCCACGATCCGGCGGTGATGATCTTCGACGAGCCGACGCTGGGCCTCGACGTGATGACGGCGCGGGCGATCGTAAAATTTGTGCGCGAGTGCCGGAACCGCGGGAAGACCGTCATTTACTCGACGCACGTGATGAGCGAGGTGGAGAAACTCTGCGACACCATCGGGATCATCCATGATGGAAAGCTGCTGGCCGAAGGGACCCTCGCCGGACTGCGGGCGGCGCACGGGGAACAGGACATGGAGGAGATTTTTGTGAAGATCGTCGGCGGGGATGACGCACCATGAACTGGAAGATTATCTGCACGGTTTACCTGAAAGAGCTGAAGGACTCGCTACGCGACCGGCGCACGCTGATTTCGATCATCGTCGTTCCCACGCTGGTGATGCCTCTGATGACCTTCGGGTTCGGCACGATCGCCTCGAAGGTGATCAACCAGGCTCGCGAAGAAACGCCGACGGTGGTGATTCTCGACGGGGCGGACTCACCTGGGGTGGTGGCCCGGCTGCAGGAATCGAAGGCGGTCAAGGTTGTCGCTGCCACGGAGGATTGGAAGCAGCGGATCGCCGACAAAAAGATCCGGGCGGCGGTGCGGATTCCCGCCGGTTTCGAGGCGGGGCTCAAGGGCGGCGCGGCGCCCCCGGTGATGATCTATCACTACGAAGGGGAGCTGAAGTCCAAGTTCGGGGTGGATGGGCTGGAGCAGTTTTTCCGTGAACTGCGCGAGCGGACCGTGACCGAGCGGCTGGCGGAAAAGGCGCTGCCCGCGACGCTGGTGAAGCCGTTCGAGTTTCGCCGCGAGAACGTGGCGCCGCCGGAGAAAGTCGGCGGCAATTTGATCGGCGGGATCGTGCCCTATCTGATCATCATTCTTTGCTTCACGGGTGCGATGTATCCCGCGATGGACCTGACGGCGGGCGAAAAGGAGCGCGGTACGATGGAGACGCTGTTGTGCAGTCCGGTCGCGCGCGGGGATATTGTTTTCGGGAAATTTCTTCTGGTGCTCTCCGGCTCGCTGTCGGCGATGGGGTTCATGCTGATTTCGATGGGCACGACGGCGTTGGTTGCCGGTGCGATGTTCGCGGGGGGAGGAGCCGCGAAGATGGCGCAGGCCGTCGGTCCGGCGAAGGCCGCGGCGAACCCCCTGCTGCCGATGATCGATCCCCTCGGGCTGGTGGGCGTGCTCGCGATGGTGCTGCCCGTGGCGGTCCTGTTCGCGGCGGTCGCGTTGACCATTTCGCTTTTCGCCAAGAGCTACAAGGAGGCGCAAAGCTACCTCGCGCCGCTGATGATCGTGATCATCATGCCCGCGGTGATCGGGATACTGCCCGGCATCGATTTGAATGCGCGTCTCGCACTGGTACCGCTGCTCAATCTTTCGCTGGTCTGCCGCGAAATGCTCTCGGGCGTCTGGCACTGGAACTACATCGCCATCATCTTCGGCTCTTCCTGCGTCTACGCGGCGGTGGCACTGTGGCTTGCGGTGAAGACGTTCAATCGCGAGGACGTGATTTTCCGCGCGTGAACGGCCCGGCCGGGCCGACCCCCGTAAAAAACTTCCGAATGACGGCTTCTCCCGGGTAAAGTTGGGGTAAAAACCCGGTGCGCCTGTAGCGCCTGAGGGCGACGTTGGTCTAGGGTTGCGGGCGTCCGGTCGTTCTCCCCCTGGCCACCATGAACTCAATCAACACTGTCCCGCCTAGTCCTTCCGCGCTCAAGCTCCCGCGTGCGTCCTCTGCGCTGCCGTCCCAGGAAAAATTGGTCGGGTCCCTCGCTGGGGAGCAACGCCGCTTGGAGGAGAACCATGACGCCCTGCGCGTCCGGGAAGAAAACCTCCGGGAATACGAGGCGCGGCTTCGGGTGCTCCAGGATGAGATCGAAGGCGGCCGCCCCGCGTCATCGGTGACGAGACGTACCGCGACTCCGTTTTTGCGGCCGTCGAGCAAGGCGCCGTTTGAGAGCGACGCCGCGCTGCAGGTCGCATGGGAAAAACTCCATCGCGCCCGGGAACTGCTCGAAGCGGAGCAGGCCGATTTGCGCGCCGAGCGGAACACCACCGACGAAAAGGAAAATGACCTGGCGCTTCGCGAAAAAACCGTGGCCGAGCGCGAAGCGCACGTGGCGGCGCGCGAGCGGACAGTCGCGGAGGCCGAAGCGGGCGCGGAATCGCCGCAGCCGATCGCGGCGGAACACACGCTATCGGCCATCACCCGGCTTACGCGGGGGCCTTTCGACATGGCCCGTTCGGTCTTTGGCCAAAAAAAACAATGACGGTGGCGGGCGGTGGTGCAGCTTCGGCTGGCGCCGGCGCGCCGTGCTCGCCGCCGGGCCCTCGGCTGATGCGGCCGAGGCGTGGGCGCGCGGGATCGCTGCCGTGGCGGTGGGTCCGCACTACGGCGGCCCGGTGGAGGAGCGCACGGCGCAGGTGCGCCGGGACGACACCCGGATACAGGCGCAGGGGGCGCGAAGCCGGCGCGGTTGCGGCCGAATTCGTTTATCCTGCTGGATGCGGCGGAAGAGGACCGCCGGGCCGCGGCGCAGCGGTTTCGGGCGGACTACGCGGCGCCCACCCTGCATTTTACGTCCAAACGCACGCGGGGCGACCACGGCTACGGTGCGATGGCGGAGCGCATGGTTGATCGCGGGGCGCGCTAGGACGGGTTCCTCGGCTTGCAGAGCGCGCGCGGGGCAGACGGGGTCGGCATCACCGGGAGCGCTTGGCGCGACGAGGCGGCGATTCTCGCGTGAAAACGGGATGCCGAACACGAAAACGCCCAGCGCGGCGGGCGCGAAGCATGGTCTGACGCTTACGAGGTGCGGGGCGCCAGAGTGGAGCGCGCGGATGGATTTGCCCGCGACGCTTCGGCCTGAGAGAGTCGGCGCATGTTCCCCCAGCACCTCATCGCCCGGAAACGCGACGGCCACGCCCTCACGCGCGAGGAGATCGGGTGGTTTGTGCGCGGGGCGACCGACGGGTCATGGGCGGATTACCAGCTCAGCGCGATGCTCATGGCGATCGTGTGGCGGGGCATGACGCCGGCGGAAACCGTCCACTACACGGAAGCCATGATGCATTCGGGGGTGGTGGCGGATTTGACGGCCATCCGCCGGCCGAAAGCCGACAAGCATTCGACGGGCGGCGTAGGCGACAAGATTTCGCTCCACCTCGCCCCGATGGTCGCCGCCTGCGGGGTGGTGGTGCCGATGATTTCCGGCCGCGGGCTCGGCCACACGGGCGGCACGCTCGACAAGTTGGAGTCGATCCCGGGTTTCCGCGTGAACCTTTCGCTCGGGGCGTATCGAGCGCAGTTGGACGAGATCGGCCTTGCGCTGATCGGCCAGACCGCCGATCTCGCTCCGGCGGATAAGAAACTTTACGCGCTGCGCGACGTGACGGCGACGGTGGAGAGCATTCCGCTGATCTGTGGGAGTATCCTGTCAAAGAAACTCGCCGAGGGCATCGATGTGCTGGTGCTCGACGTGAAGTTCGGCCGCGGCGCGTTCATGAAGGACCAGGCGGATGCGCGCCGGCTGGCGGAAGCGCTCGTGGCGGTGGCCACCGCGTTGGGCAAGCCCACGCGCGCGCTGGTGACGGCGATGGACGAGCCGCTCGGCCGCGCTGTGGGCAACGCGCTGGAGGTGGCGGAGTCAATCGCGTGTCTGCGCGGCGCCGGCCCCGCGGACGTCATGGAAGTGACCTTCGCGCTCGGCGAGCAGATGCTGCTGCTGGCCGGGGTGGCGGCGACGAAGGAAGACGCGCGGGGCCAGTTGGAGGCCAGCGTCGCGAGCGGCGCCGCGCGGGAGAAATTTCGGGCGCTGGTCGCGGCCCA
>CANHJG010000089.1 GCA_947461205.1 Opitutia bacterium
CATCCGGCCCTCCGCCGTCGGCGACCACCCCAGGTAAACCGCGCCGCCGAGCAGCCCGATCATCGCCACGTTAAGCCAAATCGGCGACAGCGCCGGTTCCAAAAAACGTCCGAGCGTCTGCAGCGCCGCGCTGAACGCCGCGGCCAGACACACGCACACCAAATACGGAAACAACACCACCGCGAGGTCCGCCGACTGCACGAACCGCTCCATCGTCTCTGCGCCGACGCCCCCATGACGCGCCACGCCCGCGAGCCGCTCCGCCTGCAGCAGCGCCGCCATCGCCGCCACGACGATCCCGCCCGTGGCCACGAACAGCCAGCTCGCGACTTGGTTCACCAAGGCGAACGCCCCCGCCCGCTCCCGCGCCTTCAGCTCCTCGTGCAAGGTCGGCACCAAGGCCGCCGTCAACGCGCCTTCGCCGAGCAGCCGGCGAAAAAGATTGGGTAGCGTGAACGCCGTGTAGAACGCCGACGCCAGCGCCGACGTGCCGAACGCCGCCGTCACCAGCATGTCGCGCCCCAGGCCAAGCACCCGCGAAACCATCGTGGCGGACGCCACCACACTGATGTTCTTGAAGCTTTTCGACACCGTGAAAGTTTTCGGGCGGGCGCACCCCTGCGCAAGACCTTAACCCGCCTCGGCGCCGCCGCGCTGTGCCGCACCCTGGGTCGCACCCTGCGTTTCCCACGGGCCCGTCCAGTCCCCGCCCCGGCGACCCCGTGTCCTTGAGGAGCTGGCGTCACTGCAGCCCACCCCTCCTCGCTGAATTCAACGATGTCATTTGTTCGCCGCGTCCCTTGGGCCCGAGGCCATGGTCCTCGCGCAGGCAAAAACCGAACGGTGACTTCGTGGGCCGCCCACTGGCGGGCGCGTTTTCGGAGCGCGCGCAAGCGCGCGGCCGACGGCTGAGCGAATCGTTAGGGATTAGCCGACTTATTTTCCCGGGCGCTTAAGGCATCGAGCGCCGTCGCGCTGGCGCGCTCCAGTTCCGTGGCGTCGCGCCACTCCTGTTCAAACGCCGCGCACACGGCGTCGCGCCGCTCCGCCCCCGCCCCGCGCACCGCCAGCGCATCGGCCAGCGACAGCCCCGCGTTGCGGTAAAACGGATGCAGCGCCGCCAGCAAGCGATTCACCGCGGCCGCCCGGCGCTTGAGTTCCCGGTCGACCACCGGTTCGCCGGCCCGGCCCAGCACGTCCCGCAGCGGCATCACCGCGTCCTCCCCCTGGTGGCTGAAGACGAACCGCACCATCTCCGCGAGTTCGACCCGCGACTCCGCGGCCTCCCAGCCAGGCAGCACCCGCGCGCGCCGCAGCTGCTGCCAGCCCGTCTGCCACCAAAGCTCGCATTCGTGGTCGTTCGCATATCGCCCCGGAAAACTCGCCGCCAATGCCGCCGCCGGCGCCTCGCCGCCCAAAAGCCGGTGCAACAGCGCCGGCCACTCTCCGGCCTTCCCCGCTTCGCCCGTCAAAAACGTCAGCAACCACCCGGCGCCATCGACGAACGACGCCGGCTCCGTCGTACCGCGTGGCCACAGCAACAGGTCCTCCAGCGGCGGCGGAGCCAGTCGCGCACTCGCCTGCTTGAGCGCGTCAAGTTGCGCCGGCTCGGCGCGCGTGCGCCACCACCCCACACACGCGTGCTCCAGCCACAGCGGCGCCGTCAGCCGTTCGTTCACGCCGTGGCGTGCCACCGCCTGCCGCATCAGCAGCCCCTGCACGAGCGCCCGGCGCACCACGACCTCCGGAGTCGTCCGGTCCCACCCCACGCGCACCGCCACCACGCCTCCGGCCTCCACCGTCACGCGAAACGGCGACCGCTCGCCCCAGTCCGCCGCCGGCACGAGCCGCACGAACACCGGAGACGCAAACGACTCCGGCAACGCCAGCGGCCCGGCCAGCAGGGGCCACGCCTGACCCGCGAGCGCAGCCACCCGCTGCGCGTCACCGCCGTCCAACGCCGCGACTTCGAAACGTCCCGGCGCAGATTGAAAAATCACCGGGACCGCCGAGCCCGTCGCCGCCCGGCCGAGCGCCACCGCGCCCAGCGCCACCGCGCCGAGCGCGACGACCACCCGCACACACACACGCCACCGTTTCACGGCATCGTCAGGTTCAGCGTGTTCCCCTCGACCGCCACGCTCACCACCTTGGACCACACCGCCGCCATGTCTTCCGCCCCGGTCTGCGCCGCCAAAAATTTATTCCGCGCGTAGGTCGGCGCGTAGGGCAAGCGCTGCACCGGGCAGGAACCGACCGTGAGCGTGTCGGGCTCAAACGCGAACCCGTCGCCTTGCTTGGCGAACACCCCCTGCGCCTGCACGATCACTGTCACGTCCGCACCCAGCGCGCTGACCGTGACCGGGAAACCGATCTGGACAACCCCGTCGCGGATCCGGAAATTCGGCGTGCCCGCCTTGAGCAACTCGCCCGCGGCCGGCAGCGGGGCCCCCTTCTCGCCGAGTTTCGCTTTCGCGGCTGCGGCCGGCGTCGCCGGGGCGATCAATGTGTTGAGCTCGACCTCGGTGAAGGAGAACGTCCCCGACGCGCCCTGCGCCAACGCCTTCCACTTCGCGGCGGCCTGCTTGGCCTTGCTCGAGTCGCGCGCCCCCTCGATAAAATAGGTGACCCCCGCGGCCGGCTCCTTGGGTCGCTCTTTGACGACGACCACGGGTTTGAACACGAGCACCGCCGCACCCACGATCACGCCGAGGGCCACACTCAACGCTGCCCCGAGGATAACCCCGCCCCAGCCCGGATCATGGCGCGACCAATCGACTTTCTTGCTCATGGGGCAAAGTGCAACCTACGTCTTCTTGGCCGACGACGACGGCTTGGCCGGGGCCGCGGGCGTGCTCGCCGCCGATTTGCTCTCGCCCGACGACGCCTTCGTTTCGCCCCCGCCCTCTTTGTGCGGTGTGCCCTTCTTGGTCTTGTAGTCGGTGATATAAAAACCGGTGCCTTTGAAAATCAGGCCGGCGCCACCGCCGACCAGACGCTTCACCCCCGTTTTTTTGCACTTCGGGCACTTCTTCAGCGGCTCGTCGCGCATCGACTGAAACTGCTCAAATTCGTGGCCACACTTGGGGCAGGCATACTCGTAGGTTGGCATGGATTGGAACTGAGGCGTTATGGGTCACCCCCGCCGCGAAGGCGAGAGCGTTTCTCCAAATCTCAAAATCCCGGCAAACCAACACCCGCCGCCCCGTCCCGGAAACGCACCGGCCAGCCGCCTGCGGTGGCCCGCCTTCACCCCGGCAGGGTCCGCACGCGTCCCATCCGCGAAAAGTGGACGTTGGAGCTTGGAGCAGTCAACCCTCCGCCCTTACGTTCGACTCGTCCCTCCTATCTCCCTGCACGCCCAATGGACTTCGCCGCCGAACTCAAACGCCACGTCGCCTCCGTCGAACGCGGCCTCGACCTCCACCTCCCGCCCGCGACGACGCGCCCGGCGCGCCTCCACACCGCGATGCGCTACAGCCTCGAAGCCGGCGGCAAACGCCTCCGCCCCGTCCTCGTCCTCGCCACCGCCGAGCTCTTCGGCCACGAAACCTCCGACCCCCTGCCCACCGCCGTCGCCATCGAGTGCGTCCACACCTACTCGCTCATCCACGACGACCTTCCGTGCATGGATAACGACGACCTGCGGCGCGGCCGGCCCACGGCGCACAAGCAGTTCGACGAAGCCACCGCCCTCCTCGCCGGCGACGCCCTCCTCACCCACGCCTTCGGTCTCCTCGCCGACCGCTACGCCGCGCAACCCGCCCTCGCCCACGCGCTCATCCGCGAACTCGCCGATGCCGCCGGCAGCCGCCGCCTGGTCGGCGGCCAGATGGAAGACCTCCTCGCTGAGAAAAAAGCCGACGCGACCCCCGACGAGTTGGAGTTCATTCATCTCCACAAAACCGCCGCGATGATCGAAGCCGCGCTCGTGCTGGGCGCCCTCGTTGGCGGCGCGGACCCGGGCCACCTCGCCTCCCTCCGCCGCGCGGGCCGCCACCTCGGCCTGGCGTTTCAAATCATCGACGACATCCTCGACGCCACCGCCGACACCGCGACGCTCGGGAAGACCGCCGGCAAGGACGCGCAGGCCGACAAGACGACATTCGTGAAACTCTTCGGCATCGAAGCTTCGCGCCGCATCGCCGCTGAACACACCGCGGCCGCACTCGGCGCGTTTCGCGAACTGCCCGGCGATCCCGCCTTTCTGCACGCGCTCGTCCAGCGCATGGCCGTGCGCAAAAACTAAAAAACGGGAGCGTGGCCGCTCCCGTGGGGAAAAACGCACCGGACCGGGCCGGCCGCTCGGGGAGAAAAATTACTTCACCGCCGCCGCCGCCGTGACGAGGTCCACAAAGCTCCGCGCTTCGAGGGCCGCGCCGCCGATGAGACCGCCGTCGATGTCCTTTTGCGCGAGCAACTCGGGGGCATTCGACGGTTTCATCGAGCCGCCGTAAAGAATCCGCACCTTCTGCGCCACGGGCTCGGTGAAGAGCTTCGTGAGCAGACCGCGGATAAACGCGTGGACTTCCTGCGCCTGCTCGGTCGTCGCCACCTTGCCGGTGCCGATCGCCCACACGGGTTCGTACGCGATGACGACGCTCGGGGCCAACTCCTTGCTCACGCCGTCGAGGCCGGCTTCGAGCTGCGTCTGCACGACTTTGAGGGTCGCGCCGGACTCGCGTTCCGCGAGGGTTTCGCCGACGCACAGGATGGGCTTCAACTGGTTCTTCAGCGCGGCGAGCACCTTCTTGTTAATGAAAGCATCCGTCTCGGCGAAGTAGGCGCGGCGCTCGCTGTGGCCGAGAATGACATGGGTCGCAAAGAGCGCGCGGAGCATCGGGGCGGAGACTTCCCCGGTGAAGGCGCCGCTGGCTTCCGGGTGCATGTTTTGCGCGCCGAGTTTCAGGGTGGAGCCGTCGAGCGCCTTGGCGACCGTCTCGATGGAAGTGAAGGGCGGGCACACGACGACGTCGACGTCGGTCTGGCGGCCAATCGTGGCGACGAGGTCGCCGACGAGCGCGACCGCATCGGCCGAGGTCTTGTTCATCTTCCAATTGCCGGCGATGAGTTTTTTACGGGTGATCATGGTGAAAAAGTAGCGAGTAAGGAGTCGGCGGTAGCGAGTAGAAATAATTTTCGCGCGCGTAATGCTCGCTACTCACTACCCGCTACTCGCTCCTGCGCGAAAGCTTCAGTTTTCCAAAAAGGCGACGCCGGGGAGCACTTTGCCCTCGAGGAACTCGAGGCTCGCGCCGCCGCCGGTGGAACAGTGGGTGACTTTTTTCGCCACGCCGAACTTCTTCGCGGCCGTCGCCGTGTCGCCGCCGCCGACAATCGTCGTGGCGCCGTGGGCGGTGGCTTCAGCAATAGCGTCGGCCATGGCCTTCGTCGCACCGGAGAATTTCTCGAACTCAAAGACGCCCGCCGGACCGTTCCAAATGATCGTCTTCGAGGAAAGAATCGCCGCGCGGTAGAGCACGATGGACTTCGGACCGGCATCCAGGCCGCCCCAACCGTCCGGAATGCCCGTGGCAATTTCCGCCACCTGCGTGTTCGCGTCGGGCGCGAACGCGTCGGAGCAGAGGAAATCGACCGGGAAGATCAGTTCGACCCCGCGGGCCTTGGCCTTCGCGACGAGTTCGCCGACAATCTTGGCGCCCTCGGGATCAAAAAGGCTCGTCCCAATCGGCATGCCGTGAAGCTGCTTGTAGAACGTATAGGCCATGCCGCCGCCGATGATGATCTTGTCGGCCTTCTCGATCAGGTTGTGGATGAGCGGAATCTTGTCGGCGATCTTCGCACCGCCGAGGATGGCGAGCAGCGGACGATCGGGATTATCCAAAACCTTCGCGAAGGCCTTGAGCTCGGCTTCCATGAGGAAACCGGCGGCTTTCACCGGCAGCGCCACGCCGACCATCGACGAGTGCGCGCGGTGCGCGGTACCAAACGCGTCGTTAACGAACACGTCACCGAGCTTCGTGAGCGAGGCGCGGAACGCGGCGACGGCGGCCGGATCGGCCTTCGTCGCGGTGCCGTCCTCCCGCTTCACCTTGCCCTCTTCCTCAATGTGGAAGCGGAGATTTTCCAGCAGCACGACGGTGCCGGGCGCGAGCTTCGCGCAGGCGGCCTCCACGGCCGGACCGACGCAGTCGCTGAGGAACGTGACGGGCCGGCCAAGGAGCTTTTCCAGTTCGGCGGCGACGGGCTTCAGGGAGAATTTCGCAATCGTCTGGCCGTCGGGCCGGCCGAGATGCGACATCAGGACGACCGAGGCACCTTGGTCGAGGGCGTACGTGATCGAGGGCAGCGCGGCCGCGATGCGCGCCGTGTTGGTGATGGCACCAGTCTGCTTGTCCTGCGGGACATTGAAGTCGACCCGCATCAGCACGCGTTGGCCGGCGAGCGCGAGGTCGCGGATAGATTTGAATTTGGTCATGGTCGGAAAATGAAGCGGCGAGCAGTGAGGAGCGGGGAGCGAGTGGCGAGCTGGAAAACCTCGGGGTGCGGGCGAAAAAAGAGCGAGTAGCGAGTGGCGGATCGAGCAATCAGCATGCTCGCTCCTCGCTCCTCCCTACTCGCTCCTTTTCGACCGCGCGAAGGCGCGGTTAGATGCCGGCGGCGATCATCTTGGTGAGATCGACGACGCGGTTGGAATAGCCCCACTCGTTGTCATACCACGACACGAGTTTGAAGAACTTGCTGTTCAGTTCGATCGACGAACCGGCGTCGTAGATCGACGATTGCTTGTCGTGGATGAAGTCCGACGAGACGACTTCATCGGCGGTGTAGCCGAGAATCCCCTTGAGGTAGGTCTCCGAAGCCTTCTTCAGCGCCGCGTTGATTTCGGCGAGCGAGGTCTCCTTCGTGGACCTGAACGTGAGATCGACGACCGAGACGGTCGGGGTCGGCACGCGGAAGGACATGCCGGTGAGCTTGCCCTTGACCGCCGGGAGCACGAGCGCGGTCGCCTTGGCGGCGCCGGTGGTCGACGGGATAATGTTGATGGCGGCGGAACGGCCACCCTTCCAATCCTTCTTCGACGGGCCGTCCACCGTCTTCTGCGTGGCGGTGTACGAGTGGATCGTGGTCATGAGACCTTCCTCGAGGCCGAAACCTTCCTTGAGGAGCACATGGACGATCGGCGCGAGGCAGTTCGTCGTGCAGGACGCGTTGGAAATGATCGTGTGCTTCGCGAGATCGAGTTTGTCGTCGTTCACGCCCATCACGACCGTGATGTCCTCGCCCTTCGCAGGGGCGGAGATAATGACCTTCTTCGCGCCGGCGGCGATGTGGCCCTTGGCTTTTTCCGCTTCGGTGAAGAGTCCGGTGGACTCGATCACGAGCTGCACGCCCAGCTTGCCCCAAGGGAGCTCGGCCGGGGTCTTCGCGGAGACCACGAGGATGTCCTTACCGTTGACGACGAGGACGTCGTCCTCGGCCTTGTCGGGCGAAGACTTCTTGGAGCTCACCGTGCCGGTGAACTTGCCCTGGGTGGAGTCGTATTTGAGCAGGTAGGCGAGGTTGTCGGCCGGGACGATGTCCCCGACAGCGACGACGTCGAGCGTCGTGCCCAACAGGCCCTGTTCCACGAGTGCGCGGAACACGAGGCGACCGATGCGACCGAAACCATTGATTGCGACTTTGACTGCCATATGAGGACTCTCCGTTAGGTGCTAGCGTTGTTGTCGATGTGAGGTTGAACCGCGTGAACGCGGAGGCGGGATAAAAGACAGGCCATCCAGACCGATGCAAGGGTTTTGGCACCGGATGACGGTCACCCCTTCCGGTGGCTCCGCCACAATCCGCACCCGAGCGCTGGAACAAACAGGTCCGACTCCACCGGCATCGTCGCCCCGTGGCCCTCGGCCGAAAAAAACCGTTCGTGGTCGGCCAGCTGCTCCCATGCGCCCGCCGCCGTGCCCGCCAGGCCGGGGCCGACCGGAATGGTCACGTCGCCCAGCGTGGGATTGACCGCGAACAACAGGCGCACCGGACCTTGGGAGCAGTCCGCGTTATACACGACGGCCAGCGCCGGCGAACCCGGCAAAAGGTGAAACGCGAAGAACCCCTCGCTCGGCCGCGAGTGCTGCCGCAGCAGCCGCCCCGTCTCGCTCCGCCGGAACCCGATCCAGTCCGCAAAATACGCGTGCGTGCCGAGGTGACGGTAGAGCCGGCGGTAATCCAGCGCGTTGAGGTCGCCGCGCAGGTAGGTGTTGGTCACGCCGTGCTTCGACCGGAGGAAATCCTGCCCGGCCGAGAGCAGCGGGATGCCCAGCGACATGAACAGCAGCGCCGCCATCAGGTGCGTGCGCGCCCGGTCGTTGGCCGTCGGCGTGAAGCCGTTGGCGTGCGGGTTTTCCGTGATCGTATCGATCCACGTGCGATCGTCGTGCGACTCGGTGTAGTTCACCGTCTGCGCCGGCCATTTGGCAAAATACCAGGGCGAGCCCCGCAGGAAATATTCCATGCGCTCCGCCGCGCCGGCACCCCGCACGTAGTCGCGCACAAAATCGCGGTAACCGTCGTTCCATGACGCCCAGCCCGTGTCGCGCAGCCCGCCCGCGATATGGCCGCGGAAACTCCACGGCTCGGCGATCAAGATCACGTCGGGCTTCACCCGCTTCAGCGCGACCTCGATATCCCGGAGCACATCGGCCCCCAGCAGTTCCGCCAGGTCGAAGCGAAATCCATCCACCCCGAACGCCTCGATCAGGTGGCGGCAGCTGTCGATAATGAGCCGTTTCGCCATCGCGGAACGCGCCCGCAGGTCGTTGCCGCAGCCGCTGAAATTCGACAGGTTGCCGGCCGCGTCCTGCTCGAAATAGTAGAGCCGGTCGATCAGCATCAGGTGCGCCGGCACACCCACGTGGTTGTAGACCACATCGAGCAGCACGGCGATGCCCCGCGCGTGAAAGGCCTTCACCAGGGCCTGCAGCTCCCGCACACCCGACGCCCGCTCCGGCGCCAGCGAGTAGCCGCTCTCCGGCGCGAAATAGTTATTCGTCATGTAACCCCAATGGTAGTCGGTGACAGTCGCGTTGTCGCACGCCTGCACGGGCTGCAGCTCCACGCAGTTCACCCCCAGATGGTGCAGATAAAATTCCGGACTCTCGACCCAGCGGCGCAACCCCGTAAAGCCCCGGCGCTCCTCCGGCAGCGCCTTCACCGGCGCGTTCGCCGCGAGATCGCGCACATGGGCCTCAACGATAATCAGGTCGTGCCACGCCGGCGTCGGGAAGTCGCGGTCACCCTGCCCCACCCACAGGCGGTCCAGCACGATGCCCGGTCCGTCATGGTGGACGGTCGCGAGTGCATAGGGATCGAGCACGCGAACCCCAGGCTCAAATTTACCCGGGCCGTCCCTCACACCGTCCACCGTATACCAGTAGAACCAGCCGTGCAGATTGCTCCCCAGCGCGATCTCCCAGACCCCGGCCGCACCGTCCGCATCGGGCCGCCGCGCGAGCGGAAACTGCTGCGCGGCGTCCCGCTGATCGAGGTCATGGCAAAAGAACAGCGTCACGGCGCGCGCCCGGGGCGCAAACAACCGGAAAACCGTTTCGCCCCCGCGCACCAGCGCGCCGAGCGGCAGATCCGTTTTCAGCTCATGAAAAAACACGCCCGGCACCAGCGGCACGCCCGCCCCTTCGGTCGTCTCGGTGCGGCCCGCCCACGCGACGGACAGGGCGTCCGCCAAGTCGAGCGGCTGACCCAGTGTGAACCGCCACAGGTGGCGCCCCGTGCGCGCCGGATCGATCACGCGGTTCAGATTCCCGTGCGCGTCGCGCACCACATTCGGCGCATCCTGCGGCAGGCTCAGCCAGAGGTGCTCGCCCGACACAAACTTGAAGCGCTGGCCCGCCGGCTTCAGAAACCGCTCCGCCTGGCCCCGCCACAACAGCACCGGTTCGCCGTCCAACTCCGCCGGCCGCAGCTGCCACTCCGCCTGGCCGACGGCCTCCTGCCATCCATTGAAATCGCCCGCGAGATACACCGTGTCGCGCGCCAGATCGATTTCGGAACCGTGCCCCGGCGTGAGCGCAAACACCATCTCGCCCGCGGCGTTCACGAAATAGCGGTAACTGCACGCCGCCATCAGCCCGGTGTCCGCCGCCAGCCCCGCCGGCGCGGGACACTGGTCCCCGAGCGTGAACCGCGGCGGCGTTTTAGATTTCCAGTCGCGGTCGAGCTCGACCACGCCTGTCGCCGGCGATTCTAGCCAGGCCCGGAGGATGCGATGCGAAGCGTCTGCCATGTGAATAGCCGAGCATTCCGCACGCCACCCACGCGACAAGCGGTAAACACTGGGGATCTTTAGGCAGCGCGCATCTCACTTTCCGGCCAGCGCCGTCCGCCCGGGGCCGGCCGCTCCGCGGGCGGCAGATGGGCGAGAGCGCCGTGGCCGGCGCAGCCGCGCGCGGGGCGCTCGGCCTGCCCGGGGAAACCGGACCCTGCACGAAACGGAGATGAGCCCCTTCCCCCACCGCGACCGTTTCCCGCTGCGAGCCCCGATTCCGCTCGCGTCTCTGCGGTCCGACGGCCCGCTTAGCCGCACTGGCCGCCCCCCCCTTTTTCTTTCGATCGGGCCGTCGCCGCGAGAATCGATTAACGTCCCTCGCCTTTTCGCAGCGCACTGCACCTTCGCGAAGGCTGCTTCATCCGCCTCACCCCGCCGAAGCCTCCTCCCGCCCCAGGTCTCCCCTCTTTTTTCGCCCCGAGCCCCTCCCTCGCGTTCCCACCTTTCGGCCGGCAATCCGGCGTGACGAATCCGTGTCGGGGCATTCCCGGCGTGACCATTCTCCGCCGCCCCCCTCCCCTCACTTTCGCCTGAATCCCGGCCTGGCAGCTCCGTCCCTTTTCACCCGTGGAAATCCAATCATCCGTCCTGCCCCCGGGCGCCTAGCCCGCCCAGGTCACCGGCGTCTCCGGCGCCAGCGGCACGACGCTCCTCGAAGTCTACGAGCTGCCGTAGGCCCACGGGACCGAACTCACTGCTCCCTTCCCCCCCAACGGCGACGCGCGGAGGGGACTTTTTTGGTCCGCCGGCGCTTTTTTTGCGGCCATTCTCGCCCAGAGGGCCAGTGTGAACCGCGCCTCCTGATGACCACTCTCTCCACAAAGCTCTGGCCCTTCCTCACGGGCGTCGGGATCGCGCTCGCCCGTTCTCTCGCGTGGCGTTCATCGGCGCTGCGGACGGACCCACCTTCCGCGGCGGCGTCCACCACCCGCCCATCGACTCCGCCACCCGGCGCCGCGGGCCCGGACACACCCTCGGCCGCGCCGGCCGATCTCGTGCGCGCGCTCGCCCTCCCCGATCCGCGCGAACGCGCCCGCGCCTTCGGCACCGCGTTTCTCGCCCGGTGGGCCCGTGATCCGGCCCCCAGCCGCGCCGCCGCCCTGACCCACGTCGCCCACGAGTGGGCCCGCCGCAAACCCGCCGCCGCCACCCAACGGGCCGCCGCCAAACCCGCGGGCTCCGTCCCCCCCGCCGCGGCCACCGGCGCATTTTCTTACTGGATACTCGCCGCCATCGATCTGCTCCACCCCATCGAGGGCGCCCAACCGGACCCCACCGCCCCGCTCTCGCCCGAGATCGAAGCCGGCCTCCTCGGCCAATAATCCGCCCCCTTTCCCGTTGCCGCACGGTCTCTCCGTCCCACGTCCCACCACGCCCGTGTCCACTCCGAAAAAAATTCTCGTCGCCATGTCCGGCGGCGTCGACAGCTCGGTCGCCGCCCTCCTCCTCCAACGCCAGGGCGTGCCCATCGTCGGCGCCTACATGAAGAACTGGATCAACGAGGACGAAATCGTCGGCCACTGCCCCTGGCAGCAGGACATCGACGACGCCCGCGCCGTCTGCGACCGGCTCGGCATCGAGTTCCGCGTCGTAAATCTCATGCAGGACTATCGCGAACGCGTCGTCGCCTACCTGCTCGACGGCTACGCCCGCGGCCTTACGCCCAACCCCGACATCATGTGCAACCGCGAAATCAAATTCGGTGTGTTCCGCACGTGGGCCCGCGACCACGGCTTCACCGCCGTCGCCACCGGCCACTACGCCCAACGGATCGCGCGGCCCGGGTCTCCCGACCCGGGTTCCACCGCGACGTCTCCCGACCCGGGTTCCGCCACCTTCACTCTTTTAGAGGGCGCCGACAAAAACAAAGACCAGTCCTACTTCCTCGCCTTGCTCTCGCAGGCCCAGCTCGCCGACGCCCGTTTCCCCATCGGCCACCTCCCCAAACCCGCACTCCGCGCCCTTGCCCGCGACGCCGGCCTCCCCACCGCCGACAAAAAAGACAGCCAGGGCATCTGCTTCATCGGCGAAGTAAAGATGGCGGATTTTCTCCGCGCCTACGTGCCCGACGCCCCCGGCCCCATCGTCCGCGCCCACGACGGCCGCGAACTCGGCCAACACCGCGGCCTGCACTTCTATACCCTCGGCCAGCGCAAGGGCATCGGCGTGCCGTCGAACGCCGACCACCAAGCCTACGTCGTCGTCGGCAAACGCGCCGCCGACCGCGCCCTCCTCGTCGCGTTCGACCGCCCCGACGCCCCCGGCCTGTTTCAAAGCGAGGTCCGCGTCCACTCGCTCCAGTGGAATGCCCCGCCCGTCACCGCCCCGCGCTCGCTCGAAGCCCGCGTCCGCTACCGCGACCCGCGCGTCCCCGTCCAGTTCATCCCCGAGGGTGGCGACACCGCCCTCGTCCGGTTCACCACGCCCCAACGCGGCCTCGCCAGCGGCCAGATTCTCGCGCTCTACGAGGGCGAGCGTCTGCTCGGCGGCGGCGTCTACGTCTGACCGCCGCACGGCACGTCATGGCCGCCTTCGCCGCCCTCGGCCGCAAATTCCGCCGCTTCGCCGACCAGGAGTCGCTGCAGCCCGACCTCGGCCGCGGCCTCCGCGCCTCGGTCGCCTACACGGCGCCGCTCCTCCTTGCCGCCGCCGGCTGGCTGCCCATCGAGGTCACCTTCGTCGCCCTCGCCGCGCAAAACATCGCCATGGTCGATGTCCGCGGCGACTACCGCCTGCGCCTCGGCCTCCTCCTCGCCATGACCGCCGTCTTCGTCGGCGCCGCCGCCCTCGGCACGGTCGCATCGGGTCATCTCGCCGCCGCTCTCGCCGCCACCGCCCTCGTCGCGCTGTGCGGCGGTCTTTGGCGCCACCTCAGCAGCGACTACGGGATGGCCCTGGCTATTTCCTCGACGCTGGTCTTCCTCATCGCCCTCGCGTCGCCCCGCCATACCACGGTCTCCGACCACGCCCTCGCCGCTCTGCTCGGCGGGCTCTGGGGCGTCCTCCTCCAAGTCGCCCACTGGCCGTTCCGCCCACAGCATCCCCTGCGCCGCACCGTGTCCGACAGCTGGCTCGCCGTCGCCGATCTGTTCGAGGCACTGAACCCGGCGGACACCGACGTCTCCTCCGCCGACCGCGAACGCCGGATTCACGAAGGGGAGGCCACGCTCCGCACAACCCTCGACAAGGCCTACGCCACCTTCGCCACCACGCGCCCTGGCCTCCTGCGCCAACGCCTCGAAGCCGTCAACTTCGCCGCCGCGCGCCTCGCCACCCGCGTCGGTTCGCTCCACACCGCGCTCGGGCCGCTGCTCGCCTCGCCGGCCTTTGCGCCGCTCGTGCCCGCGCTCGTCCCCGCGCTCACCGCCCTCACCAACACCGCGCGCACCGTCGCCCTCGCCGTCGTCTCCCGGCAGCCCGCGCACCTCGCCACCGCCGACCTGCGCCTCCGCCGTCTCGCGAATTTGCTCCGCGTGCTCGAAGCGCGCCTGACCGCCCAGACCGACGCCGCCGCGGACGGCGCGCAACTCGTCGCCCTCCTCCGCCTCATCCGCGAACACCTCCCCGCGGTGCACGAAGCCCTCCGCGCCACGATCGACCGCGCCGGCGAACGCGCGGCGTTTTCCCTCGAACTCTTCGACCTCCACACGCTCACCCTCCGCCCGCTCGCCTCCGCGCTCCACCTCACCTGGCGGGTCGACCCCGCGCTCGTGCGGTTCACCCTCCGCCTCGGCGTGCTCATGCTCGCGGGGGTCGCGATCTTCCAAACCTTCGCCCTCCCGCACGGCTATTGGCTGCCGTTCACCTTCGTCGTCGTGCTTCAGCCCGACTACGGCTCGACCCGCCTGCGCGCCGGCCAGCGCGTCCTCGGCACCCTCGGCGGCAGTCTCGTCGCCAGTGCCCTCCTGTGGCTCGAACTGCCCTTCGCCGCCCTCGCGGCAGCCAGCGCCGCCACCCTTTTCGCCTTCGGCTACTTCATCAAACGCAACTACGCCGTCGCCGTCTTTTTCATCACGCTCTTCATCGTACTGCTGACCGAAACGAACGGACCGGTCACGCTGGCGTTCACCGTGGAGCGCCTCGCCCTCACCTCCGCGGGCGGCGCCCTCGCCCTCCTCGCCGCGCTGTTTTTCTGGCCCGTCTGGGAACGCGATCGCTTCCCTCCGCTGCTCGCCACCGCCCTCCGCGCCAACCGCGACTATCTCGGCGTCCTCGTCGCGCGTCTCGCGGCCGGCGGCCCCTACGACGCCGCGGCCACCCTCGCCAAACGCCATGCCGAATCGGCCAACAGCACGGTGTTTTCTTCGCTGCAGCGCATGAGCGGCGACCCGAAGAACCAGCAGCTCGGCCTCGAACAGGCCGCAACCCTCGCCAACGGCAACCAGCGCCTCACGCGCGCGTTCAACGTGATCGCCCTGCATCTCACGCCTGGCGCGCCGCTCGCGCACCCCGAACTCATCCGCTTCGCCCGCCTCGGCGCATCCACCTTCGACGCCCTCGCGCTGGCCGTCGAACGCGACGACCCGCTCCTCCCGCAGCTCGGCGAACTGTCCGCCGCCTTCGCGCAACTCCGCCTGCCCGTCCCGCCGCCGGCGGGGGCCGACCCGACTGCCCGACGCGACCGGTGGGTCTTCGGCCAACTCGGACGCGCCGCCACCGAATTGGGCGCGATGCTGCTCGCCACGATCGAGACCGCCCCGGCCCGCCCGGCCGATCTCGGCGCGACGCCGTGAACCACCGCCGGGCTCCGTCGCGCCCCGCACGCTGCCATTCACGAGGAGCTTCTCCGGGCAGGGATTTTCCGCGAATTCCTCACCCGTCACCGGGGTCCCAGCTTCGGGTCTTTGGCGGAAACCTTTGGGTGCGTAAACGTGCAGCTGTTCGGCTACCCTGGCCGGCTTGCGACCATCCGGGGATCGGTTCCCCATTCCGAAGGCGGGCGGTTCGCCCACCCCCGGGTTGCAAGCGCCGGACGCGGCCTTCAGCGCTCGCCCCAACCGATCTCCAGACCGAATTGGACCAGCATCGTCTTGGACAGGTCGAGGCGAGCGTAACGGTCCGCCTGAGCGAGGGTCAGGCGCGAACCCCAGAGCGCCTCCAGCCCACCGAAGGCAGCCACCCGCGGACTGAAGGAGCGACGCAGCGTGACGCCCGCAAACGCACCCCAGTCGGAACGACGGCGCTCGGCGCTAGCGGACACCGGTGCGGCACCGGTCAGACCGGGGGACGCCTGAATCTGCTCGGCCGTGCGGAACGAAGCGCGGGTGGCCAGCAGGGCCACTCCGCCGCGCAGGCGCACGAACCAACGCTCACGCTCCGTCGCGGCCGGCTGCGTCCGGGCCTGACCGAACTCCAGCCATGGCCCGAGTTGCAGCGCCGTCGAGCGGGCGACAAAATCCCGCGAGCCCGTGAGCGTTCCCGCGACGGTGCTCACGCTGCGCGCCGGGGTGTCCCCGATCCGTTGGTCCCCGGGAATGCTGGTGAAGCGGCCGCTGTACGGGGCGCGCTGCGGCACCACGCCGCCCAACGCATACGTGTCGGTGAGGAGGCGCAGCGCGGCAGGCTGCGGTCCCTCACTGGCCGCGTGCAGTTTCACCGTATCGACCCCGAACTCGACGCCCCAGTCGCGCCCGACGGGCACCCCACGATGCAGCGAGACGCGCAGCGCCGCATGCCAGGCCGGTTGCTCCGTCTCCGGCGTCGCCGCCAGATAGTCACCACCGGCCAGCCGCACCCGACGCAGCGCGAGGGTCCCAGCCCTCAGGTCGACTTGACTGTCATTGCTAAACCCGAAGTAGCCCGTTCGGCTCGCGAGCGGACCGAACGATCCGTCGCCGAGGTTGCCCGAGGCGTCGACGCGGTTGAATCCGTCGTCGTAAAAGCGGTCGGACTTGGGGCCCGCCGCAGGATCGGCGCCGGCGTTGGCCCCGAAGGTGACGCGCGTGTTCAGCCAAAGGCTGGGACCGGCTTCCACGTGCCAGCGAAAGGCGGCGGGATCGGCGGCCGTGGCCGCAGCGGAGAAGCCCGGCAGCGCGAGCGCGACCAGCGGAAGGAACGAGGAAGGGAATTTCATAAGCGGATTCGGCCCAGAGCAGTTTAGTCAATGAGGTAGATTTCGATGAGCGCTTGGCCGGCGGCCGCGCCTTTGCCTTCGGCCACCAAGGTGTAGGCGCCGGGCGGGAGGCGGGTGACGATCACGGCATCGCGGGAGCCGGGCACCAGGTCGAACGCTCCGACCCGACGAAACAGTGACTCGCCGCCGACGATGGACTGGACGTCGGCCCAATCGTCGTTGGTGGCCATCGGCGTGGAAGCGCCGGCGGCGTAGAGCGTGAGGGTGGGATCCGCCAGCGCATCGGTGACGCCAAACGGCGCGAGGCCGGGACCCACCGCTCGCGCCAGCAGACGCAGCGTGGTGTTACCGTCGATGGTGAGGCCGGCGATCAGCGCTCCGTCGCCCGGCAGGATCTTGGCCCGGGTGGAGACATTCGCGATCCGGCTCTCGCCGCTGTAGCGCCCGAGGGCGTCGTAAAGTTCCACCAAGACCACGCCCGGAGCGTTGCTGCGGTTCTGCGTCTGGATCGAATAATTTTCGGCGAGGAGCCGCCGCGCCAGGGCCGCATCTTTGGCGGCGGAGGCGAGGGGGAACGCCCCCACCAAGCCGGTCGCCGTGAGCGTTTCGCCGGCCGTGAGATCGGCGGCCCAATCGTCATTCTCCGCAATGAGCGTGCTGCCGCGGTACAATTGGAGCGCGGGATTCGCGACGGCGCCGGCCAAGCCAAAGGCGCGCAGGGTCTCGCCCACGCTGCGCATCAGGACGGGCCGGGTTCCGGCACCTTCGATCACGAAGCCGGTGATGAGCGGCTGCCCCGCCGCTTCCAGTTGGGCGCGAACGGACAGGTTGACGATGCGCCCGGGATTGGTGCTCGCCAGCGCAACCCGGGAGGTCTGCGACTGCACGACGGATTTTCCGTCGTTCACCACGACGTAGTAGTCGCCTTCTTCGGCCAGGGTGGTTTTCGCGACGGAGAATGCGGCGGCCGTGGCTCCGACGACGCGAACGCCATCGCGATACCACTGGTACGTGAACGGGCCGGCACCGTTGGGCGTGACTTGCAGCGTCGCAGGTCCGTTGGGTGCGGCTTGGACCGTTTGGGGCTGGGCCGCGAGGGTCAGGGAGCCGGCGCCCGGCGCCGTCACCAGCAGACGGTATTCGCGCGCCGCCGTGGGGGCCGAGTTGGTCTTGGGCCAGCCATCATCCAGCCAGTTGATCGAGGTGCCGGTCCCGGCGACGGCCACAGTGGAGGTTACCCAGGAGGCCGTCGCGCTGTCGCGGTACTGGATCCAGTAGGTTTGGTTGACGACCGTGGAAAATTCGATGTAGCGACGCCCGTTGGGCGCCAAGACCGTGCGCTCAATGGCCGCCGTGGTGCCGAGCGGGCTCGCGAGAGCGCCCACCGCGTTGATTTCCAAGACGACGGCCGGTTCGGGGAACTGCGCAACGTTGGGCGCAAAGTATTCGATGATGAACACGCGGACCTCACCGGGTTGGAGGAGGCGGGTATCTTCGACGGCCGGTTGTCCAGTCGGTGTGGTAGTACTCCGCGAGTAGAGCGAGACACCGCTCGGCAAGGTCGGGATCAACACGCGGAAAGAATCGATCGCATACGGGGTAGTATTCGTCACCTCCACGCGTTGCTCGTAAAGGCTTGTCTGGGGATTCAGGACAAGCCGGGTGACCAGCTGCAGCTTCGGGTTGTAGACGGTGACCTTGACCGCCACGACTTCCTTGGAGCCATCGGCATAGGCCAATTCCACCGAGACCGTGGTCTGCTGCACCGAGCCGTCTTGGCGCGTGGGCGAGCCGACCACCAGCTGCCCGGCGGCGCCGGTCCCGGAAACGCTCACGCCTTTGACCAAGCTGGCATCAAACTGCGTGACGCGGCCACTGACCAATTGCTTGTCCTTTGAACTGATCGAAGCAATCGGGGCGGAGACATCCGTGCCACCCAGGGTCGCCAAGGCGACGGTGATGGGCGGATCGATCCGATCGACATCCGTGTTTCCACGTTCGTCAGTCGTCGTGATCGTGATGGTGTCCTGACCAAAAAAGCCAGTGGGGGCTTGGTAGATGAGCTGGGCCAGGGCCGCGTTGAGATCGCGCACCAAGCCACGGAACGTGAGGCTGGTTTCGTTGAGTCCCGAGCCGGCCAGAAGCGTGAGGCCCGCGCGGTTCGGCAGCGTGAGCAGCCCGACCCCGGCGCTTAACGTGACGGTCAGCTCGGGGCTGTCCGCGTCGGCGACCGCCAACACACTGCCGTTCGGTCCGACCACCCGCCCCGGATCGCTGGTAAACGCGATGGGGCCGGAGGGCACGGTGTTGACCGGCGGGGCCGTCACCTGGAGGGTGCACGGGGTGGAAACGCTAAATTCTCCGTCGCTCGCGGTGAGCGTCAGGTCGAAATTGCCCGCGCTGCCGGCGGTGCCGGAGAACGTGCGCGTCACCGGGTCGAAGACGATCCCCGCTGGCAGGCCGGTGACCGTGGAGGTGAGGAGGGCGTTGTCGACATCGGTGAACGGCGCAACGGTGATGGGCCCGAATGCCCGGCCGGCAGTGGCGGGCGGCAACGTGATCGCCCCGGCCACCGGAGCATCGTTGGCCCCGGCAATCGTGATGGAGAGGCGCGCTCCGGCCGTCCGGTTGAAGCGGTCGCTCAGGGTGTAATCAAACGTGTCGGTCAGGGCCTGCCCAACATTGAGGGCTTCGACCGCGGCCAGCGCGTTGTTGACCACGTAGGCGAAGGTGCCGTCCGCGGCGGCGGTCAGCGTGCCGTATTGGCCGAGGATCGCGGCGGGGCCGCTGTTCAGGGCGACGCCGCCCATGAGTCGCACGCTGAGCACCGTCCCCCTGTCGTTCGTGAGGACGTTCCCCGGCGGATTGAGCCCCGGGGTCGCATTGGCGACGCCCGAGCTTTCGAAGGCCCGCACAGTATCGTCGATCGCCGCGGGTGCCGCGGGCAGTTCTACCACGAGCATCACCGTCGCGGTGATGGGCCCGGCATAGTTAGTGGCATCGGCGGGCATGAAGCTCACCGAGAGCGTGTAGGTGCCCGGTTCGAGGACTGTGCCGCCGACCGGTGTGTAGGTCATCGTGCCCGGCACGGACCCAACCGCATTGAGCTGAGCCGCGGTGAGCGGTGCGCCATAGACGATGGCGGCCGGTTGCGGCCACGTGATCGTCGGGCTTGCTTGGCCAATCGTAAGCGTGCCGTCGGCGAAGCTCAGCGCGTAATTGGCGCTGGTGAGACCGCGCGGGGTGATCGCATGGGCCCCGGCTTGCGTCGCCGTCGCGGCCGCCCCGCCGAAGCCGAGCGTGCCGCCGAGGACGCCGGTCGTCTCGCTGGCCACGAAGCCCGTGTAGCTCACGGTGTATCCGCCAGTGTAGGTCGTGCCGTCGTAGGTCTTGGTTTTGTTGTCCGCGGTCACGGTCAGCGGGGCCGGCGTGATGGCCGCGGTGAGCACCAAGGGCGTGAGCGTGTAGTTGCCCGCGCCGCCGGTAAGGATGAGACCGGAGACCGTGACAGTCTTGCCGGCGCCGACGCCGACCGTGGCAAACGCCCCCGCCGCCGTGCCGGTCAACGACACCGCCTCGGCGCCGACGACGCCCGCGAGGGCGGCCGCGCTGGTGAGCGTCGCGGGCACAGTGCCGGAGTAAACTTTATCCTGCGCGGTGAGACCAGCGATCGAGAGGGCCTTGGCCGTGATCGCGGCGGTCGTCGTGTTAACCGCGGCGAGGGTGTAGTTGCTAGCATTCGCACCGGCGAGCGAGGCGCCGGTCAGCGTGACCGTCTTGCCTGCGCCGACGTTCTTCGTGTCAAAGGTGGCCGTGCCGCCGGTGAGCGTGACGACGTCCGCGCCGACCACGCCCGTGAGGTTGCGCGCCGTGACGGTTGCTCCCGTGTTGCCGTCGTAGGTCTTGTCGGAAGCGGTGAAGGTGCCGGTCAGGCCGAAGGCCGTGACCGACAGTTGTCCGTTCGCGTAGGTGATGTCGTAGTTGGCCGCCGTAAAGGTGCCGCCGGTCGCGGCACTCGGGGTGAGAGTATAATTGCCGACCGTGGCTCCAGTGGTGGTGCCACCACTGGCCGTGATCGTCACCGTGCC
>CANHJG010000090.1 GCA_947461205.1 Opitutia bacterium
TCGAAAGCGAAGGCGGTCGGGGTGGGGGCGAGGGGCGGGTGGACTGCGGCGGGGAGCGGGTGGGAGCGGCGCAGGGAACGGGCGGAGGTGGATTTCAGGAGGACGGAGCAGAAAATCGGAGGTTCACGCCCGCAGCGAGCGAAAGGCCTCGGCGGGGGAGTTCATGCCCAGAGCGGACAGCGGGGCCTTGGCCATCAGCTCCGCTATTTCTAGGGGAGACTGGTTGCGTTCGGTGAGGTGGTATTTGGCCATGATCATAAAGTCGTTCATGGTGCCCAGAACGGATCGCGAGGGAATCGGCGCCCATTGCACCTCGCCCAATTCGGGGACGATCCAGCGCTGGAAGTAAAACTCCAGATCATTGGCGCTCATCACCAGCTTGAGTCCGTCGATCAGCCGCATGATCAGGTCGCGGTCGTCGCGCACGCCGCGACCGGGCACGAGCACCGGGAGAAACGCGGCGGTGTTCCAGAATAGGAGGTAGCGGTGGCGCGAGGCGGTGAACTCGTGGGCGCACCAGTCGGCGACGCGATTGGTCACGGGCGGCGGTGCGGCGGGCACGGTCAGGTGGAGGCGCCGGGCCAGCATCTTGGTGGGACGGAGGGTCAGCATGAAAAATCCGTCGGCCAATCCGGCGCGGACGGCAAGGCGCTTTCGGCTGGGCGGGACGATCCGGTGGGGGGTGCGCGCGGTGCCGCCCGACGATTTTTTGCGGGAGGCGGGAGGCGTCTTACGGCGCGCGGTGGGGCGCGGGGGTGGCGACGATCTTTTCCTTGAGGTGGGTGGCGCGCGTTTTGGATTCGGCGTTGCGGACGGCCATGGCGTAGGCGGCGGGTTCGCCGACGAGGAAGACCTTTTTTTTGCCGCGCGTGATCGCCGTGTAAATCAGGTTGCGCTGGAGCATCATGAAGTGCGCTTTCAGGAGCGGCACGATGACGACGGGGTATTCGGAACCCTGCGACTTATGGATGCTGATGGCGTAGGCGAGGGCGAGGTGGGCGAATTCGCCGCGGTCGAAGGTGTGGACGTCGTGGTCGAATTTGGCGTCGAGCGTGCCGGCTTCGGAGTCGATGGAGACGATGGTGCCAATGTCGCCGTTGAAGAGGCCCTTGTCGTAGTTGTTGCGGAGCTGGATGACCTTGTCGCCGGGGCGATATTCGCCGTGGACGGAGCGGAGGGCGCGGGTGCCGTGGGCGAGGGGGTTGAGGGCGGCCTGGAGTTGGACGTTGAAGTTGCCGACGCCGGCGACGCCCTTGTGCATCGGGGCGAGGATCTGGACGTCGTGGACGGGGTGCGGCCACTTGAGTTTGCGGGGGATGAACTCGGTGACTAGTTCGATGACTTTGCGGACACAGTCGTCGGTATCGGCGGCGGCGATGAAGTTGAGATCGGCCCAGACCTGGGCGCTGGCGACGTCGGGGAGGACGGCGCCGAGGGTGGGGTCGCCGGAGTTGATGGCGTGGGCGGTGGTGACGATCTGGCTCTGGCCCTGCTGGCGGTAGATGACGGAGAGGCGCGTGACGGGCAGGGCGGCCGCGGCCGGGGTCGCGGGCTGAGACTCGAGGGGGGAGAGTTGAGCGACGGAGTCCGAGACGGCGATGAGGTCCTTGAGGACGTTGCCGGCGCCGACGCTCGGGAGTTGGTCGGTGTCGCCGACGAGAAGGAGATGGGCGCGCGAGGGGACGGCCTGGAAGAGGGCGGAGGCGAGGCGGACGTCGAGCATCGAGGCCTCGTCGAGGACGAGGAAGTCGGTGGCGAGCGGGGCGTTTTCGTTGGCCGTGAAGCCGCCGGTGGCAGCGTCGTATTTGAGCAGGCGGTGGATCGTGGAAGCGAAGCCGCCGGTGGTTTCGGAGAGGCGTTGCGCGGCGCGGCCGGTGGGGGCGGCGAGGTGGACGCGGACTTTCTTGGCTTTGAGGATGTCGACGAGGGCGCGGAGGATCGTGGTGTTGTGCGTGACGAGGTAGTCGTCGGTCACGTAGAGGCCCCTAGGAGAATCGAGGGAGATGCAGACGCACTCGGCTTCGCCGGCGGGTTCGATCGCGGAGAGACGGAGCCGATGGCCGAGGCGGGCGCGAGCTTTCGGACGGACGGTGCGGGCGACTTTGCGGGAGAGGGTGAAGAGTGTGGCGGGTTCGGGGTGTTGGAGGAAAAGCGTGTGAGCGGGGAGGCCGGTGCGTTGCTCGCCGCGATGCGAATAGGTCGGGTGTTTGATGGCACCGGGGGTGGCGATGCAGCCGAGGGACCAGGCGAGTTGTTGGACATCGCGGGCAAGGCGGGGGCTGGAGGTCGTGAACGAAACGACGCCGAGTTTGTCGACGGTGCCGTCGGTATCGAGGAGGCCGCGCAAGAGATCGAGGCGTTGGGTGGCTGACGCGTTGAAGTAAGCGGGGGGAATGAATTTTGCCTCGGAACGGACGGCCAAGCTGAGTGATTGGAGCGCGGTGCGGAGGGGGTTAGCGTGGCCTTTGCCACGACCGACGATTCGCCAAGAGAGGGTGGGAGCGCCTTTGGAGATGACCTGATTGAGATGAAGACCGAGCGGCGCGAGGCGGACGGAAAGATTGGCGACCAGAGCGGCGTCGGTCGTCGTAAGAAGGACGGCGTCACTTAGCGTGCCGTCACCAATGAGGGCGCCGAGGACGTAGGGATCGATGGGGAGGACCGTCGGTGTCGGATCGGAACAAGGCGTGAGTAGCGGCACGCCAAGGCGGTCGCTCTCGGCGCGGTCATCGTCGAGCCGGCGGCGGATCGTTTTGAGCGGGACAATGCGCCAGCCGCGGGAGCGGATTTTCTTTTTCTTGGCGGGGCTCCAGACGGAGGTGCGGGTCCAGACTTTCCAGAGGTGATCTTCGCAGCAGCGCGTGGAGCGACCGTCGGCAAAGGCGACGCGAAAGACCGGCTTCGTGCCTTGCGGGTGAATGCTGCGCACGGCGACGGGTGGACCCTCGGCGGAAATCACGAGATCGCCGGGGCGGAGATCACCGATGGAACGAAAGCCTTGGGGCGTGAGCACACGGGCGTCAAGGGGCTGGGCTTTGCCGGTGCCGGGACCGCCGGTGAGGATGGTGAGTTTGTGGGTGAGGGCGTTCTTGAGGGCGGTGCGCTGGAGGTCGGCGAAGGTGAAGCCGGCTTTTTTTTCGGCCCACTCGACGGCGGCGTCGGTCTTGATGGGCGGGAGGCCGCTGGGCGCGCGGGTGAGGCGGGCGACGACGGCGGCGATTTTTTCTTCGGCGCGGTCGTTGTGGGGCAGTTGGATCAGGCCGCTGCCGGGCAGGGGATTCGCGACGCCGGCGGGGAGGTGGCGGACGAGAGATTTGGCGGTGACGAGGGCGGCGATGCGCGCTTCGAGGAAGCGCGATTCGGTTTCGAGGAGCGCGGCGGCGTAGTCGATCAGATCGGATTCGCGATAGGCGGTGTGGCCCTCCTCCTGGAGGATTTCGAGGGCGTAGAGGAGGCCGGCGTCGAGGCGGGGCGGGGCGTCGTTGGCGAAGCCGAGGTTGATGGCGATGCGGTCGGCGGTTTTGAAACCGATGCCGTCGATTTCGCGGGCGACCTGGTAGGGCTGCTGCAGGAGAATGGGTTTGGCCTTTGCGCCGTAGTGCTTGACCAACTTCACGCACTGGCCGGGTGTGACGCCGTAGGTCTGGAGGAAAATGTAGAGCTCGCGCTCAGTGCGTTTTTCGTCCCAGGCGGACTTGATGGCGGTGGCGCGTTTTTTGCCGATGCCGGGGATGTCGCGCAGTTTGCCAGATTCTTCGGAGAGGACGCGGAAGGTGTCGGTGCCGAGGGCGTCGACGATTTTGTTGGCGTAGGCCTTGCCGATGCCGGGGACGAGGCCGCTGCCGAGGTATTTGCGGATGCCGTAGACGGAGGACGGGAGCTGGCTGGTGAAGGTGGCGATCTTGAACTGGGCGCCGTGTTGGGTGTGGTGCGACCACTCCCCGGTGAGATGGAGGGTCTCGCCGCACTCGACGCTTGGGAGCGCGCCGACGATGGTGACGAGGTCCGGGCGGGATTTCGCGGCGGGGGTCGAGGGAGCGCGAGCGAGCTCGCGGCCGACGGGGGGAGCGGGGGCAGGGGTGGGCGGCGGCGGAGCCGATTTCTCGTCGGGGCGGAACTCCGCGATGGTGTAGTGGTTTTCCTCGTTGAGGAAAATGATGCGCTCGAGGACGCCGGTGAGCGTGGCGGAGGAGGCAGGGGAAGATTGGGCCACGGGCGGCGGAGAACGGGGGGAAATGACGAGGGCTGGGCCGGACTATCTCAGGTGGCGGGCGGGATCTCGCGGTGACACGGGTTGGTCGAGACCGGGTTCAATCAGCGCCGAGTTGCCGCGCCGGGCGAGGCGGACAGGGTGGGTTTCGAAGCTGATCTCCGGCGGGAAAATCAGGATTTGCGATCCGCGCCGGTCGACGAGTTTTCCGAAGGAGGGCATGGGGCGGAGTTACGTGGGCGGGGAATCCAGAGTCAATCGGTGAGCACGCGGGGTTGAACGGACTCATTTTCCAACCTCGAATGAATCCGGATCGACCCGCCTCCACTCCGCCGGCGAGGGTTGGCGAACGGTACCCGCCGCGGACCGGCTTTCGTGGGCGGCTCGAATTTTCAGGTCGCGGGCAGCACTCCGCACGCGACGCCGACGGAGGCGAGGTCGGCGTAGACCGCGTCGGCGCCGGCGGCGTGGAGTTCCGCGGCGGTGTGGGTGCCGGTGGTGACGCACCAGCAGGGGAAGCCGGCGGCGTGGGCGGCGGCGATGTCGAAGGGAGAGTCGCCGATCAGGAGGGTGGTGGCGGGGGTGGCGGCGAGTTGGGCGAGGGCGTGGGCGGCGAAGGCGGGTTCGGGCTTGAGCCACGGGGTGTCCGCGGCGCCGAAGTTGCCCTGGAGGAAGGGCGAAAGCCCGAGGTGGGCGCAGATGAGGCGGGAGGAGGAGCCGAGTTTGTTGGTGAAGACGGCGAGTTGGGTGCCGCGGGCGTGGAGGGAGTGGAGGAGTTCGCGGGCGCCGGGCAGGAGGAGGACGTCGTCGAGCATCGTGGCGTCCCAGTAGGCACGGTAAATCGGGAGGGCGGCGGCGACGTGGGCGGGGCCGGCGAGTTGGGCGAGGGCGTTTGCAAGGCCGCCGCCGACGGCGGCGCGGACTTGCGCGAGGGTGGGGGCGGGGAGGCCGAGGTGGCGCAGCGTGTGGCTGTGGCTGCGGTGGATCGCGGTGAAGTGGTCGATGAGCGTGCCGTCGAGGTCGAAGAGGAGGGTGGAGAAGCGGGCCATGGAGGGGTGGAGAATTGGTTTGGCGACGAGGCGTGTCACGAGTGAAGTGGGCGCATGACGGTCAGTCCCCCCTTTTCTCCGGCGCAGGCCGCGGCCACGGCCGAGGGCGACCGCATGGACGTGCGGCTGGCGGGGACCTGGCAGATCACCGCACCGCGGCCGTCGTGGGAAGGGGTGCGCGGGGCTCAGCAGCCGGCACGGGTGCGGCCGACGACGGACGGGGTGGGGAAGTGGGACAGTTCGCTGCTGCTGTTTTTGTTCGAGACGCAGCAGTGGTGCCGGGGGACGGGAGCGTATTTCGACGGCGAGGCATTGCCGGAAAAAATCCGGACGCTGCTGGCCCAGCTGGCGGCTTCGCATGAGACGAGCGTGCCGTTCGACCGGTCGGAGAGTTTTCTGACCTCGGTGGGCTTGGCGACGCAGGACACGGTGGTGAAGGGGCGGGCGATCGCGCAGTTTGTCGGCGAATGCGTGCTCGGGGCGATCGGGTTGGCGCGGAGTCCGCGGAAGTTCCGCTGGCACGACTGCTTCGACGAGATGCAGCAGTGCGGGGCGATGGCCCTGCCGATCGTGAGCCTCGTCAGCCTGCTGGTGGGGGTCACGCTGGCCTACACCGGGGCGATTGTGCTGCGGCAATACGGCGGCGATATCTATATTGCGGATCTGATCGGGCTTTCGATGGTGCGCGAAATGGGCGCGGTGATGACGGCGGTCGTGCTGGCGGGGCGGACGGGGGCGGCCTTTGCGGCGACGCTCGGCAACATGAAAGCGAACGAGGAAATCGACGCGCTCGAGGTACTGGGCATCCCGCCGGTGCAGTTTCTGGTGCTGCCGCGCCTGCTGGCGCTCGGCGTGATGATGCCGCTGCTGGCGCTCTACGCGAACGCCCTCGGCATCCTCGGCGGACTGATCGTGGCGTTCGGGCTGCTCTCGATTCCGCCGGCCGCGTTTTGGGCGGAGATGCTGACGATCGTGGATCTCTCCGACGTTTCGACCGGGGTGATCAAGGCGACGGCGTTCGGGCTCATCATCGGGTTGTCGGGCTGTCTGCGGGGCCTGCAGGCGGAGCGCAGCGCGGCGGGCGTGGGCCGCGCGGCGACGTCGGCGGTGGTGACGGCGTTGCTGCTCATCATTGTGGCCGATGCGATTTTTGCCGTCGTATTCAACGCGCTGGGACTCTGAGCGACCATGAGCGACCTCGTCCTCCCACCCCCCGCGAGTGCGAATGATCCGGCGATCGAGGTGGAGAAACTGCAGTGCGGTTACGACGGCAAGGTGGTCTTGAAAAACGTGTCGTTCCGCGTGGCGCGCGGGGAGATTTTTTTCATCATCGGCGGATCCGGTTGCGGCAAGAGCACGCTGCTGCGGCATCTGGTGGGATTGAACCAGCCGACGGCCGGAGCGGTGAAGTTTTTCGGGCGGTCGTTCGCGGACGCGCACCCGGCGGCGCGGCGCGAGGTGCTGAAGACGTTCGGGATGCTGTTTCAGGGCGGCGCGCTGTGGACCTCGCTCACGCTGCGGCAAAACGTGGCGTTGCCGCTGGAGGAATACACGGCGCTGTCGGCGCGGGAGATCGAGGAGGTGGCCACGCTGAAGCTCGCGCAGGTGGGGCTCGGGGGCTTCGAAGATTATTATCCGGCGGAAATCAGCGGCGGCATGAAAAAACGCGCCGGCCTGGCGCGGGCGCTCGCGCTCGATCCCGAGATCGTGTTTTTCGACGAGCCCTCGGCGGGGCTCGATCCGGTGACGTCGCGCAAGCTGGACGAGCTGATTTTGCAGATCCGCGAGACGTTCGGGACGACGATCGTGGTGGTGTCGCACGAGTTGGCGTCGATTTTCGACATCGCGGACCGCGTGATCATGCTCGACCGCGCCCACCAGGGCATCATCGCCGAGGGCAAGCCGCGGGAACTCGCCCAGCGCAGCCGCGATCCGCGCGTGGCGGAGTTCCTGCGCCGCGGGGATGTGTTGCCGCAGTAAATCCTTTCCCCGCCGGCCCCGAACCGTTTAGCTCCGCGCTCTCATCTGTGAAAACCAAGGTCAGTCCAGCCATCATCGGCACGTTTGTGATCGGGGCGTTCGCGCTGGCCGTGATTGCGCTGCTGACCTTCGGCGGGGTGAGTTTCTTTGCGAAGCCGCAGCGCTTCGTGGTGTATTTCGACGAGTCGATCCACGGCCTCACGCTGGGTTCGCCGGTGAAGCTGCGCGGCGTGCCCGTGGGCCGGGTGGTCGACCTGAACGTGCGCTACGACGAAAAGAAAAATTTCTCGGTCGTCGCGGTCGTGTGTGAGCTCAGCAAGGACAAGGTGACCGACACGAAGGGCGAGGCGATCAATGTGGCCGACCGGGCGGAGTTGCAGACGCTGGTGGACCGCGGGCTGCGGGCGCAGCTCGGAGTGCAGGGGCTCGCGACGGGCCTGCTGTTTGTGGAGCTCGATTTTCTGAACCCGCAGTCCTACCCGGCGGACAATCGCACGACGGAGCTGAAATATGTGGCGGTGCCGGCCGTCCCCTCGGCGATCTCGGCGTTTCAGTCGAGCGCGAGCGAGATTTTGGCCAACCTGAAGAAGGTGGATTTTGCGGGCCTTTCGCGCGAGCTCACCGGCCTGCTCGGGGACGGGCGCAAGCAACTGGCTGGGCTCGACCTCAAAGGCGTGGCCGAACAGTGGAAACGCACCGGGGAAAAGGTGGAGGCGATCGTGAGCCTGCCCGAGTTGAAGAAGACTTTCGTGAATCTCGACGGCGCCATCACCGATCTGCGCGGAGTGCTGGGCAAGATCGATGCGCAGGTCGGTCCGGCGGGCCAGGAGCTGACCGAAACGCTCACGCAGGCGAAGCGGGCGGTCACCTCGCTCAACGACGCGTCGACGGCCGCGCGGAAATTTCTCGCGACGCACAGCGGCCTCGGCGACGAGGTGGTCGGGACGCTGGCCCAGATGAACGAAGCGGCGGCGGCGGTGACGCGCCTCGCGGATTTTCTCGAGCGCAACCCGAGTGCGCTCATCACCGGCAAGAAACGGCCGCAATGAGCGGGTGGCCGCGCAACCGACGAATGATCCGAAACCGACCATGATGAACTCGCGCGAAAAAGGGATGGTCGGCCTGCTGGCTGGCGTGGCCGGGCTGATGCTTGGCGGGTGTTCGTTGCTGCCGCAGGCGCAGACGGATCCGACGCGGTTTTTTGTTCTGTCCGCGCAGAGCGGGGCGCCGGAGGCGGTGCCCGCGGGGAGGTCGCTGGTCGTGCATCTGCGGCCGGTGGAGTTGGCGAGTTACATCAAGGCGAAACCGCTCATCGTCCGGCGGGGCGACAACGAGATCGAGTTCCGCGAATTTGCCCGGTGGGGTGAGCCGCTGGAACTCGGCATCGGCCGGGTGTTGCGCGAGGATCTCGTCGCGCGCGGCGCGGCGGGAACGGTGCTCGCGGCGGGGTTGCGGGCGACGGAGATCGACTACGACTACACGCTGGTGGTACGGGTGCTCGCGTGTGAAGGCGGCACGGACGGGTCGGTGTATTTCCGGGCGGTCTGGGAACTCGCGACGACGGGCCTGGCGCCAAAGGTCGCCGCCCGGGGCGAAGTCCAGCCGGCCAGCCTCCGGTGGGACGGCAAGAGCGAGGGGGCGCTGGCGGCGCAGCTCAGCAAGGCCGTCGCGATTTTGGCGGAAGATGTCGCGGCGGGGCTGGGACGGGCCGGAAAGCAGGGGCGTATTCCGCCCTGATCGTTCCTGAGTGGCGGCCCGCTCGTGGCTCAGATTTCCCCCCATGAACCCAGCGCAGGTCTCGACCTTCGCGGTGCGGCAATTTTCCGTCAAAATGGGCGCGGATGGGTGTCCGACGCAGAAGACCACGTCGCGCGGCGACGAGGTTTCGGTCGGGCCGGCTTTTTCGGTGGCGCGTCCGCTGGCCGAGTTGGAGCGCGAGCGCAGGGCGCGTGCGGCAAGCCTGGCGGGCGCGGTCCGGGCGATCGCGTTGGTCGACGCGGAGCGGGGCGAGGACCGGCGACCGGACGGGCTCGTGACGACGCGGTTGTGGGTGCGCGACCGGCCTCCGGCGTCACCGGGGGTGGGGGAAAAAAAGGCGCCGACCCCAGGGGCCGGCGCCGGGAGACCGATCGGCGGGGACGACCGCCGGAAGGAAAAGCGGCGCGCTTACTTCAGCGCCGCGCCGATGCGAGCGAGGGCGGTGACGACGTTTTCGCGGGAGTTGAACGCGCTGATGCGCACGTGGCCTTCGCCGCACTTACCGAAGCCGGCGCCGGGGGTGCAGACGACCTGGGCTTGGTTGAGCAACAGGTCGAAAAACTCCCACGAGTCGCGGCCGGTGTTGATCCAGAGATAGGGCGCATTGTCGCCGCCGATACAGGTGAAGCCCCAGCTCTTCACCGCTTCACGGATGAGCTTCGCGTTGGCCAGATAGAAATCGATCAGGTCGCGCGTCTGCTGTTTGCCGGCGTCGGTGTAGATCGCGGCGGCGGCTTTCTGGATGGGGTAGGAAACGCCGTTGAATTTCGTCGTGTGGCGGCGGTTCCAGAGCGCGTGGAGCGGGTGGGCGTGGCCCGCGGCATCGTAGGCGACGACGGACTTGGGCACCACAGTGTAGGCGCAGCGCGTGCCGGTGAAGCCGGCCGTCTTCGAGAAGCTGCGGAACTCGATGGCGACGTCGCGCGCGCCCTCGATCTCATAGATGGAGTGGGGGATCGCCGGATCGCGGATGTAGGCCTCGTAGGCGCTGTCGAAGAGGATGACCGCCTTGTTCGCTTTGGCGTAGGCGACCCAGGCGGCGAGTTGGGCCTTGGTGGCGACGGCGCCGGTGGGGTTGTTGGGGAAACAGAGATAGATCAGGTCGGTGGCGACGCCGGGGATGGCGGGCACGTAGCCGTTGGCGGGCGTGCTATCGAGGTAGGTCACGCCCTGGTAGCGGCCGTCGATGTTGGCGCCGGTGCGGCCGGCCATGACGTTCGTGTCGACGTAGACCGGGTAAACGGGATCGGGAATCGCGAGCTTTACGTCCTGCGCAAAAATTTCCTGAATGTTGCCGCAGTCACACTTCGAACCGTCGGAGATGAAGATCTCGTCGGCCTCAATGGGGCAGCCGCGGGCGGCGTAGTCGTTGGCGGCCACGGCGTCGCGGAGGAACGCGTAGCCCTGCTCGGGGCCGTAGCCCTTGAACGTGGCGCGCTTCGCCATCTCGTCGGTCGCGGCGTGCATCGCCTCGACGCAGACCGGCGGGAGGGGTTCGGTGACGTCGCCGATGCCGAGGCGGATGACGGGCTTGGTCGGGTGGGCGGCGACGTAGGCGCTGACGCGCTTGGCGATGTCGCTGAAAAGGTAGGAGGCCTTGAGTTTGGTGTAGTGCTCGTTGATGCGGATCATGGCGGGGATTGTTAAAGGGACCGTGAAAGGTCGTGACCTGGCGGTCGGAAGTGGTGAAAACCTTGAACAAACGCGCACTCGGCGATTGTTCAAGCCCGACGTTTTCCAACCCCAACCCTGAGCCTCATGCAAAAAATTCAATCGGTGTCCGAGATGCGGACGTTGGCCGCCGCCCTCAAAGCCCAGGGCAAGACGATCGCGCTGGTGGCGACGCAGGGGGCGTTGCACGCGGGCCAAGAGGCGCTGATCCGCGCGGCGGTCGGGACGGCGGACGTGGTGGTCGTGTCGATTTTTGTCAATCCGCTGCAGTTCGGTCCCAACGAAGTGATCGCCAACTACCCGCGCAGCTTTGCGGAAGATGTGGCGCTATGCCAGCGGTGCGGGGCGCACCTCGTCTTCGCGCCGGCGGCGGAGGACCTCTATCCGCGGGGCTACTCGACGTTCGTCTCCGAGGATTCGGCCGGCAAACCGCTCGACGGGGTGTCGCGGCCGCATCATTTCCGCGGGGTGGCGACGCTGATGGCGAAGCTGTTCAACATCGTGGGGCCGACCCATGCGCTGTTCGGCCAGAAGACGGCGCAGCGGGCGGCGGTCGTGCGCAAAATGGCCGCCGACCTGTGTTTCAAGGTCGAGATCGTCGTGGTGCCGACGGTGCGCGAGGCCGACGGGCTGGCCGCGGGCGTGCGCAACCGGGAGTTTTCCGCGAGCCAGCGGCAGGAGTCGCTGGCGTTGAGCAAGGCGCTTTTCAAGGCCAAGGAAATGTTCGACGCCGGCACGCGCAATCCAGACCGCCTCATCGCCGAGGCCACGCACATCCTCAGCCAGCACCGCCGCGTGCGCATCATCTATATTGCCATCGTCAATTGCCTGACGATGGAGACGGTTCGCGAGATCGAACCCGGCAAGTGCATGCTCGCCCTCGCCGCGTGGGTGGACGAGGTGCGGATGGTCGACAACCTCGTGTTGTAGGCGGCGCGCCCGGCCGGCGGAAGGGTGCGCCGGGCGACCGCCGCGCGCTGGGCGGCCCGCCGCTCAGCCGGCGGCGGGAGCGGCTGGGGCGCACACGACGTGGATGCCTTTTACGCGGAGTTTTTCCACCAGCGCGGCGGGCGCTCCGGCGTCGGTCACGACCACATCGACTTTAGCGAAGTCGCAGAGAAAAAAGGTCGAGCGCCGCGCGAATTTCGTGCCGTCGATACAGAAGATCACCTTGGCGGCACCGGCCATCATTGCGCGCTGGATGTCGACGATGAGGGCGTGGGAATTGTAGATGCCGTCCTCGGCGATGCCGCTGCCGCTCAGGATCGCGACATCGGCGTGCATGCGCAAAAACGTGTCGACCGCATCCGGCCCGACCAGCGTGCCGAGCCGCGGGTAAATCACGCCGCCGGAGACGTGCACCTCGTGGCGATTGGAGCCCGAGAAGAGGTGGGCCACGGGCAGCGAGTTGGTGATGACCTGGGCGACCTTGTCGCCGAGATGCTTGGCGACGTGAAAACAGGTCGTGCCGCTGTCGATGATCACGTTTTGCCCCGGCTGGATCAGCGCCGCGCAGGCCTCGCCGATCGCCTCCTTCTCGGCCACTTGGTGCGTGTCGCGGACGTTGAAAACGAACTCATCCGTTTTGGGTTGCAGCGTTCGGGCTCCGCCATGGGTGCGGCGGACCGATTTGCCGGCCTCCAGTTCCGCGACGTCCCGGCGGACTGTTGAAACCGAGACCCCGACGTGCTGCGCAAGCTCCTCCAGCGAAGCGAATTCAGCTGCTTGGAGGTAAGATTCAATTTTTACGCGGCGCTCTTCGGGGTGCATGCTGATGGAAGGTCTTGGAAACTTTTGGAAGATATTGCAACCAATCCCTTGACAGGTTGGAAGATTTTGGGCGATATCCCGCCAAACTATCCCGTCCCCGATCATGTCGCTGCCGCCTCTATCACCCCACCGCGTTGAGATTGAACATCTCGTTCGGCGGGCGATTTACCAGCGGCTCGGCCAGAGTGCGCCGCGCTCCGCGCAGGCCCCGAATCCGCTGCTCGTCAACGTCAGCGCGCGCCATTGTCACCTGACGCCTCAGGCGGTCGAGGTGCTCTTCGGCCCGGGTGCCACGCTCACGCCGATGAAGTGGCTCTACCAGAAGGACCAGTTTGCCGCGAAGGAGACGGTCACGCTCATCGGGCCGCGCAGCCGCGTGATTTCGAATCTCCGCATTCTCGGCCCGTGCCGCGATTTCAACCAGATCGAACTCGCGCTCACCGACTCGATCGCGCTCGGTTTTGAGATTCCGATTCGCCCGTCCGGCGCCACCAAGGAAACGCCCGGCTGCATGCTCATGGGCCCCGCGGGCTTTTTTGAAATGAAGGAGGGCGTGATCCGTGCCGCACCGCACGCCCACATGAACCCGGACGACGCCGCGTTTTACGGGGTGAAACCGGGCGACTTCATGCGCCTGCGCGTCGGCGGCCCGTGCGCGGTCACCTTCGAGCGCCTGCTCGTCCGCGTGCACCCCGATTTCAAGCTCGAGGTCCACATCGACACCGACGAGGGCAACGCCTGTGCCCTCGAATCCGATACGCCCGTCGAGCTCCTGCGGTGAATTTTCCGCGTCACGTCTCCTCCCCATCCACCTCATCCTCACCCACCAGAACACTATGAATGAATCCATCGGCATGGTAGAAACCAAAGGCTATGTAGGCAGCGTCGAAGCCAGCGACGCCATGGTCAAAGCGGCGAACGTCTCCCTCGTTCGCCAAATTCAAATCGGCGGCGGCATGGTCACTGTGATCGTCAAGGGCGACGTCGGCAGCGTGCGCGCGGCCGTCGACGCCGGCGCCGAGGCCGCCAAACGCGTCGGCGAGCTCGTCTGCTCGCACATCATCGCCCGCCCGCACGGCGAACTCGTCCGCACGCTCGGCCTCTGAGCCGTCACGCCCCCTCCCCCCACTCCCGTCGCTTAACTCTCAACTTTTCCCTCACCATGGCCCAGGAAGCAATCGGTCTCATTGAAACGAAGGGTTTCTGCGCGCTCATCGAAGCCGCCGACTCCGCTCTCAAAGCCGCCAACGTCACCATGACCGGCTACGAAGCCGTCGGCAGCGGTTACGTGTGCGCGTTTTTCCGCGGCGACGTCGCCGCCGTCAAAGCCGCCATCGACGCCGCCGCCGAAGCGGCCGGCAAGGTCGGCGAAGTCATCGCCGTCCAGGTCATCCCGCGTCCGCACGACGAGCTCGCCGGCCTCGGCAAGTGGCTCGTGCAGCCCGCCGCGACCTGAGCCGGGGCACGGGTTTTCCCTCCCGTGATTTCGCCTCCACGGGCTGGAAAGCCCGGGCCACCGCCACCCATGAACATCCTCGTCGCCAACCTCGGCTCGACCTCGTTCAAGTTCCGCCTGATCCGCTTCGACGGCGCGGGCGGGGCGTCCGTGCTCGCCAAGGGCGGCTACGAGCGCGTGACCGATTACGGCCGGGCGATCGACGATTGCCTCGGCGAACTCAAAGCCGCCGGCCACGTCGCCACCGCCGCGGATCTCCACGGCGTCGGGTTCAAAACCGTCCTCGGGAAAAACCTCACCGGCTGCCTGCGCGCCGACACCGACGACCGCGTCATCGCGGCGCTCGACGGCTTCAAGGAAATCGCCCCCGCGCACAATCCGCCCTACGCGCTCGGCATCGCCCGCTTCCGTGAAAAACTCCCCGGCGTCCCGCTGGTCGCGCTGTTCGAGACCGCGTTCTACCAGTGGGTGCCCGAGGCCGCCACGCGTTACGCCGTCCCGCAGGCATGGTATGAGGCCGGCGTCCGGCGTTACGGTTTTCACGGCGCGAGCCACAAGTTCGTCGCCGAGCGCAGCGCCGAACTCCTCGGCCGCGCCGACATCGCCGAACGCGTCCGCCAGCTCTATCAGGCCGGCGCGACGCCCGTCTCGGCCGGGGCCGCGCCGCTCCGCATCATTTCCTGCCACCTCGGCGGCAGCAGCTCCGTCACCGGCATCCGCGACGGCGTCGCCCTCGGCACGAGCATGGGCCTCAGCCCGCAGTCGGGCCTTCCGCAGAACAACCGCGTGGGCGACCTCGATTCCGCCGCCGTGCCGTTCGTGATGAAGACCCTCGGCCTCTCGCTCGCCGAAGCCGAACGCCAGATGACCAAAGAGTCTGGCCTCCTCGGTCTCTCCGGCGTCGGCAACGATCTCCGCGACGTCCGCGCCGCCGCGCAGCAGGGCAATGCCCGCGCGCAACTCGCGCTCGACGTCTTCGTGCAGTCCGCGCGCCACTGGATCGGCGCGTTTCTCCTCGAACTCAACGGCGCCGACGCCCTCGTGTTCACCGCCGGCATCGGCGAAAACAATCCCGACCTCCGCGCTGCGATCTGCGCCCAGCTCGACCAGCTCGGCTTCGTCCTCGATCCCGCAAAAAACGCCGCGCTCCGCGGCACCGAGGGCGAAATTTCCGCCGCGCACTCCCGCGCCAAAATTTTCGTCATTCCCGCCAACGAGGAACTCGTCGTCGCCCGCGAAACCGCGCGCTGCATCGCGGCGCAACCCTGATCCGCTCGGTTTCTCCGTCTCCCTTTCTCCCCACCCTCCCTTCTCAACCACCCACCATTATGTCCAAAGCTATCGGTCTCCTCGAAACCCGCGGTCTCACCGCCCTCGTCACCGGCGTCGACGCCATGCTCAAGTCCGCCAACGTCACGCTCGTCGGCCCCATGAAACAGGTCGGCAACGCGATGGTCACCGCCGTCGTCACCGGCGACGTCGCCGCCGTCAAGGCCGCCACCGACGCCGGCGCCCAGGCCGCCCGCACCGTCGGCGAAGTCCTTAGCGTGCAGGTCATCCCGCGCCCGCACGACGACGTCGCCCTCATCTTGCCCAAGAACGCCGTCGCCACGCCGGCCAAGAAATAAGCCATGTTCCTCGCGCGCGTCATCGGCTCGGTCGTCTCGACGAAAAAAGACGAGGCGATGAAGGGCCGTAAGCTCGTCGTGTTGCGGCCGCTGCTCGTGGATGAAGCCAATCCCGCGCAGCTCCGCCCCGGCGCGAACACCCTCGTCGCCATCGACACGCTCGGCGCCGGCCTCGACGAGGTCGTCCTGTTTTGCCAGGGCAGCTCCGCGCGCCAGGCCAGCGGCATGAAAACGCTGCCCGTCGACGCCGTCGTCGTCGGCATCGTCGATACCGTCGATGTGCTGAACCACAAAATCTATCCTGCCAAAAAGTAACCCGGGTCTCCCACGATGAGCGCCAATCTTCACCTCGATGAACAGACGATCCGCACGATCGTCGAGGACGTCATGCGCGGCCTCGGCCGGGCGACGGCGTCCGCCGCCGCCCCGGTCGTCGCCCACGCCGGACCCTCCGCTCCGGCCGTCTCGTCGCGCCGCGGCGGTCCGCGCTTTGGCGTGTTCGAGGACGTCAAGGACGCCTGCGCCGCCGCCCAGGCCGCGTTCGAACAGCTCCGCAACAAGGGCGTCGCCGGCCGCGCCAAGGTCGTCGAGATCGTGAAGGAGCTGTGCACCAAGCACGCCGCCGCGTGGGGCAAGTTCGAGTTTGAGGAGACCAAGATCGGCCGCCTCGAGCACAAGATCGCCAAGCTCGAAATCGTGAAGCTCGTCCCCGGCGTCGAGTGGCTCCGGCCGCGCGGCATGAGCGGCGACCACGGCATCACGATGGAAGAGCACACGCCGTTCGGCGTCGTCGGCGCCGTGCTGCCCGTCACCCACTCGATTCCGACCCTCAGCGGCAACGTCATCAATATTGTCGCGGCCGGAAACGCCGTCGTCTTCAACCCGCACCCCGGCGGCGCCCGCTCCGCCGCGCTGGCCGTCCGCACCTTCAACGAGGCGATCTTCGCCGTGCTCGGGATCGAGCATCTCGTCTGCACCGTCGAGAAACCCACGATCGAGACCTTCGGCGCGCTCACGCGGGACGAGCACGTCCGCCTCCTCTGCGTCACCGGCGGTCCCATGGTCGTGAAGGCCGCGATGGCCTCCGGCAAACGCGCGATCTGCGCCGGCCCCGGTAATCCGCCCGTTATCGTCGACGGCACCGGCAATCTGGCCAAGGCCGCCGCGGACATCATCACCGGCGCCGCGTTCGACAACAATCTCCTCTGCATCGGCGAGAAACAGGTCTTCGTGCTCGAGCACGTGGCCGACCGCCTGATGAACGAACTCGCCTCGGCCGGCGCCGCGAAACTCACCGGACCGCAGCTCGCGAAACTCACCGCCGCGGCGTTCACCGACGCGAAGGATGCCGGGGGCTGCTCCCACGCCGTGCTCAACCGCAAACTGGTCGGCGCCGACGCCGCCGTGCTCGCGCAGCACGCGGGCGCGACCGTCACACCCGATTGCCCGCTGCTGTTTGCCGAGACCGACGCCGAGCACGTCTTCGTGAGGGAAGAGCAGATGATGCCGATGCTGCCCATCATCCGTGTGAAAGATTTCAACGCCGCCGTCGTCGCCGCTGCCAAGAGCGAGCACGGCTACAAGCACTCGTGCGTGATCCATTCGCTCAACGTCGAGCGCATGACCCAGATGGCCCGCGCGCTCGACACCACGCTCTTCGTCAAGAACGGCCCCAGCACCGCCGGCCTCGGCCTCGGTGGCGAGGGTTACCTCAGCTACTCGATCGCGACGACGACCGGCGAGGGGATCACGACGCCCGAGACGTTCACCCGCACGCGCCGCTGCGTGATGGTCGACAACCTCCGCATCTACTGAACCATGTTCCTCGCGCGCGTAGACGGAGTGGTCATTGCGACGGTTAGCCATCCCAGCATGGCGGGTCATCGTTCGATCATCTGTCAACCCATCGATGCCGACGGCCGCGACGAGGGTCCGCCCGTGCTCGCGATCGATCCGCTCGGCGCCGGCCAGCATGAACGCGTCCTCATCTCGACCGACGGCTCGCACACCCGCGCGCACGTCAAGGATCCGAAATCCCCGCTGCGCAACATCGTGATGGGCCTCGTCGACGCGAAGGAGACCGCCTGACATGCGCCTCGGCCACGTCATCGGACGCGTCACGCTTTCGCAGCAGGATCCCGCCTACAAGGGCGGCCGTTTCCTCCTCGTGCAGCCGTTCTCCCGGGAGCAGTTCGCCGGCGCGCCCGTGCTGCCGCTGGCCCAAGGCTCCTCCCTCGTCGTCTACGATAATCTCGGGGCTGGTGTCGGCCACGTGATCGCGTTCACCGAGGGCGCCGAAGCCAGTGCGCCCTTCGACCAGCCCACGCCCGTCGACGCTTTCAACGCCGCGCTCGTCGATAAAATTTTCTACACTCCTCCCGCCTGACCGGGACGCCCCATTTTCAACCTGCAACGCTCAACTGCCGTCCCATGTCTACCGTCATCACCGCCCGCGACGCCGAGGAACTTCTTCGCAAAGGAGAGCAGCCGCCCGCCGGCGCGATCCTCACGCCTTCGGCGCGCGACGTCTTCCGCGGCCGCGCGACGATGCTCCCTGCCGCCGGCGCCAGGCCCGCTGCGGCCGGCGCCGCGAAGAAATACGCCGCGCCCAGCATTCCCGACTACGAGTTCAAGTGGACGCCCGGCTCCGACCCGAAGACGCCTGCCGAGATCGAACGCTTTTTCAATTCGCCCGCCATCGAGGTGATCAAGCAGCGCATCTGCGACATGGGCCGTCGGCTCTGGCAGCGCGACTATACCGACGGCAACGGCGGGAACATCACCGTCCGCGTCGGCGACAATCTTGCGCTGTGCACGCCCACACTCATCTGCAAGGGCTTCATGACGCCCGCGGACATGTGCCTCGTCGACCTCGACGCCAATCAGCTCGCCGGCACCCGCGTGCGCACGAGCGAGGCGAAGACCCATTTTGGCATCATGAAGCGCCAGCCCGCCGCGAAGTCCTGCGTGCACGCGCATCCGCCGCACGCGACCGCGTTCGCGATCGCCAACGTCAACATCCCTTCCTGCCTCATCCCCGAGGCCGAAGTCTTCCTCGGCAAGATCGGCGTCGCGAAATACCAGACGCCCGGCACGCCCGCCAACGCCGACGAGGTCGGCGAGGTCGGCAAGATTCACCAGGCCGTGCTCATGCAGAATCACGGCGTGATCTGCTGGGGCAAGGACGTGGAGGACGCGTATTGGAAAATGGAGAACATCGATTCCTACTGCCGCACGGTGTGGATCGCCGCCGGGCTCGGCGGCGGGCTGCACCGCTTCACCGGCGGCCAGGCGAAGGAACTCATCGATCTCCGCCAGAAACTCGGCATGCCCGATCCGCGCGCCGGTCTGAAGGAATGCGAACTCTGCGACAGCGCCGACTTCCGCCCCGGCGTGGTGTGTGCCGCGCCCGCGAAAAACGCGCCGGCCGCCGCCGAGTCGCGCGACCCGCAGATCGAGGCGATCGTCGCCCAGATCACCGAGCAGATTCTCAAGCAGCTCACCGCAAAATAAACGCCTGCTTGCGGGCGATCTCGCGAAGTCATCGCGAGCAAGCTCGCTCCTCCCTCTCAAACCATGAAAGTTTCCATCATCGGCGGCGGTGGCCGCGTCGGTTCGAATGCCGCCTTTGCGCTCCAATGCGCCGGCATCGTTTCCGAAATCCAGCTCCTCGACGCCAACGCCGACCTGGCCGAAGGCGAGGCGCTCGATCTCCTGCACGGCTCGTCGTCGATCGCCGACCAGCGCATTTACTCGGGCGATTACGCTCGGGCCAAAGACAGCGACCTGTTCGTCATCACCGCCGGCCTGCGCCGCAAGCCCGACGAGTCGCGGCTCGACCTCATCAACCGCAACGTCGCGCTCTTCTCCGGCATCCTCGAGAGCATGAAGACCGCCGGTTTCCGCCAGGACGCGCTCGTCTTCGTCGTCTCGAA
>CANHJG010000091.1 GCA_947461205.1 Opitutia bacterium
TCCGGCCGCCACGCGCGGAGCGCACGGCTCACCGGCGTCGTTTCGGCGCGGGGCTCGACCCGCCGGACGAAACCGCACGCCGGGCTTGAAATCCGCCGCCGATGCGCTCCCGCTGGAGTCATGAAGATCAATGCCTCGACCCGGCGGCAGTTCATCCAGACGGCGGCCACGGCCGTCACGGCATTTCAGATTTTGCCGCGCCATGTGCTGGGCGGGCCGCGGTTCGTGCCGCCGAGTGAAAAGGTGGCGCTCGCGGTCGTGGGCGTGGGTGGACGCGGCACGCAAAACCTCCGCTCGCTGCTCGCGCAGGCCGACGCGCAGGTCGTCGCGATCGCGGATCCAGCGGAGACGTTCAGCCTGGAAAAATATTACTACAAGGGCGTCGGCGGCCGGTGGCCGGCGCTGAAGATCGTCGACGAGCACCACGGCAAGGCGACGCCGGGCTACCGGTGCGCGGGCTACGAGGACTTCCGGGTGATGTTCGAAAAGGAAAAGGGCATTGATGCGATCCTTTGCGCGACGCCGGACCATCTGCACGCCTACGTGACAATCCGCGCGATGCGGGCGGGGAAGCACGTCTACTGCGAAAAGCCGCTCACGCACAATCTTTGGGAAGCGCGGGAGGTGGCGCGGATCGCGCAGGAGACGGGCGTGGCGACGCAGCTCGGCAATCAGGGGCATTCGACCGTCGGAATCCGTGAGACGGTCGAGCATTTGCAGGCGGGCACGATCGGTGAGGTGCGGCAGATTTACTCGTGGGTCGGTACGAAACGGTGGAACCCGACGTTGCTGTCGAAGCCGGCCGAGGCGCAGGCCGTGCCCGCAGGAATGAACTGGGATTTGTGGATCGGGCCGCGCGAGCTGCGGGAGTTTCACGCGGCGTATCATCCGGTGGCGTGGCGCGATTTCTGGGCGTTCGGGACGTCGTCGATGGGCGACTTCGCGTGTCACGACATGGATGCCGCGACGTGGGCGTATGATCTGGCGTCACCGACGCGCATTGAAGCCCATGCGATCGGGCCGAGTGATGCGGAGATCGCGCCGCACGGGGCGGTGATTTACTTTGATTTTCCGGCGCGCGGGCCGTGGCCGGCGCAGCGGCTCACGTGGTTCGACGGTGGGGCGAAGCCGCCGCCGCACGCAGCGCTCGGGAAGTTTCCGCTGCCGTCGCGTGGCACGATGTTCCTCGGGGAAAAAGGAGTGATCCAATGCGACGGTGCGGGCGGTCCGCCGCGGGTGTTTCCCGAGAGTCTGCGCGCGAGTATCCAGAAGCCGGAGCCGACGATCGCGCGCTCCAACGGGCACCATCGCGATTGGCTCGACGCGATCAAGGGCGGGAAGCCGGCGAGCAGCCATTTCGCCTATGGTGCGCGCCTCACGGAAATCGGGCTGCTCGGCGTGCTCGCGCTGCGCCTCGGCAAACCGATCGAATGGGACGGCGCGAACCTGAAAGTTGCCGGCCGGCCCGATGCCGAGCCGATGATCCGCGGAACGTATCGCCCGGAGTGGGCGTTGGGCACGTGACGGGGTGCGGGCAGCGCGCGCGTTAGACGCATCGCTACCCGCTGCTGGGATTTGTTTTTTGTAGGCCCGGCCGTTGGCCGGGCTTACCACGGAAAAATCTGAAACCGGCGGGGCGTTGAGCTTATTTCTTTGGGCCCTGGGCGCCGCTGTTCACGAATTCCTCGCGCGAGAGGAAACCGTCGTGGTTCGTGTCGAAGGAGGGAAAGCGTTTCGGCGCTTCCGCGGGGTCGGGTTGGCCGGCGAGGAATTCGTCGCGGCTGAGCCGGCCGTCGTGGTTCTGGTCGCGGCGTTCGAACAGGGCGTTGCGGTCCTGCTTGGTTTTGGCCGGGGCGGCGGAGGCGGCGCCCTTCGTTGTTCTGGCAGCTTGGGGGGCAGGGTTGGCCGCCGGCGTTTTGACCTGAGGTTTTGCTTCGGGATGCGTCGCGAGCAGGGCGCGGAGTTGGGTGACGACGGCGGGGCGGTCGGCGGCCAAATTCTTCGTTTCGCCGGGGTCGTCGCGGTAGTCGTAAAGTTCGAACTCGGCGGTGGCGGGATCGCCGCCCGGGGCTTTCCACTCGACGAGGCGGTAGCGGTCGGTGCGGAGGGCGCGGCCGAGGCGCTGGCCGCGAGGATAGACGTGGATGACGTGGTCGCGGTGGGCGGCGGCCGGATTTGCGAACAACGCGGCGAAGCTCCGGCCGTCGAGGCCTGGCGGCGTGGGCAGACCGGCGAGGGCGGCGAGGGTCGGATAGACGTCGACGGTTTCGACGAGCGCCGAGGTGGCGGCGCCGGTGTGCCCGGGGACGGCGACGAGGAGCGGGATGCGCGTGGCTTCCTCGTAGTTGGTGTGCTTGCACCACATGCCGTGGTCGCCGAGGTGCCAGCCGTGATCGCCCCAGAGGACGACGATCGTGTTTTTCGCGAGACCGGTTTCGTCGAGGGCGGCTAGGACCTTGCCAAGCTGGGCGTCCATGTAACTCGTCGCGGCATAGTAGCCGTGGATGAGGCGGCGCGTGAGTGGGTCGTCGAGCGGGGCGCTGCCGCCGGGAATGCCGTCATAGGCGCGTAGCTCGCCACCAGATTGGGGGGCGTAGTCGGGTGCGCCGTCTGGAGCGGTCAGGCGCGAGGGCTGCGGGAGTTGGGCGGGATCATGGAGGTCCCAGTATTTTTTCGGCGCGACGAACGGGAGATGGGGCTTGAGAAAACCGACGCCGATGAAGAACGGCTCGGCGGAGGCGGCGGCCGCTGTGAGCCGGCGCACGGCTTCGGCGGCAATTTGGCCGTCGCCGTAGAAATCGTCGGCGACCTCCGCGGATTCGACGGCGGCGCCGTTGGCCTTTTTGGTGGGACGGTTGGCGTGGGGTGCGGCATTGGCGGGCGCGGCGCTCGCGGCGAGGGCGTAGTGCGGGCCTTTCGGCTTGAAGGGCGGCACATCCCACGAGGCGACGTCTTCGAAGTTGCCGTGGCCGACGTGCATGATCTTGCCCATCGCCTGCGCCCTGTAGCCTTGGGCCCGGAAATATTGCGCGAGGGTGACGGCGTCGGGGCGGGCGACGCGGAAATTTGTGGGGAGATCGTAGATACCCAGCGTTTGGGGGCGCAGGCTGGCCATGAGGGCGTTGCGCGACGGGGAGCAGACGGCTTGGTTGCAATACGCGCGGTCGAAACGTGTCGCGCGGGCGGCGAGGCGGTCGAGGTTGGGCGTCTTCGCGAAGGCGTCGCCGTAGGCGCCGATGAGGGGCTTGAGATCGTCGACGCAGATGAGGAGGACGTTGGGTTTGGGCGCGGCGGCCGCCGCAAGGAGCGCGGCGGGTGCAGCGACCAGGGCGAGGAGGAAGCGATGGCGGGGTTGCATTTCGTTGCGGAGGGATATTTTTGGCGATCCATCCCGGTGGTCACGGGTTGAACGATGGCGAAGCCGGAGGATGATCGTAAAAAGCGGAGAAAGAGAAACCGCGAATCGCCGCTCAGGAAAGCGTTTTGGATCGAAGCCAACTCGAGGGGTGATTCACCTGACCGGTGGATCCAGCACATCGGGTGGTCGCCTCGACGACCGACGCGAATGCGCGTGGCTTCGATCCGGCGGCCCCAGCGCCAGAGCGCGCCGGCCAATTTGACTCAAGCAGAGCGTTGGGCGGTACCCGATCCGTGCGGGGAGCGGATAAAAATTACCCCGCAGCCCGAATCTTGATCAGCAGATCCTTGGACGCCACGGTGTCGCCGAGGGCGATGTGGAGTTCGGCGACGACGCCGTCGCACGGCGCGTAGACGGTGTTCTGCATCTTCATCGCTTCCATCATGAGCAGCTTGTCGCCCTTCGCGACTTTGCTGCCGACGGATACAGAGAGCGTCGCGATCAGACCGGGGATCGGCGCGGCGACGTGCGTCACGTCGGCGAGATCGGCTTTCGGGCGCGATTTGGTCGTCGGCGTGATCGTCTTGTCGAGGATGAAGGTCTCGCGCGCCGTGCCGTTGAGTTCGTAGCTGATCGTGCGGCGGCCGTCTTTGTCGGCCGGGCTCACAGAAATCAGGCGGATAATGAGGACCTTGCCCTCCTCGATGTTGACGGAGATTTCCTCGCCGGGCTTGAGGCCGTAGAAAAAGGCGGAGGTCGGCAGGACGGAAACGTCGGAGTAGGTGTGGAGATGTTTGGCGAAATCGGCGAATACGCCCGGATACATCAGGTGCGAATACAGGTCGTCGTCGGAGACGGGGCGTTTGAGTTTCTCGGCGAGGTCGCTGCGGGTCTGGGCGAGGTCGAGCGCGCGGGCCGAGGCGGAGGTTTTCTTTTTCGTGTCGGCGAGGTATTTCGCGCGGGCTTCCTTGTGGCGTTTTTCGCCGAGGACGACGAGGGAGACCTGCTCCGGCCAGCCGCCTTCGGGCCAGCCGAGGCCGCCGCCCATCATGTCGATGACGGACTCGGGGAACGGAATGGAGCCGGGCTCGAGATTGACGACGTCGGCGGCCTTGATGCCGCGGCTGAAGAGGAAGAGGGCCATATCGCCGACGACCTTGGAGGACGGCGTGACCTTCACGATGTCCCCGAAGAGCTGATTCACGGCGGCGTAGCCGTGCGCGATTTCGGGCCAGCGGTGGGCGACGCCCATCGAGGCGGCCTGTTCCTTGAGATTGGTGTATTGGCCGCCGGGCATCTCGTGGAGATAAACCTCGGCGGAGCCGCTCTTCGGTGCGGTGTCGAAGGGCGCATAATAGGCGCGGACGGCCTCCCAGTAGTCGGCAAAGTCGTTGAGGGCGGGGAGGTCGAGCTGCGTGGCGCGCGGGGTGTGCTGGAGGGCGGCGACGATGGAGTTGAGGTTGGGCTGCGAGGTGCTGCCGCTCATCGAGGCGAGGGCGAGATCGACGACATCAACGCCGGCGTCGGCCGCGCGCAGGACGGAGGCGGAGGCGATGCCGCTGGTGTCGTGGGTGTGGAAGTGGATCGGCAGGCCGACTGCTTCCTTCAAAGCCTTGACGAGTTTCTGGGCGGCGTAGGGCCGGCAGAGGCCGGCCATGTCCTTGATCGCGAGGAAATGCGCGCCCATTTTTTCGAGCTCCTTCGCGAGGCGCACGTAGTACTTGAGCGAGAACTTGTCGCGCTTTTCGTCGAGGATGTCGCCGGTGTAGCAGAGGGCGGCCTCGCAGATGCCGTGGGTCGCGTTGACGGACTCCATCGCGACGCGGAGGTTCGGGAGGTAGTTGAGCGAGTCGAAGACGCGGAAGATATCCATGCCGTTGGCGGCGGCATGTTTCACGAAACCGGCGACGACGTTGTCGGGGTAGTTCGTGTAGCCGACGGCGTTGGCGCCGCGGAAGAGCATCTGGAAACAGATGTTCGGCACGCGGGCGCGGAGCTGGCGGAGGCGCTCCCAAGGGTCTTCGTTGAGAAAACGCATCGCGGTGTCGAAGGTGGCGCCGCCCCACATTTCGAGGGAGAAAAGCTGCGGAGTGCGGTGGGCGAGGGCGTCGGCGGCGGCGAGCATGTCGTAACTGCGGACGCGGGTGGCCATGAGGGACTGGTGGGCGTCGCGCCAGGTGGTGTCCGTGATCAGGAGCCGCTTTTGTTTCAGCGTCCAATCGGCAAAACCCTTCGGGCCGAGTTGGAGGAGGAGCTGGCGCGAGCCGGCGGGCGGGGCGACGCGGTGGTCGTAGGCGAGCAGCGGGGCGGGGGTGAAGGGTTTGTCGGGGCGGTAGCCCTTGGCGTGCGGGTTGCCGTTGACGATGACGTGGCCGAGGAAGGTGAGCAGCTTCGTGGCGCGGTCGCGGCGGGGCTTGAAGGCGAACAACTCGGGGGTGGTGTCGATCAGGGTGGTCGTCGCCTGGCCGGCGCGGAACTGGGGGTGGGCGATGAGATTCTCGAGGAAGGGGATGTTGGTTTTGACGCCGCGGATGCGGAACTCGGAGAGGACGCGGCGGGCGCGGTTCATCGCGATCTCGTAGGTCTGCGCGCTCGTGATGCTTTTCACGAGGAGCGAGTCGTAGAACGGCGTGATGACGGCGCCGGAGTAGCCCATGCCGCCGTCGAGGCGGACGCCGAAGCCGCCGGGGGAGCGGTAGGCGAGGATGCGGCCGTAGTCGGGGATGAATTTATTTTCGGGATCCTCGGTGGTGATGCGGCACTGGATGGCGTAGCCGTTGCGCGGGATGTCGGCCTGGAGGGGCATGCCGACCTCGGGGGAATGGAGCGCGTGGCCCTGCGCGATCAGAATCTGGGCGCGGACCAGGTCGAGGCCCGTGATGACCTCGGTGACCGTATGTTCGACCTGGATGCGTGGGTTCATCTCGATGAAGAACCATTCGTGGCGGTCGAGATCGTAGAGGAATTCGACGGTGCCGGCGTTGTCGTAGCGGATCGCGCGGGCCATGCGGGCGGCGGCGTCGCAGAGTTCGCGGACGATGTTTTCGGGGAGGCCGAAGGACGGGGCGACCTCGACGACCTTTTGATGGCGGCGCTGGACGGAGCAGTCGCGCTCGTGGAGATGGATGACGTTGCCGTGTTGGTCGCCGAGGATCTGGACCTCGATGTGCTTGGCGCGCGGGATGTATTTTTCGAGGAAAACGGCGGGGTTACCGAAGGCGCGGCCGGCCTCGCCCTGGGCCTCGTCGAGGAGGTGGGCGAGATCGGCGGCCTTGTGGACGACCCGCATGCCGCGGCCGCCGCCGCCGAACGCGGCCTTGATGATGAGCGGGAAGCCGATGGACTTGGCGGTCTTGAGGGCCTCGTCGCGGTCGGTGATGGGTTCTTCGGTGCCGGGCAGGGTGGGGACGTTGATGCGTTGGGCGAGGGCGCGGGCGGCGGTTTTGTCGCCCATCATGTCGAGCAACTCGGGCCGCGGGCCGACGAAGATCAGGCCGGCGTTTTGACAGGCGCGGGCGAAGTTCGCGTTCTCCGAGAGGAAACCGTAGCCGGGGTGGATGGCGTCGATGCCTTTCTCCTTCGCCACACCGACGATGCTCTCGATGTCGAGATAGGCGGCGACGGGGCCTTGGCCGTGGCCGACCTGGTATGCCTCGTCGGCTTTGTAGCGATGGATGCAGAGCCGGTCTTCCTGGGCGAAGATGGCGACGGTGCGGAGGTTCAGCTCCGTGCCGGCGCGGAAGATGCGCACCGCGATTTCGCTGCGGTTGGCGGCCATCAGTTTCTTGATGGGGCGCACGGTCGGGGCGGTGGGCGCGGAGGCGGGTGGGCGCGACGAGGCGGGGGATTTGGCAGAGGGCATTGAAAAAGGTCTAGGTGAATTGCGGGTTCGGGCGGTGGCCGGCAATGCCAAATCGGGGCCGGTCAAGGCGCGGGGCTCAGATAGGCGCGGAGGCGGCCGGCGTTGGCGCGAGCGGAGGCGTCCGCGGGGTCGAGGCGCGCGGCCTCGTCGAATTGTATGAGGGCCTCGGGGTAGCGGCCGAGTTGGGCGAGGGCGGTGCCGAAATTATAGCGGGCGGCGGCATGGTCGGGGGCGAGGCGGACGGCCGCGGCGTAGCCCGGGGCGGCGTCCGCGACGCGGTTGAGGCGGACGAGGGCATTGGCGAGTTCGTAGTGCGCGGCCGCGGAGTCGGGGGTGAGGCGGGCGGAGGCCGTGAGGTGGGGGAGGGCCTCGGCCAGGTGGGCGTCGGCGGCGAGGAGGGTGCCGAGTTGGTGGTGGGCGGGCGCGTGCGTCGGGTCGAGGCGGGTGGCGGATGCGAGGGCGAGCCGGGCGTCGGCGCGGAGGCCGGCGGCGAGCTGAGCCAAGGCGAGATTGTAGTGGGCGCGGGGGTTGGCGGGCGCTTGCGCGGCGGTGTCCTGCCAGAGGGCAAGGAGGGTGCGGTAGTCGGCATTGCGGCCGAAGGTCAGCGCGCCGAGCGCCAGGGCGAGGGGGACGGTGGCGAAGAGGACGCGCCGGGGCCGCCCGCGGTGGAGCGCGACGGCGAGCAGTGTGAGCGGGGCGGCGAGGGCGAGATAGATGCGGTGTTCCGCGATCGTCTGCGTCGCGATGGGGACGAGGCTGGAGGTCGGCGCGAGCAGGGCGAAGAACCAGACGCCGCAAAAGCCGGCGGCGGGCCAGCGACGGAGCGCGATGAGGGTGGCCGTGACCAGGGCGGCGAGGACGAGGGCCCCGGGAAGAATCAATGCGAGCGAGGTGATGACGGTTGCGCCATAGTCAAAGACGAGCGGCGCGGGCCAGACAGCGAGCCGCAGATAGTGGGGGACGGCGTAGAGCTGGGTGCGGGCGTAGTCGGACCAAGGCAGGGCCGAGGCGAAGCCGGCGGAGGCGCCGCGGTTTTCGGTGCCGAAGACGAGCCCGGCGAGGACGAGCCACGTGGCGGCGAGGGCCAGGTAATAGCGCGGGCGTTGGCGGAGGGCGGCGCGAAACGAGCCGGCGACGAACGTGCGGTCGTAGCCCAGGACGAGCAGTGGAGCGGAGACCATGACCTCTTTGCTGGCCATGCCGAGAAGGCAGGCGATGACCGAGAGCGTCAGCCATCGGTTTGCGCCGGAGCCGGGGGCCGGGGTGGTGGCGCGGGCGAAGGCGGAGAGCGTGCCGAGCACCGCGAGGCTCACGAGGAGTTCGGTGCGTTGCATCACGTAGGTGACGGACGCCGTGTGGAGCGGATGCAGCGCCCAGAGCAGCGCGGTGGTGAACGCGATCGCGGTGCGGTGCGGCGAGCGGACCGTGCGGCGGACCAGACTGAACAGCAGCAGGACGTTGGCGAGATGCAGCGCGAGGTTGACGGCGTGGTAGCCGCCGACGGCCTCGCCGCCGAGCGCGCGGTTGAGCGCGAACGAAAGGTTGGCGAGGGGGCGACCCGAAACCGAGAGACCGTCGGGCGGAAAAAGAGCGGTGGAGAAATGCGCCAGGCTCGGGTTCTGCGTGATCGCGGCGACGTCGTCGAAGACGAAGGGAACGGCGAAGGTGTTGGCGTAGGCGGCGAGCGTGGCCGCGACGAGCACGGCGCCGGAGAGCAGGGGAGAAAAACGGGGCGAATTGACGGCGGCGGCCACGGGAGGGAGTTCGGCGGCGGCGGAGAGGCGTGGAAAGAAAAAAGGCGGCTCGCGTGGAGCCGCCTCGGAAAAATGACGGCGGTTGGAAACCGCCGCTCCGTCGGACTTATTTGTCGATGAACGGAAGCCGGAGTTGGTCGAGATTGGCGCGGAAGGCCAAGCTGTAGTTGGTGCCGAAGGTGCGGCGCGAGGTGTTGCGGCCGCCCTGGTAGCGATTCAGGTAGGAATCGTCGGTGAGGTTGGCGGCGTTGAACTCGAGCGAATAGGCGCGGCTGAGGGTGTAGCGGACGGTCGCATCCCAGCGCTGGTGGCTCGACTCGTAGACCGGGCGCAAATCCGTGAGGCTCGGCGCGGTCACGATGGCCTCGGGGAAGATGGTCGTCCGGACCTGCAGGTAGAACGTGCGGCGCGGAGTCATGTAACTGATGCCCCAATTCGCGTTCCAGTCGTAGAAATTCGGGGCGAGGGGCTTGGTGAGAACACCGGCGCGGTTGGGCGCTTCGCCCTTCGTGTTTTTGTTGTAGCCGCCGAACACTTCCCAGCCGCGGACGAATTCGGGCAGGGCTTTCAAGTAGGGACGCAGGCTCTGGCGAGCGGAGAGTTCGAAGCCCTCGAACTGGCCTTTGCCGCCGTTGTCCTGGGTGTTGAGCAGGTAACCGGCGTATTGGCCGTCGAAGCCGTTGTCGGTGCCCGGATCAATGGTGTCGGTCGTGGTGATAATATAGTTCGTGATGGTCTTGCGGAACCAGCCAAACTCGAGCTTGCCGGCGGACTGGGTGAAATATTCGAACTGCAGGTCGAGATTGCGCGAGTAGGTGGGGAGGAGGCCGGTGTTGTTCACGCTGACGCTCGGAATCGTTGCCGTATCGTTGACGGTCGTGTTGGGCAGAATGGTTTGCACGCCGGGACGGGACATGGAGCGGGTGAGGGCGCCGCGGAAGATGAACTCGGGCGTGAAGCGGTAGGTGGCCTGGAAGTTCGGAAAGAAATCCGTGTAGTCGCTCGTGGCGCGCTGGGACTGGGAGTAGATCGCGTTGAAATACGGCTTCGAGGTATTGGCGAAGCCCTGGGCGAGAATCGGGAGGCCGAGGGAGTTGATGCGGATGGCGCCGCGGACGAAATTTTCCGTCTGCTCGCCGCGCAGGCCGCCAAGGAGCGTGAGTTTCGAGGTGAGTTTGACGGTGCCGGCGACGTAGGCTGAGGTGACGTCCTGCGCCATCTGCTGGGTGTTGACGCGCTGCCGCTGGATGTTGGTGCCCTGCAGGTCTTGGACGGAGTTGGGATTCGCGTTCATGAACTCGGCGAATTTGTAGGGATCGACGAGTGGGGGAGTGCGGATGCCGTAGAGGAACTTGTCGCCGTAGGTCGTCTTGTTGAATTGGGCGGCGCTGAGTTGCGGGTCGTCGGCGTTGTTGGCGATGCCGTCGGGGCCGACGTATTGGAGGACGATCTGGCCGGCCTGTTTGCGGCGGTGGAGTTGGTAGAGGCTGGCGCCGGCGCGGAGTTCGACTGGGAAGCGCAGCTCGGCGAAATTGCGGCGGGTGTCGAATTTGAGATTCCACGTGCGGTCGTTTTGGAAACGGGGCGATGTCTGGAGGGAGAAGCTCTTGCGGGAGTTGTAGCTGGTGAGGTCGTAGAGGTCGGGACCGGTGGTCTGCACGAGCGAGAGCGGGGCCGGAATGTTCGGGTCGGCCGTGATGCGCACGGTGACGGCATCGGCGGCGAGGAGGTTGAACTGCATCGATTGGATCATCGCGGGCAGGTCGGTGACCTTGGAGTCGGACTTGGAGTAGTTGGCGGAGTAGTCGATTTTCCACGGGCCAAATTTGTGTTCGACGGCGCCCACGAAGCCGTAGTTGGCGCTGACGGAATCGCTGTAGTCGTTGAAGACGTCGACGAGGGCGTTACGCACGAGGCCGTCGGTGGTGGTGGACGCGGCGTCGACCGTGCTGGCGGGGGTGCCAGTGGCCGCGGGGCGGACGCGGAAGGTGTGGCTGCGGTTTTGGCTGAGGTAGTTATTCGCGGTGGTGCGGAGCTTCAGCACCGTATGCGCCCCGAGTTTGTAGTCGGCATTGAGACTGAGGGTGCGCCGGTTTTTGACCTGGGGACCGTCGACGAGAGTGAACGTGTTGACGTTCATGCGCGTGGTGTCGGTGACCGGGACGGCGGTGGTGCCGTTGACGAAGGGGGAGTAGCCCATCGCGTAGTTGTGGCTCGGGTTGATGACGTTGCTCTCGAAGTAGGAGAGCGAGAGGCCGAGGGTGTTGTTCAGGAAGGCCTCGGAATAATTCACACTGCCGCCGGGCTTGATGCGGTTGGTGGTGCGGGAGCCGGGACCGGCCATCTCCCAACGGAGCATTTCGCTGTTGGCGGAGAGGTTGAACGTGGTGCTGAAGCGGCGGCCTTTTTGCGCGAAGGCATTTTTCGTGACGGCGTTGACGACGCCGCCGGTCGACGGGGCCATCCAGGGCGGCGGGGCCTTGAAGACCTCGATGGTTTCGATGTTGTTGATCGTCGATTGGCTGAACTCGAAGGCGCGGCTGGAGGCGTCGGAGCTCCCGGTGCTGGAGCGCGGGGGCGTGCCCGCGGCCGCAGGAATCTGGCCGTCGAAGGTGAAGACGGTGGACTCAGGATCCTGGCCGCGCATCGACACGGTGCTGGCGTCGGCGTTGGAGAAGTTAACCTGGATGCCGGGCACGTAGCGGAGGAATTCGCCGATGTTGCCCTCAGCGACGTTGCCGAGGGTGTCGGCGGAAATGGCCTGCACGAAAAAATCGGATTTCTTCTGCTGATTGACGGCGGCGGCGTTGCCCTCGACTTCGGCGGCGACGACAAAGGCGTTGAGTGTGTAGATGCCGGAGGTGAGGGCGAAGTCCTGGTTGGAGGTAGCGCCGGCGCCGACGGTCACGCTGCGTTTTTCCGGGTCGAGGCCCGCGTAGGAGACGACGAGCGTGTAAGTGCCGGCCGGGACACTGGCGAAGGCGTAGGTACCATCGCGGTCGGTGAGGGTGACGAGTTTCGTGCCCTCGACCTTCACCTCGGCGCGGTCGAGGAACAGTCGGGTGCTGGCGTTCGAGACCGCACCGGTGATCGTGCCCGGGGCGGCTTGCGCGAAAAGGCGCCCGAAGGCGAGCGCGAGCGTGAGGAGGACGACCGTCCGCAGCAGGGAGGTGAAGGTCAGGTGTCCGCGAGGGGCGAAGGGCAGGGAGGGGAGCGTGGGCATAGGGATGGCGCGGGGTTGGTTTAGACGGGGTCGAAGGGTTCGCGCGGGCAACAGGCCCGGCGGAGAGAGTAGATGCCAAGTGTGCGCGCCGTGGACAGTCAGAAGTCGGGCCGGGAGCGGCGGGCAGGCGGGCGGATGAGCGGACGGTCCGTGCACGAGGCCAAGACGGGGCGCATCCGGGCCGGCCCGGGTGCGTCTGGCGCGGCAGCCCCACCCGTGGTCGGGTGGGCCCTCCTTACCCTCGGTCGCCTGTCGCCAACGATTTCCATGCCTCCACTCCCGCGCGTCCTTCGTTTGATGGTTCCCATGCTCTGCACTGCGGCCGTTGCGGCGGGTGCCGAGGTGTCGGTCAACTGGCTCGATAAAACAGCGCCGGGCGTGGCGGAGGGCGTAAGTTTCGGGGTCCCGTGGCCGCAGGGCGCCGTGAAAAAAGGGCAGACCTTCTCGCTCACGGACGCCGCGGGCAAAGCGCTGCCGGCGCAAACCTGGCCGCTCGCCACCTGGCCGGACGGTTCGCTCAAGTGGAGCGGACTCGCCACCGCGGTCGGAGCTGGGGTGGTGGGGCCGTTTACCGTCGCACCCGCAACGGGCGCGCTCGCGCCGGGGGCGACGGTTACGCTGAGGCAAAGCACCGGGGCGATCGACATCGACACCGGGGTGATGCAGGCGCGCCTGCTGACGTCCGGGGCGAATTTGCTCGAGTCGCTTTCCGTCGGTGGTCGCGAGGTTGCGCGGGCGGGGCAACTCGTGTGCATTTTGCAGAACGGTCCCGAGGGGGACGAAGGTGCGGTCCCGCGCCGCGAAAAATTTCTGAGCAGCGTCCGCCAGGTAACGGTCGAACAGGCCGGCCCGGTCCGGGCGGTGGTCAAACTGGAGGGGCTGCACCAAGCGGTGAGCGGCCCGCGCGCGTGGCTACCGTTCACCGTGCGGCTGTATTTTTATGCGGGACAGGAGTCGATCCGCGTCGTGCACACGCTCGTGTTCGACGGCGATCAGGAAAAGGATTTTATCCGCGGGGTCGGACTGACCTTCGCCGTGCCGATGCGGGAGCAAGCCCACAACCGGCACGTGCGTTTCTCGGGCGCGGAGGGCGGTCTCTGGGCCGAGCCGATCCAGCCGGGTGGCGGGAATGCCACCCAGGCGGCGGGCCAGCGATTCGAGGGCGGGCGGTTCTACGCCGAGAATCCCAAGGAACAGCACGCGATCTGGAGCGACTACAAACTGTCGCAGCCCACGCCCGAGGGGTTCACGATTAACAAGCGCACCGACGCCCGGAGCACCTGGGTCTTTGCGGCTGCCGGCCGGCGCGCCTCGGGCCTGGTCTTTGTCGGTGACGTGAGCGGCGGGCTCGCCATCAGTGTGAAGGATTTTTGGCAGTCCTTTCCGACCGCGTTGGAGATTCGCGATGCGGCGACGCCGACGGCGCGGTTGACGGCGTGGTTGTGGTCGCCGGATGCACCGGCGATGGATCTGCGGCACTACGCCACCCGGGCCCACGGCCTCAATGCCACTTATGAGGATGTGCAGCCCGGGATGAGCCAGGCCTACGGCGTCGCGCGCACGAGTGAGTTGACGCTCTATCCGACGGGCAGCGTGCCCGCGAAAGCCGCGACGGTTGCCATGGCGCGGGCGGGAGAGCATCGGCCGCTGCTGGTGGCGGCCCCGGCCTATCTGCACTCGACCGGTGTTTTCGGCGTGTGGAGTCTGCCGGATCGCTCGACGCCGTTGAAAAAAGCGGTGGAAGAGAAACTCGATTCCGTGCTGGCGTTCTACCAGCAGCAGGTGGACGAGCGTCACTGGTATGGATTCTGGTATTTTGGCGACTACCTCCACAGCTACAACCACGCGCAGCACGGGTGGTATTACGACTGGGGTGGGCATGCGTGGCAGAACACGGAGTTGGGCGTGCCGCTGTGGGTGTGGACGAGTTTTCTGCGCACGGGCCGGGCCGACGTGTTCCGGATGGCGGAGGCGCAGACGCGCAACACGAGCGAGACCAATGTGTATCACCTCGGGCCGATGGCCGGACTCGGTTCGCGCCACAACGTCGTGAAATGGGGCGACGGCGCGAAGGAAGCGCGGGTCAGCCAGGCCGCGCACTGGCGGCCCTACTATTACCTGACGACGGACGAACGCACGGGCGACATTATGCGTGCGCAACTGCAGTCCGACCTGGCCGCGGTGAAGCACGATCCGATGCGGCTGGCGCAGCCGGTGCTCCCGCAGGATCCGAAATATCCCGGCCGCATCCGCATCGGGCCCGACTGGTTTGCCCTTTGCGGGAACTGGATGACGGAGTGGGAGCGCACGGGCGACGTGACGTGGCGGGACCGCATCAACCGCGGCGTGGACGCGATTCTCGCGATGCCGTATGGGATCCGTTCGGGCGTGCGCAACGGACTCAACCCGGACATCGGCGGCGACAAAATCGGGCCGCTCAAGGGCGGCGGCAGCATGACGGTGGGCTACGATCCCGCGACCGGAAAGCTCTTCCCCATTCCCGATCCCGTCGTCGGCACGCAGGTGCCGGTGAACTACAATCTTTCCACGATCCAGGGCGGGGCGCAGGTCATGTTTGAGCTGGTGCCGTTGCTGGGCCGCGCGGATTGGGCGAAGGCCTGGCTGCAATATTGCCGGCTCGGCAGCGCGCCCGGCGACGTGCTCGACCGGGACCGGACCACGGGCAATGAGGGGGCCGATGCGCAGTATGTCGAGGCGGCGCAAGGCGGGCCGCGGCTCGCGGCCTACGCCTACGCGCAGACGAAGAACCCGGCGTTTGCCCAGCGCGCGATCGCCGCGCTGAGCCGCGCCCGGGGCGCGACGCCGCGCCTCATCAGCGGTCCGGATTCACTCAATCCCGTGCACGAATCGGCCGGCATGTCCACCAACGACGCGGCGCAGACGAGTCTGACGGTGATCGAGATTCTCGCGCTCTGTGCCGATGCGTTGCCTAACGAATTGCCGCCGGCGCCCGAGGGCGGTTTCGGCGGACGCGGCGGCCGGAGTGGACGCGGCGGTCCAACCGCCCCGCCGCCGGCTGCGCCGGAGGCCCGCCAGCCGTAGCGGCCAGACTGGTTTTCGCCAGATCTTGGGCATCGCCTCTTTCGCGGCGGGGCCATTGATCTTAACCGGCAAGGGTCGCCGCGCGGTGTCGATTGAAGCCTGCTGCTTCGAACTGTCAGACGGTGCGGCCGGGTTGCAGGCCTTGCGGTTGAGCGTCGGTGCAATCATATTTTTGGGTGCCTGGAGGTAAATTGTTCGCTGCGCAGGCCGCTCGCCCCCGCGATCGATTGTCCTGAACTCCCAACCCCTGAATCCTATGACCAGCCCCATCGTCTGCATTCGTGCCCGGTCGCTGCACCACGCCGTCACCCTCGTGTTTTCAGTGCTGGTGTGCGCCTCGGCTCCCGCGCAGGTCTCCGCTCCGGGTAACGCCGCGCGCGCGGCGCAGGATCTCGCCCGCTACGACAAGAACAAGAACGGCCGGCTCGACGCCGATGAACTCGCCGCGCAGCAGGCCGATGAGACGAAGGCCGCCAGGGCTGCGACCGCGGGCACGACGGACGGCGAGACCGAAAAAGTGGTCGAGCTCTCGCCGTTTCAAGTGAACGCCGGTGCGGATCAAGGCTACCTCGCCTCGAACACGCTGTCGGGCACGCGCCTCAACTCGAAGCTTGAGGACCTCGGTGCCTCCATCACGGTCGTCACGAAGCAACAGATGCTCGATACCGCGGTCCTCGATATCAACGACATCTTCCTCTACGAGGCGAATACCGAGGGCACGGGTAATTTTACGGCCTTCACCGTCGATCGAAACGGCGGGGTGAACGACAGTGTGCAGAGCGGGCCCCAGACTGCCAATCGCATTCGTGGCCTCGATACGGCGAACACCGCGCGCGGCAATTTTGCGAGCAATTCTTCCATTCCGATCGACCTCTACAACACGGAGGCGGTCGAGATTTCGCGCGGTCCCAACGCCAATATTTTCGGCCTCGGGAACACCGCCGGCACAGTTAATATCATCGGCACCCAAGCGAATCTCACGCGGCAAATTTCCACGTTTACGGCGCGCATGGACAGCTACGGCGGCTACCGCACCAGTCTCGACCTGAACCGGCCGATCATCCGTAACAAACTCTCCGCCCGGGTTTCGGCGGTTTACGAATCGAAAGGTTTCAAGCGCAAGCCCGCCGCGGAGATGACGCGTCGCCAGCAAGGCGCGCTGACCTACAAACCGTTTTCGACGACGACGATCCGGGGGAGCTTTGAAGCCTACAACAACTACGCGCGTCGTCCGAATGCCGTCACGCCGCGCGACGCCGTGTCCTACTGGAACGCGGTGGGCCGGCCGACGTGGGACCCGACGACCCAGATCGTGTCCTTCGCCAACGGGGCGAGATCCGGACCGTTTACCGTGGCCCAAGATGGCAATCTTCCGCTCGGGCTCCTCGCCCAAGGCACGGGATTCTACAACCGTCCGAGCATTTACGTGGATCACGGCGATATCCGGTTTTGGAGCGTCAACCGGACGGGCGCCGTCCCGACGACGGGTGCGTTTGCCGGGATCGCCACGCCGGACAACCTCACGACCAATCTTCGTTTCCTCGAGAGCGGCACGGATCTCCAGCGCCTGCGCGGGTCGCTTTTCCCGCTCTTTGTTACGCCGAGCATCACCAGTAAATCCCTCTATGACTGGTCCTCGGTGAATTTTGTCGCGCCGAACTACAACAAGGACAAAGCCGACATTACGACGATTGAGATCGAGCAGGAGATTGTGCGCACCAAGCACCATCTGTTCGCGGCGCGGGCCGGTTGGTTTCACGAGGATGTGGATAGCTACAGCCGCAATTTTATTGGGGGGACGAACGCCGTCCTCTACGTCGATGTGAACGAGAAACTGCTCGATGGCCGGGCTAATCCCTACTTCCTGCGTCCGTATCTCGCGGCCTCGGAACCCACGCTCTTCAATCGCCCGAACGTAAATGATATTCAAAGCGCGGATCTCGCTTATCAGCTCACACCCTCCAACGCGCCGCGCTGGCTGAGCTGGATTGGCCCACAAAAACTTGCGGCTCACGGTGAGACCCGGCGCATCGACACGGCGACCTTCCGCTACCGCGACGCAATCATCGACGATCACCCGTGGATCAATTTGCAAAACCGCACCGGGGTGACGGCCGCGCGCGCCTACTACAAATACTACGTCGGCGATAATCAGGGGCAAAACATCGATACGGCTCCTCCGGCGATCTATGGTCTGAGCGGAAAGTATCCCTTCACGTGGTTCAACGCCCTGACGAACCAGTGGGTGAACGAGCCGTCCACGATCGGCGAAGCCGGCGTGACGCCGTCCAATCGGACGCGGCGGGAGATTCGCACCGTCTCGGTGACGACCCAGAATTTCTTCTTCGGCGATCGCGTCGTCACGACGTTTGGCTTCCGGAAGGACAAGAATCGCAGCCGCGATTCGAACGGGGCCACGGTGGATGCAGCGACCGGATTCCTCAACTACGATGCCTTCAAGATCTGGGGCCCGTGGTTGGAGAAATCCGGTAACACCAAGACCTCCGGCGTGGTGGTGAAACCGCTCTCGTGGTTGCGCGGCCACTTTAACAAGTCCGACAGTTTTCAACCGGCGATTACCCAATACAACCTCTACGGTGAAGTCCTGCCCAATCCGACTGGGAAGGGGCGCGACTACGGCCTTTCTTTGGTGCTGCTCGATAGCCGCCTCAACCTGAAAATCAGTCGCTACGATACCACGCAGTTCGACTCGCGTGGAGGTGATGCGGGCATCGTCGCGACGCGGGCGATCCGCCTGGACACGGGCCGCAGCGGCAACGGGAACGATTCGTTCAATTTTGAGACCTGGGCGACGCTGGTGTCGAACGCCCGGTTCACCGCGCAGGGCATTATTCCCACGGCGGCCCAGACTTCGGCGGCGGTGGCCAAAATCATGCAGTTGCCCGAGGGCTTCCTCGACACGCTGGTCGGCAAGAGTATTGCGGAGACGTCCGATCAGGTATCGAAAGGCCTTGAGCTGGAGTTGAATTTTAATCCCACGCGCAACTGGACATTGAAGCTGACGGGGGCCCAGCAGAAGACGATCGACAGCAATATTTCACCGCGCCTGCAGCAATTTCTCGATTCGCGGCTCCCGGTTTGGCAGGGCGTGAAGGACGATGCCGGCGTCAATTGGTGGACGTCGGTGATCGGCGGTGGCGGTGCGCCCGTGAACTTTTACACGGGTAATGTTGCGGCACCGCTCAAGCTCGCGATTGCGAACAATGGCAAACCCCGCTCGCAGGTGCGGGAGTGGCGCTTTAATGCGATCACCCACTATAACTTCACCCAGGGCCGGTTGAAAAATTTCGGCGTGGGCGGGGCGGTCCGGTGGGAGGATCAGGCGGCGATTGGTTTCCGGGGGGCGGCCCCAGAGCCCGACGGGGTGGTCCGGTCCCTTGACGTGACGCGACCGATCTTCGACCCGGCCCGCGCTTACTTTGATCTTTCGTCGAGCTACAGTCTGCGTTTCGCCGACAACCAGATTCGCGCGCGGGTGCAATTGAACGTGCGAAACGTCTTTGAGCGGGGTCGCTTGCAGGCGGTGGCGGTGAATCCCGACGGCCAGCCCTACGCGTACCGGATCATCGATCCACGGCAGTTTATCCTGACGACGACGTTTGATCTGTGACGTGAAACGCGGAGTGAGCACTCCTTGGTCACGTGGTGCCCGGATGCACGCTCCGATTTCTGAGGGAGTGTAACCTCTCGAGTAACGCGAAAATCAGTCGCTAAAAAAACGTCCCGGTCAAAAAACGACTTGCTCGGGAGAACGGCGTCAAACTCGAGACGTTACTGGCCTGAAAGGCGGCGTCCCCGGCGCGGGTCTTCGCTAGCCCGCATCAATCACACTTTTCTGAAGAAATCCTTTTGTCACAGAGCGCACCGAGGTCCGAACCGAGGTCACGGAGCCAAGCACGAATGGCGCTTAGATAAGCCCCGAGTGAAAAGGAAAGGGGCGATCATCGCAGGCGCCTGGAA
>CANHJG010000092.1 GCA_947461205.1 Opitutia bacterium
ACGCCCTTCAGCACGGTGAGGCGCGCCAAGGGGTCCTCCTCCGCCGAAAGGTTGTTCCCGGTGATCATCACAAACGCCGCGTCCGGCACCAAGAGCGTCGCCTGCCGGATGAACTCCCGTCCGTTGAGCTGCGGCATCGAATCGTCCGTGACGACCACACCCGGATAGAGCGACGACAACACCTGGAGGGCTTCGAGCGGCCGGGAGAAGGCGTGCACGGGGCAGCCGAGGTTGTCCGCCAGTATCCGGGGCAGAAGCTCCGTGTAGGATTGCTCGTCATCCACGAGGACGATGGGTCTGGGTGAAGCAGCGTTCACCGGTTCGGCGAACGGGAAGGTGACGTGAGCCCCGGCCGAAGGTAATCTGCGAGCGCGCACTTGATTCGGGGGCGGGGGAGCGCGACCCTCCCGGGATGCTGCACGTCGTGCTTTTCCAGCCTGAGATCGCGCCGAATACCGGGAACATCGGGCGGATGTGTGCGCTCACCCGCTCCCGGTTGCACCTGATTCACCCCCTCGGGTTTGTGATCAACGACCGAAATTTGCGCCGGGCCGGCATGGACTACTGGAAATCGCTCGACGTCCACGAGCATGCGGACTGGCCGGCGTTTCGCGCCAGCGCGCAGGCGCCGAAACGGCTGTGGCTGTTGACCACGAAAACGGAGCGGAGCTTTTGGGATGTGGCCTATGCGGATGGCGACGGCCTCGTCTTTGGCAACGAGGGCGCGGGCGCCCCCGAGTGGCTCCACGAGGAGATCGGGGCGTCCCAACGCGTCACGATTCCGCACGCGAATCCGGCGTTGCGTTCGCTCAACCTGAGCACGGCGGCCGGCGTGGCGACCTACGAGGCGGTGCGCCAGTTAACGCACGCCGGGGTGCGGTAGGGGCGCTTGTTCGGCGCCGCCGGCCGCCGCGCGATGTTCGTCGGATGGCGCTCACCGGCGACGCGATGAATTGATCGAATTTCGCCAAGGCGACGGCACGACAGCGAAAGCGAACTCCGGTAAGACTCTCGGGATGCACCGCATGGGCTCCCATGAAAAGGAAAACCCGCTAAGCATTAAAGCAGAGCGGGTTAAAAGTGGTGGCCAGACTCGGAATCGAACCGAGGACACGAGGATTTTCAGTCCTCTGCTCTACCAACTGAGCTATCTGGCCCAAAGCGGAATGGCGAACAAAGGGCGGCGCATCGGAGGCGTCAACGGGAAATTCGAGGATAACCGGACTGCCGCCGGGCTCCGCACGGCCCAGCGACGAGCGCAGGGGAGCAATCACGGTTTGCAATTCCTCTGCGGAGTTTTCGCCCGCAGGGCGAAGCGGGGGGGATGAACATCGGGGGGGGGCACGGGCGGCCCGGAAACTGGCGGGGCGCAAAGCGTGGACGGGAAGGGCCGGCCGCTCGCGCACGCGCACGCGCCGCCCGGCGCTGATCGGGCCGAACAACCGCGTCTTGATTCCCGCGAAAGTGGGGTTGAGCAATCTGGCCACTCGGGGGTTGGGCCTGACCGTGGCGGCCCTCCCCGCGCATCGTTGCGCCCCCGGGCAAGGGCGGCGGGCGCAAGCTCCTCGCGGCGGTCGCACCCGCGGATCTGGCTCGGGCGGTGCTCGATGGGCAACTCAGTCGCCGGGCCCGGCGGGCATGGTTGGCGATCGACGGCAAGAGCCTGCACCGCCGCCTGCCCACCCGCGTCACCGGGTGCGATGCTCCCACGGGTGAACCCCGCGCGGAACTCGCCCGCAGGGGACCCGGCCACGAAAAAACTCGCGCGGATCCGCTGGTGGACGCTCTGCCCGCGGGCGCCCTCGACAGCCAATCGATCGGCGGCGGTCTTGCGTGAACTTTCTTCACCACTTACGCGGCAGGAATCAGGCGCCCTGAGCGGTCGGGTTGGGGCCGAATTGTGTGCTCGACGGCCCCGCGCTCCGGCTCGCAGAGTGCTGGACCTCCCCGTCCAAACTATGCGACTCCTTCTGCTTTGCTTTCTCGCGATTGCCTCCCTTGCGCGTGCCGCCGGCACGCCGAAAACGCCGAACATCGTTTTCATTTTTTCCGACGATCACGCCTATCAGGCCATCAGCGCCTATGGCGACGCGCGCAAGCTGCTCGCTACTCCGAACATCGACCGCCTCGCGAAACAGGGCGTGCGCTTCGACCGTTGCCTCGTGACGAATTCGATTTGCGGCCCGGCGCGCGCGACCATTCTCACCGGAAAATACAGCCACCTGAACGGCTTTCCCAACAACTCGAATTCGACCTTCGACGGCGCGCAGCAGACGTTTCCCAAGCTGCTCCAAAAAGCCGGTTACCAGACGGCGATCGTCGGCAAGTGGCACCTCGGCTCCGATCCGACGGGCTTTGATTTTTGGCAAATTCTCCCCGGCCAGGGTATCTATTACAACCCGCCGATGATCAAAATGGGCGAGAAGGTCACGATGCCCGGTTATGTGACCGACATCATCGGCGACGTGTCGCTGGAGTGGCTCAAGAATCGCGACAAGACGAAGCCGTTTATGCTGATGTGCCAGCACAAGGCCCCGCACCGCGAGTGGGCGCCGCCGCTGCGGCACCTCGGTTTCGACCAGGACCGCGTGTACGCCGAGCCTGCGACGTTGTTCGACGATTATTCCGGGCGGGGCGTCGCCGTGCGTGATCAGGACATGACGATCGCGAAGACCTTTACTGACCGCGATGCGAAGCTGGCGCTGCCGGCGGGGATTTCGCCCGAGCAGCAAAAGACGTGGGATGCCTACTACGAACCCCGTAACGCAAAGTTCCGCGCGGCGAATCTCTCGGGCAAGGCGCTCGTGAGCTGGCGCTATCAGCGCTACATGCACGATTACCTCGCCACCGTGAAAGCGGTCGATGAAAACGTCGGCCGGGTGCTCGACTACCTCGACCGAGAGGGCCTCGCCGAAAACACCCTCGTTGTTTACGCGAGCGACCAAGGCTTCTACCTCGGCGAGCACGGCTGGTTCGACAAGCGTTGGATTTTCGAGGAGTCGGTGCGCACGCCGTTGCTCGTGCGCTGGCCCGGCGTGACGCAGCCCGGCACGGCCACCTCGGCGCTCGTTTCCAATCTCGATTTCGGCGAGACCTTTCTCGACGCGGCCGGCGTGCCGGTGCCCGCCGACATGCAGGGCCGCAGCTTCCGCCCGTTGCTGCGCGGCGAGACTCCCGCGGACTGGCGCACGGCGTTTTACTACCAGTATTTCGAGTATCCGTCGCCCCACCGGGTGCGTCCGCACTACGGCGTGATCACCGACCGGTACAAGCTCGTGCACTTCGAAGGCATGGGTGAGGCGTATTGGGAACTCTTCGATCGCCAGAAAGATCCGAGTGAATTAAAGAGCGTTTACGGCGAAGCCGCGTACGCAGCGACCGTCGCTGGGCTGAAGAAGGAGCTCACGCGCCTGCGGCAGGAGTTGAAAGTCCCCGCGGAAATTCCGGCGCGGTTTTACGGCAACCAGGGCGCGGGCGGTGAAGGCGGCAAGAAGCGGAAACAGGCGAAACAGGAGAATCTCTGACGATGATCCCGAAGCTCGCCCGTCTCGCCGCACGGTTGCTGGGGGGCGGCGTGCTCGCCCTGAGCGTCCACGCCGCAGCGGCCAAACCGAACGTCCTCTTCATCGCCGTCGACGACATGAACAACGACCTCGGCTGCTACGGCACCCCGGTCGTGAAGTCGCCCAATATCGACAAGCTCGCCGCGCGCGGCGTGCGGTTCGAACGCGCCTACTGCCAGTTTCCCCTCTGCAGCCCGAGCCGCTCGTCGATCATGACGGGCCTGCGACCCGACACGACGAAGGTATTTAACCTCCAGTATCACTTTCGTCAGGGCCTGCCGGAGGTCGTCACAATTCCGCAGCTCTTTACGAAAAACGGCTACTACGCCGCGCGCGTCGGGAAGATCTACCACTACGGCAACCCGGGCGACATCGGCACGAGCGGCCTCGACGACCCGGCCTCATGGCAGGAGGTCGTCAACCCGGCCGGCGTCGACAAGACCGCGCTTGAGCCAGACATCACAAACTTCACGCCGCAGCGCGGGCTCGGATCGGCCATGTCGTTCTTGAGCGATGCCAAGGGCCGCGACGAAGACCACACCGATGGCAAGGTCGCGACCGAAGCGATTCGCCTCCTGGAGAAACATCGGGGCGAACCCTTCTTCCTCGCCGTGGGTTTCTACCGGCCGCACACGCCCTATGTCGCGCCGAAGAAATATTTCGACCTCTATCCGCTGGAGAAGATCGACGTCCCCGCGCTGCCGGCCGGCTACGAAAAGACGGTCCCGCCGGGGGCGCTGGGCTCGACGAAGCCGTGGCCGAATTTCGGCACCACGGTCGAGCAGGCCCGCCTGACCAAGCAGGCCTACTACGCGGCGATTTCCTTCGTCGATGCGCAGATCGGCCGCGTGGTCGACGCGCTGGACCGGCTCGGCCTGCGCGACAACACGATCATCGTTTTTTGGAGCGACCACGGCTACTCGCTCGGCACGCACGGGCTCTGGATGAAACAGAACCTGTTCGAAGATGCCGCGCGCGTTCCGATGATTTTTGCCGGTCCGGGGATCAAAGCGGGCACGCCGTCCCCGCGGATTGTGGAGTTCGTGGATGTGTATCCGACGCTCGCCGACCTCGCCGGTTTGAAGGCCCCAGCGAATCTCGCGGGGGCGAGCCTGCGCCCGCTGCTCCTCAATCCCGATGCGGCGTGGGATCGGCCGGCCTACACGCAAGTAGAGCGCGGCGGTTTCCCCGGGCGCAGCGTGCGCACGCCGCGTTGGCGTTACACGGAGTGGGACGAGGGCAAACAGGGCACGGAGCTCTATGATCACGACGCCGACCCGAAGGAGATGAAGAATCTCGCCGCCGAGCCGAAGCAGGCAGCGGTCATCGCCGAACTCAGAGCGCTCGTCGCGAAAAACTGGCCGGAGCGCGTCGCCGGCGGCCAGGCCGAAGCGGGCGCGAAGAAGAAGCGGGCGAAGGCCAAGTAGGGCCGGGCAGCGCAGGTGACAATTGCGTGACCTGCGGCCGGACCGGGCATCCTTGGGGAGAATGGTCCGTCAGTCGGGCGACTGCACTGTGCCACCTTACCATGAACCTTTCCCTCCTTTGGTCTTCTCGCGATCTAACTCGTTTTGCGCTATTCGCCGCGATGCTTACTCTTCGCCCGTTGGGCGCACAGACGGTCGTGCCGCCGCTCAAGCCGGCCGAGGAAAAAGTGGTCGAGTTGTCGCCGTTTGAGGTGCGCTCGGACGACGATGTCGGCTATCAGGCGATGAACACGACCTCGGGCAGTCGCTTGGGGACGAACCTGAAGGACACCGCGGCTTCGATCTCGCCGTTCACGGCGGAGTTCCTCTCCGATATCGCCGCGACGAATGTGAACGAGATGCTGGCGTATGCGGCCAACGCCGAGCTGAACGCGGGCGATGCCGAAGGCTCGGGCTTCAACAATCCCCGCGATTTCAGCTCTGCCGGCGGCGAGCCGTTCCGCATCCGGGGCATTCCCGGCGGCGTTTCGACCGACTACGTGGAGAATTCCGCGCCGCAGGACCTCTACAATATCGAGCGGGCCGAGGTCGCGAGCGGCCCCAATTCGATTCTCTTCGGCTCGGGCGATGCGGGCGGGCTCGTGTCGCTTGCGGGTAAGAAGGCCAACGTTGCCCGCAACCGATACTCGGCGAGCGCGCAGTTTGGCTCGTGGGCCTACCAGCGCTACACGACGGATCTGAACCAGGTGCTGGTGCCCAAGACGCTCGCGGTGCGCCTGAACGCGCTTTCCAGCGACGCGAAGGCGTGGCGCCGCTACGAGTTCAATGACGCGAAGCGCTCCAGCGGAGCGGTGACCTACCGGCCCTTCAAGCGCACGACGTTCACGGCCAACTATGAGGACGGCCTCACGAAGAACAGCGTCGGGCTGAAATGGAACACGACGGACCAGGTGTCGCGTTGGATCGCGGCGGGCCGGCCGATCTCCGATGCCACCGCGGCGGACACCACGAAGGGTTTTTCAAGTTTCGGGGCGAACCAGCGCTTCACGTTTTTCACGCAGGACGGATTTGTCTCAAACCAGCGCAACGAACTGCGCTCGGCCATCGCCCCCGGCACGGCCGACACCTTGCTCGCCCCGGCGATTTTTCCCTATGAGGTGAATTGGGCGGGGCCGCAGACCAAGCTCACGCGCGAATTCAACAATTACCACGTTTCGCTGGAGCACCGGTTCAGCGATGCGCTGACGGTGCAGGGAATTTATCTGAAGAACGAAACGAAGGCGAAGGCGCGCAGCTTCGTCTACAACGGCAACGTGATGGACTTTCTCGGCGATCCGAATCTCACGATTCCCGCACCGGGCGGCACGGGCACGATCGCCAATCCGCGCGCCGGCCAGCTCTACCTCGAAACGAATCAGCTCGGCGACGCGACGGAAACGGAGAATGAGGTGAAACGCGTGACGGTTGCCTACGAATTTAAGCTGGGGAAGTGGTTCGGTCACCACCGCGTGGCGGCCTTGGGCGAAAATGCCGTGCAGGACAAACACACGCAGTCGCGCCGTGAGATTCTCGTCGATCCGCTCAACCGGCCGCTGGCCAACGTCGGCGCGCCGGAGAATGCGCAGAATCTCCTCTATCGCCGCACCTACGTGCAGGAGGGCGATTTCTCCACTTACGCACTCACGGGACTCTACACGCCGCTCGCGCCCTTCACCTATAATGGACTCGCGGTCGGCTCGCGCCAGATCAACACCGGTGAACTCAGTTCCGTGAAGGATATCGACAGCTTGATGCTCGCCGCGCAGAGCGCGTGGTTCAACGGGCGCGTCACGACCACGCTCGGCTACCGGCGCGACGATATCGTTTACCTCGACACGACCTCGGGTCGTGTAACGGATGCGGCCGATCCGCGGGTCACGTCCGGGCAGATGGTGCTCAACGAGGTCGTCGCGCTGCCGGGTTTCAACCGAAACACCTACACGGCGGACACGTTGACGGCGGGTGGCGTCGTGCATCTGCACAAGCGTTTCTCGGTTTTCTACAACCAGTCGACGAACCACGGGGCGCCCCGCTTCGACCGCCGCATCCTGCCGACTGGGGCGATTCCCGAGCCGCCGGAAGGCAAAGGGCGCGACTTGGGCTTGATGGTCGACCTACTCGGGGACGACCGGTTTTTCGCGCGCGTGACCTATTTCGAAACGAAGCAGGTGGGCGATGCGGCGGTTTCGCCCAGCGGAGCCGTGACCAACGCGACGGCCTTGGGGCGTTCCCAGACGCTGGTCGTGAACGCCGCGTTCGTCGCTGCGGGCAAGATGACGCCGGCGCAATCCGATGCGGCGGGTTTCAATTGGAACGCGGCGATTATCGACACCGCGAGCAAGGGGGTGGAGCTGGAGTTGATCGCGAATCCGACGAAGGCCTGGACGATCCGCGCCAACTACTCGCACTCGGAGCGCGATCGGGAAAATTTCTTTGCGGAAGGCTACACGTTCTTTGCGGTGAAGTTTGCGGAGTGGCGCGCGCTCGCGGCGGGCAACCCGGCGCTGCTGGCGACGGTCGAGACGAACATCGCGGCGATCCAGACGAACGAACTCGACGGTCGCGCCGTGGCGCAGGAGCAGGGGTTCGGTTCCATCCCGCACAAGGCGACACTCACGACGCGCTACAAATTCGACGGCAGCGGCCCGTTCGGCGACCGGCTGAAGGGCGCGTTTGTCGGTGCGGCGGTGCGATACCAGTCGAAGGCGTTCAGCCAGACCGACACGCGGGCGGCGAGCGCCGGCGGCACGGGCAAGGATTACTACGCGGACGGAACACTGTTTACCGATGCCTTTGCCGGGTATCGTTTCCGCCTGCCGGGGCAAAAGCTTCCAGTGAGCGTGCAGTTGAACGGCCGCAATATTTTCAACTCCGACCTCGTGAGCGTCGCGCGCTACAACGCGGACTTCAGCGGCGCACGCCGCATCTACCTCCGCGAGCCGCGCTCGTTGCGGCTGACGCTGTCGGTGGATTATTGATTTCTTATGCCGCCGCTCACCCGTCGCACCCTCCTCAAGTCCGCCGCCGTCGCCGGTCTTTGTTCCGCCTTGCCCCGGATCCGCGCGGCGCAGCCGGCCGCCGCGGCCGTGCTCGATTACCTGGCGCGGCACGCGCGGCCCGATGGCGGCTACGCGTTTGCGGATCAGAAGCGCTCGCATCTGACGCCGACCTACGCGGTGATCGGAGCATATCGGCTGCTCGGGCAGACGCCGCCCAACCAGGCGGTGCTCACGGACTATGTGCGCACGCACCATCCGCGCGAGCTGAAGAAGCTGGAGCAGGAACGGCGGATTTTTGAGTTTCAACAGGTGCAGGCGCTCGTGTGGCTGGGCGATCCGGCGGCGGAGTTTCGCGACCGGCTGAAGGGGTGGACGGCGCCTCTGCCGTATTTGAAACAATACGAACAACACGGCTATCCGGTCTTCCAGTCGGAGCTCGGCCTCGTCCAGTGCCGGGCCCTGCTGGGCATGGAGATCGCGCCTTTGCAGCCGGCGTTTTCCGACTACGTGGCCGTGCGGCGGCGCGCGAACGGAAGTTTCAACAATACGCCGGCGGCCGACGGTGGGGATGGGCACGTGATGAACACGCTCTGGGGGCTGCAGGCGTCGCGTGTGCTCGGATTGCCCGAGGACAAAAAGGCGGAGACGATCGCGTGGTTGCGGGCGTGTCAATTGCCGGGCGGCGGGTTCACGTATCAGCCGAGTCCGGCCTTCGGTGGCGTGGACGATGTCGCCTACACGCGGGCGGCGTTGCGCGCGCTGCAGCTCCTGGGCGGCGAACCGGCGAACCGGGAAGGCTGTCTCGCGTGGTTGCGTTCGCTCGCGAACGCCGATGGCGGGTTTGCGGACCGGCCGGGTTGGCTGAGCAATCCGCTCGCGACCTATTATGCGCTCGAGGCGTTGGCGACGTTGGGCGAACAGGATTTGGGGGCGTCGCTGCAACGTCGCGTTCCGCGGAGGAAGACCGAGTTGGTGGACAACCTGAAGGTGTGGTCGATCCAGATCGAGTCGCACGGCACGGGCAGTCCGGCGGAGGCGGTGGCGTTGGCGGCGGCGCTGCGCATCGATCTATGGGGTGCGAAGAACGCCAAGCCCGAGTGGCTGGTGCGCGCCCAGGCGCTGGCCAAGGCGCAGCACGTGCCGGTGCAGTTCTTCCGCGCGAACGAGGAATATGGCACGTGGACGGAGGTGCCCGGGCTCGGCACCTACAGCCACATGAGCGATCTGGTCGCGCCGACGCACACCGACATCGGGCCGCCGCTCGGCACGCGGGGCGAGGCGTCGCCGCCAGTGTCGTGGCCGGAATTCCGGGCGCGGCGGATCGAGCCGCTGGAGCGTGGGCAGGGGCGAATGGTGTGGCAGTTTGGCGAGAATGAGGAACTCGTGCGCGCGCTGCTCGACGATTCGGTGGAGCGCGGCGGGTTTGCGGCGATCAGCACGTTTCATTTCGGCAATCCCGACTTCCTGAACTCGGAGCCGTTTTTGCACCGGTGGCGCGGGCAGATTCCGTATATCGGCCTGCAGGACGCGCACGGCGCGGAGCCGTGGTGGTTTGCGGACCAGACGACGGGTTATCGCACGCTGTTTTTGGCGACGGAGCCGACGTGGGCGGGGTGGTTGCAGGCGTTGAAACAGAACTGGGTCGTGGCGGTGCGCCACGACGAGATGAGCCGGGGCGAGACGTGGATGCACAGCGGCTCGGATGAGGTGCGGGATTTCATGCAGGCGAGGGAGCGCGAGTGGCGGTGGTGGGAGAACGCGCAGGTGCGGCGGCCGCTGGTGTCGCTCTTGGCCGTGCGGCCCGAGGATGAATTTGAAGTCGCTCGTCCGGCGCAGGGCGTCGCGTTGCGCGTGCGCTGCGCTTGGAAGAATACGCCGCAAGGGATGCCGCAGACGCCGCTGGCGGAGTTCGTGACCTTGACGGTGGATGGGGTCGAGGTCACGCCGACACTCGTGGAACGCAAGCGGCCCAACGGGAGCGGGCTGGCGGATCGGTACCACCTTTTCGCGGTGCCGGCGGAAGCGGGCGGCGCGGCGGGGACGCGAACGGCGAGTGTCGTGGTGCGGGAGATCGCGACGAAGCGCGAGGTGACGCAGGCGGTACGGTTTTAGGATACCGGCTCGAGGCCGAGGTCGCCTACAGTTTCTCAATAAACGTCAGCAGGTCGGCCATGGCTTGCACGGACATGCCGGCTTCGAGGCCTTCGGGCATGAGGCTCTTGCCGGAGGAACTGCTGCCGCGGACATTCGCGCGCGCGATGGCGACTTCGGCGCCGCCCATGATTTTGAGGGCGAGGCCAGTGGCGTCGTCGCGGGCGATCAGGCCGGTGTAGGCGTTGCCCTCCTTCGTCGTGACGTCGTAGGCGATGTATTGCGGGGCGACGTCCTTGTGCGGTTCGAGAATCGCGGTGAGCAGGCTGGCGCGGCCGCGCGTCTTCACCGTGACGAGATCGGGGCCCACGGCGATGCCTTCGATGCGGCCGGCTTGGTGGCAGACGATGCAGTGGGTTTGAAACTGGGTCAGGCCGCGGGCGGCGTCGCCCGGGGCCGTGAGGGCGGGTTGAAACTTGGCCGCGACCTCCGCCCGCGACGGCGGAATCACGGAAGCGAGGGCGACCTTGGCGAGCGCGACGACGGCGGGGCTGCGGTGGTGGGCGAGGCTTTGGACCTGCGTGGCGGGAAGTTCAGCGGGCTTAATCGTGCCGGCCTGGATGGCGTGGAGGAGCGCGGTGGCGCGGTCCTCGCGGGCGACGAGGGTGGCGAGGGCAGCATCCTTGGCGGCGGGTGGGTAGTGCGGCCACGCGCGAATCAGTGCGGCGGTGACTTCGGGGGTGGTGTGATGGGCGAGCGCGCGGATCGCGGCGGACTGAACCGCTTCCGGCTGGCCGGGGGCGAGGCAGGCGAGCAGCGGCTCGCTCGACTGGGCGTAGGTTGCGACACCGAGGAGTCCGATGGCCTCGAGTCGGGCGGCGGATGGGGCCGTGGGATCGGCGGCCGTGGCGGCGCCGCGCGTGAACACCGCGGTGAGCTTTTGGGCGGTGTCGGCCTGAGCGATCGTGGTGCCGGCGCGACGGAGGCCTTCGCCGAGGGCGCGGAGCCAGAGCGGGCTGGTGCCGGGTTGCGCGACGAAGTCGATCAACGCCGCATCGCCTTCGGCGGGCTTCGACGCGGCGCGGATTTCGATGAGCTTGGCGACAAACGGCGCGGCTTTTTGGGCGGTGGCGAGGTCGCGCGTCAGCGCGGGGAAGAGCGTGCCGTTGACGACGGCGGGGGGCGCGCTCAGGAGCGCGGCGGAGATCCACGGTTCGGCGAAATCGCGGGCGGCCAGTTGCGCATAGACGTTGGCCAGGCCGGGGGCGGATTGGACAGTGAAGGCGAGTTGGAAGCGCACACGGTCGTCGGGGTCGTTGACGAGGGCGGAGAGTCGGGCGGCGAGGGCGGGGGAGAGTGGGCCGCGGGCGATGAGTTTCTCGGCGTAGACGATCGCGCGTTCGCGGAGGCGGGCGTCGCGGTCGGCGAGGGCGGGGAGGACGGGTTCCTCGGTCAAGGCCCCGAGGCCGTCGAGGACGCCGAGGGCGTGGTGTTTCGCGAGCGGAGACTTCGCTTCGCGGAGGAGTTTCGCGAGGAGCGGGACGGCGGCTGGGTCCTGGCGTTCGTAAAGCAGGCGCGAGGCGGTGTCGCGGTGCCAGCCGTTGGGGTGTTCGAGGGTGGTGACGAGTTCGGCGGTGGTGGCGGAGCCGAGGGCGACGCGGCCGCGGCGCTGCCACGCGGAGCCGGTGGGGACGACGCGGTAGATGCGGCCGCGGTCGTTGCCGCTGTTGAGGTCGAGGTGTTGTTTGATTTCCTCGGGCAGGCTCCACGGGTGCTCGATGACTTCGCGATACATGTCGACGACGTGGAGCGTCCCGTCGGGGGCGTTGGCGAAATTCACGGCGCGGACCCAGGTGTCGGTGCTGGCAGCGAACTCGACGTTCAGTTCGTCGGCGGGGCGGCGGCCGATCAGGCTCACGCCGGCGGGGGAGATTTTCTTGCGGTGGATGAGGGCGCTGCCGGAGTCGCCGCTGAACGTGTTGTTCACGAAATCGTCTCCGTAGGCGTCGCCGCGGAACACGGTGGTGCCGGTGGCGCCGGTGAAGTAGCCGCTGACGCGGCCGCCGCCCTCGACGGCGCCCTTGACGACGCCGCCGATGCGCCAGCGCGTGCGCACGATGCGCCACGGCTCGTCGGGGCTGATGCGATACACCTCGGCGGCGCCGCCGTCGGCGGCGATGCTCTGGCGGGTGGGCGGCAGGGTGAAGAAGGGATTGCGGGCGGCGTAGCGGTCGTCGTAGACGAAGAACTGGAGGTGCTCTGAATTGGAGCAGGCGAATTTGCGGCCGTAGTTGTCGAAGCTCATGCCGTATTGGGCGCCGCCGGCCTCGAAGCCGAATTCATAGGTGCGCGGATCGAACCAGAAATCGCGCGAAGCGAGTTCCTCGGCGGGCTGGCCGGGGCGTTTGGGGCTGGAGATTTTCCCGCGGTTGCCGGTGCCGCCCTGGACGTGAATGCGGTTGTCCTGGCCCCACACAAGGCTGTTGAGCATGGCTTGGACGTTGAGGGCTTTCAGCCCAGTGCCGAAGCCGGTGAACGCAACTTCACGCACATCGGCGCGTCCGTCGCCGTCGGTGTCTTGAAGGCGCCAGATGTGGGGCGTGGCGGCGACGAAGAGTGAACCGTTGGCCCAAATGAGGCCGGTGGGCAGCGGGAGGTCGTCGGCGAAGACGGTGCTCGTCTCGTAGAAGCCGTCGCCGTCTTTATCCTCGAGGACCGAGACGCGGCCGAGGTGAGGCGTACGGTCGCGTTCCTCGGAGTAGTCGATCATTTCGCAGACGAACATGCGGCCGTTTTCATCGAACGAGAGGGCGATGGGATCGCGGATCTGGGGTTCGTGCGTGACAAACTCGACCTTGAAGCCGGGCTTTACTTTCCAAGTGGCGAGGGCGTCTTGCGGCGCGACGGCGGGGTAGCGCGGGAGCTCCTTGGCGGGATCGAGCGCGGCGCCGGCGCGGGTGGGGGCGGCGGGCCCGGTGGCGTTGGGGTTGCGCGTGGTCAGCCCGTCGGGGGCGGCGAGGGCGGGCGCAGCGAGGAGAGCCGACAGGACGGTGAGCGTGACGAACGCGGAAAGCGGGGAAGGTTTCATCGGGGAGCGAGAGCCGCCCAAGCGCACACGATGCACGCGCCAGAGCAAGCCTGTCGTAAACGATGGGTTACTACACCGGAGGCGGTTCGGTGCGCGGGCCCGGGGACGGTCGGGGCGAAGCGGGGCGCGGCGGCGGATTGGAGCAGTCGGAGAAAATTCCAAATCCGCGTCTGGCCTTGCGCTCGGGACGAGGTTTGCTCCCGTAGCACGATGCTCCTTCCCCGTTCCCCATGGCTCGGATGTGCGATCGCCGGAATCTTCTGGTTGGCCGGATGCGCCAAGTCTGAACCCAAGGCCGACGCCGGCGCACCGACGGCCGGCGCCGCGCCGCGCACGGTGCTCAACTATGGCAACGGCACCGAACCGCAGGATATCGATCCGCAGGTCGTCACGGGCGTACCGGAAAACAAGATCGTGAACGCGCTCTTTGAGGGCCTCGTGGCCGAGGGGCCGACCGGGTCCGATACCGTGGGCGGAGTGGCCGAGCGGTGGGAGATTACTCCGGATGGTCGGGTCTATACGTTTTTCCTGCGCACCACGGCCAAGTGGTCCAACGGTGATCCGATCACGGCCCAGGACTTCGTCGCCTCCTATCGCCGCATGCTGACGCCGTCGCTGGGCGCCGAATATGCCTACAAACTCCACCACGTCGTCGGCGCCGAGGCCTACAACAAGGGCGAGCTGAAAGATTTCACGCAGGTAGGCTTTGCGGCGCCCGACGCGCACACGTTGCGGATCACCCTGAAGCACCGCACACCGTTTCTCATCGAAGCGATGAAACACTACTCGTGGTTTCCGGTGCACCTCCCGACGGTGGAGAAATTTGGCGGGCTGGCGCGCAAGGGCTCGGCGTGGACGCGGCCGGAAAACCTCGTGGGCAACGGGCCGTTTGTGCTGAAGGAGTGGCGGCCGAACCAGCGCATCGTCGTGAGCCGGTCGGCGACTTATTGGGACCGTGAAAAAGTGAAGTTGGAGACGATCAACTTTCTGCCGACCGAGAGCATCGATACGGAGGAGCGGATGTTTCGCACCGGCCAGCTGGACCGCACCAACGAGCTGCCGAACGCCAAGATCGCGACCTACCAGCGCGACTATGCGGCGAGTTACCGGCAGGATCCTTACTTTGGGGTTTATTTCTACCGGGTGAATGTGACGAAGGCGCCGCTGAACGACAAACGGGTGCGCCGCGCGTTGGCACTGGCCATCGACCGGGAGTCGCTCGTGCGCAATGTGACGCGGGGCGGACAGCAGCCGGCCTACAATTTCTGTCCGCCCTCACCGCAGTTTACCTCCGGCGCGCGGATCGAAGGCGATCTCGCGGAGGCGAAGCGTTTGCTGGCCGAGGCGGGATTTCCCGGCGGGAAAGGGTTCCCGAAGGTGGACATCCTCTACAACACCTCCGAGAACCATCGCGCGATCGCGGAGGCGATCCAGCAAATGTGGCGCACGCGCCTCGGAGTGGAGATCGGGTTGGCGAATCAGGAGTGGAAGGTGTATTTGGATTCCCAGGATACGTTGAATTACGATCTCTGTCGGGCCGGTTGGATCGCCGACTATACGGACCCGAACACGTTCATGGACATGTGGGTCACGGGTGGTGGCAACAACGACACGGGCTGGAGCAACGCGAGCTACGATGCGCTCGTGCGCGAGTCGCTGGCGGCCGGCAGCGAGGCGGAGCGCCTCGCGATCTACCAAAGGTTGGAGAAAATTTTGGCGGACGAATTGCCCGTCATTCCGATTTATTTCTACACGCGCGTCTTCGCGGTGAACCCGAAGCTGCGCTACGTGCCCAACGCGATCGACAACCGAAGTTGGAAGTTTGTGGAGTTTCTGCCCTGAGCCCAGTGGCTTAACGACTGGCGGCGGTTGGGAAACCGCCGCTCCGTTTATTTCAACAGCGATTTGAGGTCGGCGAGGGAGAGGCGCGCGGCGGCGGCGTCGCTGGCTTCGAAGACGTTGGCGAGGAGGGCGCGCTTTTCGTCCTGCAGCGCGAGGACCTTTTCCTCGACGGTGCCGGAGGCCACAAGCTTGTAGCTGGTGACGACGCGGGTTTGGCCGATGCGGTGGGCGCGGTCGGTGGCCTGCGCTTCGGCGGCGGGATTCCACCACGGATCAAAATGGACGACCGTGTCGGCGGCGGTGAGGTTGAGACCGGTGCCGCCGGCTTTAAGGGAAAGCAGGAAGACGGGGACGGCGGCGGTGCCGCCGCCGGGCTGAGAGCTGAGCGCGGAGAGCTGGGAGGCAGAAGCCGGCGCCTGGAAGCGGTCGACCTGGGCTTGGCGGGCGGCGGGGGACATCGAGCCGTCGAGGTAGCAGTAGGCGATGCCCTGTTCCTCGAGGTCGGCGCGGAGGAGGGCGAGGAGCGAGGTGAACTGCGAGAAGACGAGGAGGCGGTGGCCGTCGTCGAGAGCCTCGGCGAGGATTTCGCGGAAGGAGTCCAGCTTCGCCGAGTCGGCGTAAGGGGCGGAAAGTTGAGCGTTGAGCGGGGAGGGCTGGGCGTCGGAGTCAGCGAGGAGATCGGAATCACGGGCTGGAAAGCCCGGGCCACTGACGAGGCGCGGATCGCAGCAAATCTGGCGGAGGCGGAGGAGCTGCGTGAGGGCGGCGAACTGGAGCTTCGTTTCGCTGGCGCCGCCGGCCTCGAGGTCGAACAGCTCGCGTTCGGATTTTTCCTGGGTGTCGCGGTAGAGTTTCGCCTGCGCGGGCGTCATTTCGCACCAGACGGTCTGCTCGAGTTTGGCGGGGAGTTCGGGGGCGACGGCGCGTTTGGTGCGGCGGAGGATGTAGGGGGCGGTCTGGGCGCGGAGCCGGTCGTCGAACCAGGCGCGTTCGTCGCCACGGAGGCCGGCGGGGACGCGCGTGAGGTAGCCGGGGAGGAGGAATTCGAAGAGCGAGCGGAGGTCGTCGAGGGAGTTTTCGAGGGGCGTGCCGGTGAGGAGAAAGCGGGCGCGCGAGCGGAGGGCGCGGAGGGCCGCGGCGTTTTGGGAGCGGCGGTTTTTGATGTGCTGGGCTTCGTCGGCGATGACGCAGGCGAACTCGACGGTGGTGAACAGGTCCTGATCGCGGGCGAGCGTGCCGTAGCTGGTGATGATGAGGTCGTGCGCGGCGAAGTCGGCGGCCGTTTCGAGGCGGTGTGAGGAATGGTGGACAAAAGTGCGGAGCTGCGGGGCGAAGCGGGCGGACTCGCGGCGCCAGTTTTCAAGGAGGGAGGCGGGGCAGATCACGAGGCTGGCGCCGCTACGCGGTGGGCTGAGAGCTGAGGGCTGAGAGCTGGGAGTAGCACCGGAAACGGGGGCCGTGCCGAGAGTCGGGGTGCGGCGGAGTGCGGCCGACTGATTCTGGGCTCTCGGCGCTGAGTCCTGCACGTTTGGCTGAGGCGTGGCGCCGCTGACCGCGCTCAGGAGCGCGAGGGCCTGCATCGTTTTGCCCAAGCCCATTTCGTCGGCGAGGATGCCGCCGAGTTGGTGGCGGTGCAGGTGCCAGAGCCAGGCGGCGCCTAGGCGCTGGTAGGGGCGGAAGAGGGCGTCGAGCGAGGGCGGCACCGGCGCGGGGGCGAGGGCGGAAAGGTTTTTCAGCGCGCCGCTGCGGGTGCGCCAGGAATCGGGGGACTGAAAGCCGGGCGAGAGTTCTTCGAGGATGTCCTGCGCTTCGGCGATGCGCGCGGAGCTGACGCGTTGGGTGCGGCGGGGCGCGACCGCGGCGGTGGGATCGCCGGAGAGGGCGCGTTGGGCGGTGGCGAGTTTTTGGAGCTTTGCTTGGTCGAAGAGGAAAACTTTGCCGTCGGATTCGAGGTAGCCGCGGTTGGTGGCGACGGCGGTGCGGAGGGTGGATTCGTCGGCGGAGCCGGCGCGGAGGGCGAGGGTGACGGCGAAGCTATCGCCAGTCTCGGCGATCTCGGCGGCGACCTCGGCGACGCGCAAGTGGGCGGTGTTTTTCTCGAAGTTCGGGGTGAAGTCGGCGCAGAAGGTGTCGCGGAGGCGCGCGAGCTGGGCGGAGAGAAAGTTAAGGGTTTTGTGGCGGTCGCGGAGCCACCAGGTGCGGTTGGAGGGTTCGAGGACGAAGCCGTTTTCTTTGAGGAGGGTGAGGGCAGTGGCGTAGGTCGGGTCCTCGCGGGAGGGCAAGGTGACAGCGAGGAAGTGTTCGCTGCCGTCGACGCCGAGGCGGGTGCCGGCAGGGCGCGGGATGACGCGCGGCGTGGGGGAGGGCGCGGGGCGGGCGAGGGAAGCGGGCGGGGCGAGGAAGATCGAGACGCCAGAAAGGGTGTCGTCGTTCCAGGCGATGGGGGTGGAGCCGTTGACCCAGAAGAAAATGGGCTGGCCGCGGAGGGCGGAGAGGAGGTCGCGGAGGCGGGCGCGGTTGACCTGGATGATTTTCGGCGGGGTTTGGGCGCCGGACCAGCGTTGGAGCAGGACGAGCGCGGGGATGAATTCGGCGGGCGGGGCTCCGGCGGAGAGATCGAGGTCCACCTTGATCGCGATGGCGTCGCGCGGGGCGGCGGAGGCGAGGTTGGGCGGGAGGTGGAAGCGGAGCATGGTGGCGGGACGAAAATTTTCCGGGAATAAGCGGGGCGGGAGGCAACTCTGAATCGATGAAGATGAGCAACCCAGTATTCACGCCGTGGGTGGACGAGCATGACGCGTCGTTCTACCGGTTTGCCCTCAGCCTCGCGCGGCGGGAAGTGGAGGCGTGCGATCTGGTGCAGCGGCCGTTTTATATCCGGGCAACGAAGGGTGAGGCGCTGGGCGAGGCGACGAAGGCGAAGTCGTGGTTGTTCGCGACGCTGGATCGGTAATTCTTGCGCGGGCGGTAGCGGGACGCGCGGGCGACATCGATCGAGAATTTACCGCCGGGCGAGCAGGGTATCGCGGCGGAGGAAATCGACCGTGGGGCGAAGGTGGATGCGGCGACCGTGGTCGTGGCGCTCCAGTCAGTGGACGAGCCGTGCCGGGCGCCACGCACGCGTTTTGATCGGGAGGAGCGGTCGGTGCTGGCAATCGCCGAGGCGCTCGGAGGGCCGATCGGCCCGGTGATGTCACGGCTGTCGCGGGGAAAGGCGCCGTTGCGGGCGGCGCTGCAGCGGGAAGCGGCCGAAGGGGAAAGCAACGTCGTGGCGTTCCATGCTGCGGCGCGGAGGAAACAAGCCTGATCAACAATGAGGCGAAATTTTTCCTGGGCGCGGATCGCCCGGGTGGGCGCAATGCGGCGGATCCGGCGAGGGCGCAGGCGCTGACGCAGGCGAAGAGCGATTCGGCGCTGGGCGCGTGGGCCGCGCGGGAACAGGCGCACGATGCGGCGGTGGCGGTGAAGTTGCGGGCAGTGGTGCCGCAGGCGGGGCTGCGCGAGGCGATTTTGACGGGCGCGCGCACAAGCAGAGGCGGGAAGCGGGCAGACAGCGGCGCGAGCGCCGGAAGGACGGGTGCGCCGACGGCCCGGCGGGCGTGGTGGGCGCATCCGGTGTGGCTCGCGGCCGCCGCGGCCTTGGCGGTGCTGCTGAGGGTTGCGGCGTCGCGGCTGGCGCCGGTGCGGGGCGAAGCGTTCGAGGAGTTTGCCGTGGACTTCGTGACCAAAGGTTTCCGGTTGCAGAAACGCGGCGCGGAGGTGGCGACGCTCAAGACGTGGCTCGGCGAGCAGCACGGGCCGCTGCCGCAGGCGTTGCCGACGCCGTTCGTGGAGCTGCGCGCGCTGGGTTGCCGCACGCTGAGTTTCAAGGGCAGGACGTTTCGTTGCGGTGCTTCGAGCGCGGCGGAAAAGCGTTTCAGGTCTTCGGGGCGCGGCGCGAGGGCGTCGATGCGGCGGGAGCGGATCGCGCTCCGCGCTTTCTCGCCGGGTAAAAGGATGGCCCCATGGCCGCGAGGTGGGGGATGCGACGAACCGTTACGTGCTCGTGAGCGATGCGAAGCTG
>CANHJG010000093.1 GCA_947461205.1 Opitutia bacterium
ACGACGGTCGACTTCAGCGTCGAATACAGTGTCACCCGCTGGGCCCGCCTCTTCGTCTCCGGTCGCAACGTCACCAACGCCCAGAAAACCCGCTACCGCGTCGTCGACGGCGCCCCCGACTGGAGCCGCTTCGCCATCGCAAACAACCTCGGCTTTACCTACACCGCCGGCGTCACCGGCGGCTTTTAATGCCGGGCAGGGTCTCCGGACCGCCCTCCGCCTTTTGTCATTGCGCGCCACTCCGGGCGACACGCCAATCCCTCCGCCCGCGCTCCATGCACGTCCTCCTCGCCTTCGACAAATTCAAAGACGCGCTCACCGCGCCCGCCGCCTGCGCCCTCACCGCCGCCGCCCTGCACGAGCGCCACCCCGACTGGACCCTTGACCTCTGCCCGCTCGCCGACGGCGGCGAAGGGTTCTGCGAAATCCTTACGCACGCCGCCGGCGGCACCGTCGAAACCCACCCGGTCACCGGCCCCCGCGGCACACCCACCCCCGCCACGATCGGCTTCGTCCCCCTCGCCCGCATCCCCGCCCCCGCCCGCGACCTGCTCAGTCTGTCCGACTCTCAGCTTTCAGCTCTCCGCTGTCCGCTTCCCCGCGACGCCTCCGTCGCGGTGATCGAGATGGCGACGGCGTCAGGCCTCGCTCTCCTCGCCCCCGACCAACGCGACCCTTGGCACGCCACCACCCTCGGCACCGGCGAACTCATTCGCCTCGCCGCCGCCCGCCCCGGGGTCGTCGCCATCCTCCTCGGCGTCGGCGGCAGCGCCACGAGCGACCTCGGCCTCGGCGCCCTCGCGGCCCTCGGCCTCACCTTTCACTCCGCCACCGGCTCACCGATCTCGCCTCCCCTCCCCGCCCACTGGCCGCAAATCAGCCGCCTCTCCGGACATCTCCCCGCCTCGCCCTCACTCCCGCCCATCCGCATCGCCTGCGACGTCACCAATCCCCTGCTCGGCCCACGCGGCGCCGCCGCCACCTATGGCCCGCAAAAAGGCCTCCGCCCCGCCGACCTTGCCCGCCTCGACCACGAGAGCGCGCGCCTCGCCCTCCTCCTCTGCGCCCACTCCCAACGCCCCGACTCCCTCATGGACCTCCCCGGCGCCGGTGCCGCCGGCGGCATTTCCTTCGGCCTCATGGCCGCCGCCGATGCGCAACTGCTCCCCGGCTTCGACCTCGTCTCCGCGTGGCTCGACCTCGAACGCAAACTCGCCGCCGCCGATCTCGTGATCACCGGCGAAGGCCGCTTCGACGATACCTCGCTCACCGGCAAAGGCCCCGGCGCCGTCGCCGCCCGCGCCCTCGCCCTCGGCAAACCCGTCCATGTCTTCGCCGGCGCCGTCGCCCCGCTCGCGCCGCGCGACCGCCTCACCCTCCACGCCATCACCCCGCCCGGCACCCCGCTCGCCGTCGCCCTGCGCGACGCAAATTCTCTGCTCCCCGCTGGCGTTCGCGCGGTTTTCTGAAACCTTCACCGCCATGCCGGAAGCCGTCACCCCCTCCGCTCCCGCCCACCACGTGCGCATCCGCCGCACCAAACGCTGGCTGCGCTTCATGCCCCGGCGCACCGAGTTTCACCGCTACCCCCTGGTCGGCCGTTTCGCCTCCCTCGCCCGGAGCCGCGCCTACCTCTGGACCTTCCGCTCCAGCCCCGTGCGCCGCGCCTTCTATTTCGGCTCCGTGCTCTCCCTCCTGCCGCTGATGGGCGTCCAACTCCCCGTCGGCTTTTTCCTCTCCCTCCTCTCGCGCTGCAATTTCATGATTCTCGGCGCGCTCCAGTTCATCACGAATCCCTTCACCGCCCTGCCCATTTACGGCGGCACGTTTCTGCTCGGGCGAAATCTGCTGGAGCGCTTCGGCCTCGACCTCTCCGCCGCCCGCCTCCCCACCGGCTGGCAGGACCAGGGGCTCGGCGAACTCTTCGGCGACAGGACCCTCGGTTCCGCCCTCGGCCAAGCCCTCCTTTGTCTCGCCGTCGGTGGCGTGATCAGCGGCCTCATCCTCGGCGCCTTCCTCGATGCCGGCTACCTCCTCGGCGTCCGCTCCGGCCCCAGCACCTCCGGGACGGAACGACGCTCCGCTTCCGGCTCGACCGGCGGAAGCCGCCCGCCAGTTTAATCCACCATGCCCGGCGCGCTCCGTCTCTCGTTCGTCCAACCGCTGCTTCCGCTGCTCGTGCCGCTGCTCGGCCTCTTCGGCTGCAGTGCCACGAAGCCGCCCGCGCCCAAGGCCACCACCCCGTTCGTCACCCCCACGATTTCCGCCACCCCGCCGCCGGCCGCCGCTCCTTCGTCCACCCCCGTTCTCACCTTCAGCGCCGGCGAAAAACTCCCGCCCGTCCTCCTCGGCATCGACGTCCTCGAAGCCGACGGTTTCGCCGCCGTGCGCGGCAAACGCCTCGGCCTCCTCTCCCACCCCGCCGGCGTCAACCGCCGCGGCACGCCCACCGCCGACGTCCTCCGCCGGGCCCCCGGCGTCAAACTCGTCGCCCTCTTCGCCGTCGAACACGGCATCAACGGCGAATTCCCCGCCGGCAAAAATTACAACGACTACGTCGATAAACGCACCGGCCTGCCCGTCCGCTCCCTCTACGACGGCAAGACCCGCGAACCCACCAAGGCCCAGCTGAATGACCTCGATGCCCTCGTCGTCGACCTCCAGGACATCGGCACGCGCAGCTACACCTTCATCAGCGCCCTGAAAAAAGCCCTGGCTGCCTGCTTCCAGCACGGCGTCGAAGTCATCGTCCTCGACCGCCCCAACCCGCTCGGCGGCCTCAAGGTCGACGGCCCCCCGATGGACGCCGACCTCATGAGCTACGTCGGCGCCTACCGCGTGCCCTACGTCCACGGCCTCACCATGGGCGAACTCGCCCGCATGACCAAGGACGCCCCGGAACCCACCGGCCGCCTCTCGCTCACCGACGCCCAGCGCGCCAAAGGTAAACTCACCGTCATCCCGATGCGCGGCTGGACCCGCTCCATGCGCTGGACCGAAACCGGCCTCACCTGGATCCCTACTTCGCCCCTCATCGTCGATTTCGAAGCCGTCAAAGGCTACCCCATGACCGGCCTCGGCTGCGAACTCGGCGGCTTCAAACACGGCGTCGGCTCCCAGTATCAGTTCCGCGGCCTCCTCCATCTCACGACGAAAATCGACGTCTATGAAAAGGAACTGCGCGCCCTCAACCTCCCCGGCATCGCCTTCCGCCGCGTCAGTGCGCCCAACACCAAGACCGGCAAGGCCGGCACCGGCCTCTACATCGAAATCCGCGACTACGACGCCTGGCGCCCCACCGAACTGAATTTCCACCTCATGCGCCTCGCCTGCAAACTTGAGCCCCGCAACCCGTTCGCCTCGGCCGCGGCGCCACAGCGCAGTCTCTTCCTCAACCTCATGGGCTCGCGCGCCTTCTTCACCGACCTCGTCGCCAACGGCAAAAACACCGACATCGAACGCTGGCTCAAACAGTGGCGCGACCAGGCGAAGATCTACCAGCAGCAGAGCCAAAAATACTGGCTCTACCGCTGACGGAGCGGCGGTTTCCCAACCGCCAACCGCGGGTCCATCGATCGTCGCCCGTCCTCTTCCGACGCAGGCTCCACCTCATTGAGTAGTTTATTGCCGCTCCGCCCGGATGATTAAATCCCCCGAGCCCCGCTCCGCGAAAAAAATTTCCCGAACCCGGCTCGCTCAGGAGCTCGGCATCTCGCGGGCCCTCGTCCCCCACCTGCACGCCCTCGGCCACCGCCGCTTCGGTTGGATCGGCGGCAACGTCGGCCTCGGCCGCCACGAGGCCCGCCTCCAGGCCTTGCAACCCACCCTCGCCCGCGGCGCGCTCGTGCTCGATCCCCGCACCACCGTCAGCCTGCAGGAGGGCGACCGCGCCGAGGGGTCCGTAACCGTCCTCCCCGTGCGCCCCCACGCGCGTCGCCCCAATTTTCCCTCCGCCTGAGTTCGCGACAACACCCTCGTGGCCGCCGGCGCCACCCGCACCTTCAAACGCGCCAGCTTGCTCATCCCCCGCGACGCGAGCGTCGCCAGCGCCGACCTCTCCCCCCTCGCCACCGCGAGCAAACCGAGCCGCACCGCCGCCGGCTCCAACCCTGAGAAACTCGGCGAAGCCGCCCGCCTCGTCCTGCAAAGCGCCACCGACGACGCCAGCAGCTTCTCCGACCTCATACTCCCCACCCGACGCTTCGTCGGCGACACCACCGGCCCCGCCCCCAGGTAGAGCGCGGGCTCCGACCCATCCTCCACGTCGGTGGCGCCGCCGCGTGGGCGAGCGCCCGCCCGCCCCGCCACCGGGCCGCATCCCCGCTGAGCGACCCCGCGCCCGCCCGCACTTTCCCCTCGGTATTTCATTATGATTAACCCTGCTTCCCCCGCGCCCCCTTTGGCCCCTCGCGATGGCCCCGACGACTACGCCGTTCTCGTTTTCTACTTTGTCTACCTGCCGGCGATCAGCTGGGTCTTCCGCCGCTTCGTCACCCACGTCTCCGAGTATTTTCGCGGGGGCGGCAAAGCCCTCTGGGGGATCGTCGGCGGTTCCGCCTTCATGGTCGCCTCCAGGACGTGGACCTTCACCGGCGCCGCGAGTAAAACCTACAGCGATGGCTGGCCCATCATCGCCCTCTAGGTCGGCAACTCCCTCGACTTTCTCCCCAACGCCCTCCCCTTCGCTCCGCGCTTCCGCCCGCTCCGCGTCGTCACCAGTATTCAGGCCATCCGTACCCGCTTGGGGGCGGCGAGGGCGCTAGTCTTCCCGTAGCTCCAACTCACCCCTCCGCCTCTTCTTCGCCGCCGGCTGCGAGATCGATGTCCGCCTGCCCATCCTCTGCCCCGGCTGGGTCGTCCTCGGCAGGGCCCGCATCGGCGGCAACTGGGCCGTACTCGCCAGCGATTTCATCCAGAGGCTCATCCTCATGCCGGTCTGCCTCGCCGTCACAGACCTCGCCCTCATCCCCAATCCGCCCGTCAGCCAGCTTGCCTTCCTCGGCTGCGGCGGTCTCGTCAGCGTCACCGGCGTGCTGCTCCTGGCGAGCTCCCGCACCTCGGAAAAACTTCAGCCCTCCGTCTGATCTTCTGCCATGCCTTCTCCCGGCACCTTCCTGCGTCTGCCCCCCAACCGCGTTTGGCGCACCTACCTCGGCGGCCGCACCCTCGACCGCCTCGCCACGCCCTCCCGTGGCAGCACGGGCTTTCCCACCCGTGTGCCCCCTCCCGCCGACACCCACTTCCCCGAGGACTGGATCGCCTCCACTACCCGCGCGATCAATCCCCCCGACGCCACCCGCCACCCGGATTCCGGCTCTCAGCTCTCCGCTCTGCGCCCTGAACGTTCTCTTCCGGAGGGCCTCTCGCCGGTCCTCTGCGGCGACGATCCCACCCCGCACAGCTTGGCCGAGCTCCTCGCCGCCGACCCCGCCTACTATCTCGGCGCTGCACACGCCGCCCGCTTTGGCGCCAACCCCCAGCTCCTCGTCAAATTCCTCGATCCTTCGATCCGGCTCCACCTCCAGGCGCACCCGACCGCCGCGTTCGCCCAAACATTCCTCCACGCCCCCTCCGGCAAAACCGAGGCCTACCACATCCTCGCCATCCGCGACGACCTCCCCCACCCGCCGTATCTCTATCTCGGATTCCAACGCCCGCCTTCCCGTAACCAGCTCCGCCGTCTCATCGAAACTCAGGACATCGCCGGCCTCGAGGCCTGCTTCGACCGCATCCCCGTCCACGTCGGCGACACCCTGCTCGTCCCCGGCGGCGTCCCGCACGCCCTCGGTCCCGGCCTCCTGCTCGCCGAAATCATGGAGCCCAGCGACCTCGTCGTGCGCTTCGAATTCGAACGCGGCGGCTACACCCTGCCCGAAAGCGCCCGCTTCATGGGGCGGGGCCTCGAATTCTGCCTCGATGTGTTCGACTTCAGCCGCTGGTCCCCCGACCGCGTGACCAACGAGGCCTTCTGCCCGCCCCGTCGTGCCCGCGCCCTCGGCCCTGATTCGTTCCAAGACGACCTCATCGGACCCGAGCGCACGCCGTGCTTCCGCATTCGCAAGAGCCACCACCGCGGCCCCGTCACCCGTCACGACTCCGAATGCTTCATCGGCATCGTCACGGCCGGCACCGGCGCGCTCACCGTCGACGGTGTCGCCCACGCCCTGCGCCCCTTCGACAAAGTCTTCCTCCCCGCCGGCCTCGGCCGCTGGCAACTCGACCCGACGCCCACGCTCGACCTCCTCGAGTGCCTGCCGCCCGTTCCCTGACCCCTGCTTTTCGTCCTCCCTGCCTTCCCCCTCCCTGCGCGTCGTTCTCACGCCCTACGAAGCGGCGGCCTTCTTTCCGGCTCCGCCGCTCGCCGACCTCCGCGCCCTCGCCCCCGATTTTCGCCCGCTCGATCCCACCGGTCTCAGCGCGGCCGACTTCGCCCGTGAACTCGCCGCGGCCAATCCCGCGATTCTCCTCGCGTGCTGCCCCCCCGCTCGCTGCCCGCTCCCCCCTCCCGCCCGCCTCCGCTCAGCCGGAACGATTCAGCCTGCCGGAGGCCACGCCCTTGCGCGCGCTCCGAAAACCCGCCCGCCGGCCGGCGGCCGACGAAGTGGCCGTTCGATTTTTGCCTGCTCGAGGACCATGGCCTCGGACGTAATCGACGCGGCTAAGTCTGCTCCCTCACCGGCCGTATTAAGACGTTTGTGACACGCACCCCCGTCGAGCGCGGTCTGCTGCTCACCCACTGGGGAGCTCCGTCAGCCGCGTCATCGCCGAGTGCGCGCTCCTCCTCGAGCTCGCCCCGCTCATTCCCGCCACCGCGGGCATCGTCGAGGAAAAACTCCTGCGCCTGCGCCTGCGCCTGCTCCCGCTCCGCCGCCGCCCACCCCACCAGCTTCATCGACGGGGTGAACGCCACGACCCGCCCGCCCGTTTCCTCCGCCCCCATTTTTTCCGCCAACGCCCCCGGCGCCCCTTCCGTCGCCGCCAGATCGCCCGCGAGGTCCACGATCCCGCCGAGCGCCCCCCCCTCCACCCCGGCGAGCCCGTGCTTCGCCGCCAACGCGCACGTCTCCACCAGCGAAAATTCCGCACAACCGAGCGTGTTCAGAGAGCGAACCAGTGCCCTGCCCCCGGCCTTGCACGATTCCCCTGCCCGAGCGAAGCGCCGAAATCGCCCCGGAGATATCCTGCCACCCCGCTTCACCCCCGCCACTTTGCCCGCCCTCTACCCGATTTCCTCTTGCCGCCCCCGCCCGCGCCAGAGAAACCCATAGCCCGCTCCGCGCCCCCTCGTTCTCGCCCCTCGTTCTCTTTCTTCTTAATCTTTCTCTTTCTCCCTCCGTCCCCGTTTTCCGTCTCTCCTTCTCTCCGTCCCTCTGTCTTCCCCCCGCCCCCTCGTCTCGCCTCGCCTCAACCCTCCGACAAAACCATGCCACGTCCAGTCACCCTGTTCACCGGCCAATGGGCCGATCTCCCCCTCGCCACCCTCGCGCCCCTCGTCAAAAAAATGGGCTACGACGGCGTCGAACTCGCCTGCTGGGGCGACCACTTCGATGTCGATGCCGCCGCCACTTCGAAAAAATACGTCCACGAAAAATGGGCGATGCTGAAGGACCACGGCCTCACCTGCTACTCCATCTCCAGCCACCTCGTCGGCCAGGCTATCTGCGATAACATCGACGGCCGCCACCAATCCATTCTCCCCGCCGACGTCTGGGGCGACGGCGACCCCGAAGGCGTCCGCAAGCGCGCCGCCAAAAAGATGATCACCGCCGGTAAAGCCGCCCGCGCCTTCTTCGACGCCAAACCCGGCAACAACGGCAAAGACGACTTCCCCGCCGTCGTCAACGGCTTCACCGGCTCGTCCATCTGGCACTCCCTTTACGCCTTCCCACCCACGTCTCAGGCCTACTGGGACGCCGGCTACGCCGACTTCGCCAAGCGCTTCGGCCCCATCCTCGAGGCCTTCGACAAACTCAACGTCAACTTCGGCCTCGAGGTGCACCCCACCGAAATCGCCTTCGACATCGCCAGCGCCCAACGCGCGATCGAAGCCGTCAAGGGCCACCGGCGCTTCGGTTTCAACTACGATCCCTCGCACTTCGGCTACCAGGGCGTCGACTACGTGAAGTTCATCCGCACCTTCGGCCCCCGCATTTTCCACGCCCACATGAAGGACGTCTGGTGGGGCCACGGCGACGGCACCGTCGGCGTCTTCGGCGGCCACGTCAGCTTCGGCGACGCCCGTCGCGCCTGGGACTTCCGTTCCCTCGGCCACGGTGACATCAACTTCGAGGAAATCATCGTCGCCCTGAACGACGTCGGCTACCGCGGCCCCCTCTCCGTCGAGTGGGAAGACAGCCGCATGGACCGCGTCCACGGCGCCACCGAGGCCTCCGCCTTCGTCCGCAAAGTCGACTTCCCCTCCAGCGCCATCGTCTTCGACGCCCAATTCGACAAAAAGGGCTAAACTCCAAACCGCCCACCCACGGAACACACGGAATACACGGAAAAACCAATCCACCGAAGCCCGATTCTTCCGTGTATTCCGTGTGTTCCGTGGGCCCCTTGTCTTTTCCGTCTCCGTCCTCCGCCCCTTTCACTTTCCCTCTCACTTTCACCTCCCTTCAATGAGCACCAAAATCGCCATCATCGGCGCCGGCGGCATGGCCGCCTATCACGCCACCGGTTTCCGCCAAGCCGGCGCTGAAATCATCGCCCTCTGCGACGTCAATCAGTCCGCCGCCCACCGCGCCGCCACCAAGCACAACATCCCCGGCGTCTTCACCGATGTCGCCGAGATGTTGAAAAAGCTTCCCGAGCTCGACGCCGTCTCCGTCATCGTCCCCAACAAATTCCACGCGCCCCTCGCCCTCCAGGCCCTCAAAGCCGGCAAGCACGTCTTCTGCGAAAAGCCCCCGGCCCTCAGCGCCAAGGAAATGGCCGTCATGCAGACCACCGCCGCCAAGGCGAAGAAGACGCTGATGTTTAACTTCAACAACCGCGCCCGCCCCGAGAGCTACGCGATGATGGACTACATCGCCGACGGTACCATCGGCACCATCAACACCTGCCAGGCGAAATGGATTCGCCGCGCCGGCATCCCCGGCTTCGGCGGCTGGTTCACCACCAAGGCCCTCTCCGGCGGCGGCCCGCTCATCGACCTCCTCCACATGGTCGACCTCGGCCTGCACTTCATGGGCTATCCCGAACCCGCCCACGTCCTCGCGCGCACCTACCAGGATCACATTTCCAACAAAGCCTTCAAAGGCCCGTGGGGCATCCCCGATGTCACCAACGGCACGACCGATGTCGAGGCTGCCGCGCACGGCTTCGTCACCTTCAAGACCGGTCAGTCGATGAACTTCGCCGTCTCGTGGGCCGAGATGAACCAACGCGAAGAGGTCTCCGTCACCTTCCAAGGCACGAAAGCCGGCGGGCTCGTCCGCCGCCTCTTCGGCACCGACGGCCTCGACAACACCGCGATCGACGCCTGCCAGCTCTACACGCTCGAAAACGGCCGCCACGTGAACCGCGACATCATCGTCCCCGCCGACGAAACCATGGGCCGCGTCCGCTCCGCCGTGAACTTCGTGCGCACCATCGAAGGCACCGAAAAGCCCCTCAACACCCCGGCCCAAGCCCTGTCGCTGATGAAACTCATCGACGGCGCCTACAAGTCCGCCGCCACCGGCAAACCCGTCGCGCTCTGAGCGAAGGAGGGCGGGTCTCTGACCCGCCCTTTTTTGCGTCCCACTAAAGTCTTCTCATTGCGAGGCGCGCAGCGAAGTGCCACTCCCGCGGGAAGACTTCCGCGCTGCGCGCCTTCGTCCCGCCCAACTCATCCCCACCCTCCCCTCCTTCCTCCCACCCTATGAAACTTAACCGCAAACTCCGCCTCGGCATGATCGGCGGCGGCCGTGGTGCCTTCATCGGCTCCGTCCACCGCATGGCTGCACGTCTTGACGGCGAGATCGATCTCGTCGCCGGCTGCTTCTCCTCCGATCCCGAAAAATCCAAGGCCTCCGGCGCCGATCTCTTCCTCGACCCCGCCCGCGTCTACGGCACCTACCAGGAAATGGCTCAGGCCGAGGCCGCCCTCCCCGCCGACCAACGCATCGACTTCGTCTCGATCGTCACGCGCAACAACACCCACGCCGCCGTCGCCAAAACGTTTCTCGAAGCCGGCTTCCACGTCGTCTGCGACAAACCCCTCTGCTTCACCCTCGCCGAGGGCCGCAAGCTCCGCGACATCGTGAAAAAGTCCGGCAAGGTTTTCGCCCTCACCCACAATTACACCGGCTACCCGATGGTGAAAGAAGCCCGCGAGTGGGTCCGCCGCGGCAAGCTGGGCAAACTGATGAAGATCGTCGTCGAGTATCCGCAAGGCTACGCGATCACCGCGCTCGAAGCGAAGACCGTCAGCAAAATCGCCAACTGGCGCATGGACCCCAACGTCTCCGGCGTCTCCAACTGCATGGGCGACATCGGCACCCACGCCCACAACCTCGCCCGCTACATCACCGGCCTCGAGGTCGAAGAAATCTGCGCCGAGCTCTCGACCTTCATCCCCGGCCGCCTTCTCGACGACGACGGCAACTGCCTCGTCCGCTTCAGCGGCGGCGTAAAGGGCATCCTCTTCGCCTCGCAGATTTCCAGCGGCGAGGAAAACAACCTCAACATCCGCGTCTTCGGCACCCAGGGTTCGCTCCAGTGGTTCCAAGAAAACCCGAACGAACTGATCTGGAAAAAAGCCGACGCCCCGCAACAAATTTACCGCCGCGGCAACAACTACGTCAGCGCCGCCGCCGCCGGTGCCACGCGCACGCCGTTCGCTCACCCGGAAGGTTTCATCGAAGCCTTCGCGAACGTCTACCGCAGCGCCGCCGTGGCCATCGCCGATTCCATCGCAGGCCGCAAAGCCCCGAAGGAAGGCTACGATTTCCCGACAATCACGGACGGTTTGGCCGGCATGGCCTTCATCGAGACCGCCGTGAAGTCCAGCAAAGCCGGCGCCAAGTGGGTGAAGTTCCCGGCGCTGGAGTAAAGTCGGGCAGGGTCTTCGACCCGCCCCTTCGCCGCAAAAAAGGGCGGCTCATAGACCCCGCCCGACCCCAAGCCTCCGCTCACGCTCACTCCCCAGCGCAACCTACTTCCCCCGCCCTACCTCGCCACCCCGCCCACCTGCTTCGCCATCCACGCCTCATACTCCTTCCGCGGCATGAACCGCAGTGCCGCGCTATTGATACAGTAACGCAGCCCGCCCTGCGCCCGCGGCCCATCCGGAAACACGTGGCCCAAATGCGCGCCATCCACGCTGCAATGGGACTCCACGCGCCGCATCCCGTGGCTCGTGTCCACCGTCTCGCCCACCCACGCCTGCTCGATCGGCTTGGTAAAACTCGGCCAGCCCGTGCCGCTTTCGAACTTGTCCCGCGAATCGAACAGCGGCGTGTCGCTGCACACCGAGAAATACACCCCGTCCTCGTGGTGATCCCAGTACGCGTTCTGGAACGGCGGCTCCGTGCCCTGCTGGCGCGCCACGCGAAACTGCTGCGGCGTGAGCCGCGCCTGCCACTCGGCGTCCGTGCGCCGCACCGTCGCCTTGCTCAGGTCGATGACCACGTTCGACGGCAGCCCGCAGGCGGACGTTTCCCCGGGTGCACCGGCGAGCCCATCTTTGGCTTTGGGCGTCACCGGCACGGACGCAGGACTGGATTTGGTCATGTTGAATTTGGCGCCGACGCCGGCCACGATGGCCTAAGCCAAGAGCGCGAAGACCAGACGTGAAATCATTGTCCGGCGGAGAGCAACCGGCGGGCGCGAATATTCCCGGTTTTTGCCGGGCACAAAAAAGCCCGCCACTCGGGCGGGCTCGATTTCTCGCGGAGGGAAACCCTTCGGTCAGTATTTCGCCGTCAGCGACAGCACGGCGCGGCCCGGCATCCCGCGCTGCTGGTTCGCCGGGAAATACTCGATGTCACCCATGTTCTGCCAATTCAGCGCCGCGTTCATCGGCCGACCCTGCCACTTCCAATCGTAGCCCACCGCCGAATTCCACAAGGTTTCCGCCGGCAGATAGAGCTTGGGATTGTTCGTGCGCTGCGCCTTTTCACCGGTGTGGTTGAAGCCCGCCCCGACCCAGACGCCCTTCAGCCCCTCGCTCTTGAACGAGTAGCGCGTCCACAAATTGAAGAGCGCCTTGACCGTCGCCTCCGGATGCGTGCCGAGGAACACCTCCACGCCCTTCGGCACCTGCTTCACCCGGATGTCGTTCATCGCGCCACTGGCATAAATCTGCCAGTGGTCCATCGGCGACCAGGTGATCTCCGCTTCGATGCCGTTGCTCCGGTCCAAGGTCCCTTGCTGGCTGTTCGTCACCGTTACGCCCGTTGCACTAAAAGAATTGAAACGCAGGATCCGGTCCTTCTGGTCGATTTGGAAAACCGCGAGCGTGGTGGACACCCGGCCGTTAAACAAATCCGTCTTCACGCCGAACTCGTAGCCCTTTGACGTCGTCGGTGCCGCGGGTCCCGTCGGGACGTTTTCCTTCGTCAACGCCGCGGCATTGAGCACAAACGACTCGCTGTAGGATCCATAGAACATCACGTCGCGGGTCGCCTTCCAGCCCAGGCCCACCTGCGGCGTGGTCTTTTTGTTTTCGACCTTCGCCAAACTCGAAGCCGGCGCCAGGTAGTTGTCCGTCGAACCGCTGGCGGTACTCCGGCGCGCCCCGAGCACCGCAGTCAGGCGGTCCTCCAGCAAACTGACGTTGAGCACCCCATAGGCCGCCGTGTTGCGCGTCACCGACAGGTTGTTCGTCGAGAAAGGCAGCGTCACCGGGTCAAAATCGGTCGTGTAGTCCCACGTGGCCGCATTCTTCATGTCCCACACGGGGAAGAACTGCGCCGTGGGCGATTGCCGCAAGCGACCAAAACCGCGCGCTTCATTATAGAGCGCACCGAACAACGGCTTCACCTTGATGCCGTTCATCGTGAAACTTCCGGCCAATTCCACCTGCGAAGACTTGCTCTGCCCGAAGGACTCCTGGAGCCGTTTGCGCCGTCCGAGTTGCGCGGCCGGCGCATTGAGCGCGAGGTCAATGTTGTTCAGCAGATCGGCCGCGTAGGCGCGCGCGGCGACCAAATAGTTGGCCGAGGAAATGGGCAGGGTCGCTCCCGCGGGATAGTAGCTGGGCGGCACCGTGATGCTCACCGCACCCAGACCGGTGAGCTTCTGCGCCACCCGGTTCTTGCTCCAATTGAAGTTCCCGCGGGCCGTCCACGTGTCGGTGATCTTCGCCGTCAGTTCGGCATTGATCGTCTCATAGTCCGTGAAGCGGTGGTCGTTGTTCGACGTGTAGTTGAACGACCGGGGCAGCGGATAATAGCTCAGGAAACCCGGATCGCTGTTGTCGAGCGGGTTGATCAAGACACCCGTGGCACTGAGGATGCCGCTCGCGGGCGGCAGCGCGACCACCTCCGTGTTCGGCTTGATATGCGCCTGCGGCGGCGTCTCGCGCCGCGAGAACCACTGGTAATCCACCGTCAATGCCACCCGCTCCGAAATCCGCCAAGTCACCACCGGCGCCAGCACCGTCGTGCCCTGCTGGCCCGGCTTGATGAATTCAAAGCCGTTCTCATACGCGCCGTTGAAGCGAAACAACAGCGTCTTGCCCACGAGCGGTTGATTCACATCGAGCGTCGTCCGCCAAAAACTCTGCGTGCCCATCTGCGCATTGACCGTCGTCGACGCTCTGGAACCCGGCCGCTTCGTGATGTAGTTCACCGTGCCGCCCGGTGCCACCTGACCGTAGAGCACGGACGACGGACCTTTCACGACCTCGACGCGCTCGACCGTCAGCGTGTCGATGTAGCCTTCCCCCACAAAGCCATTGTGCTGCGGCGCCTGATCGAAGCCCCGGATGGTGTAAACCGCGTTGCCGGCGTTAAACTCGCGGCCCGCGCTCGTCACGCTCGGCGCATACTGCACCACGTCGAACAGGTCGCGCGCCCCCACATCGGCGATGAACTGCTGGGTAAACGCGCTGATCGAAAACGGCAGATCCTTGATCGGCGTGTCGATCCGCGTCGCGGACACCGAATTGCCCGCCCGATAGCCTTTGTCGGCCGACGTGCTGACTTGAAACTCGGACAGCCGCACCACCGCGTCACCGGCGGCGGCCGGCACTGGGGACGTTTGCGCGCGGAGCGCGACGGCGCTGCAGGCCAGCACGGCACCACACACGCGGATAAAAACAGGCTGCGCCAAAGCGGCAGCCCAGCAGGGACGAGAGGGAAGGGTCATAACGGTGGGGGGTTGCGATTCGGCCGGCACACGGGTCCGACCAAACCGAATTCGAGTCTGACAATTATTCAGCCCCTCCGTCTGCCAAGCTAATTGTGCCGGCCCGCCGACGCCCGCCCCTAGTCCGCCCGCACCTTGGCCGTGCCGTCGGCAAACTCCGCCGTCAACGCCTGGCCGGCCCGCACCGCGTCCCGCCGCGCCACCGGCGTGCCCGCCTCGTCGCGCATGATCACAAAGCCGCGGTGCAACACCGACGCCGGACTCGCCGCCTGCAACCGCTTCCACAGCGAGAGCAGCCGCTGCGACTCCTGCTCCACCCGGGTCTGCGGCGAGGCGTGCGCCAGCCGCGCGCGCGCGTCCGCGAGGTGTTGGCGGTGGGTCTGCACCGCCGCCCGCAGCGCCGCGCCCAGCCGGTTCGAAAAATCGTCGAGCCGCAGAAACCCCTGCTCGATCTGCCCGCCCGGCGACAGCAGCCGTAGCCGCGACCGCGCATGGTCGAGCCGCTCGCCCGCGCGTGCCACCGCGCTTTCGAGCAACGTGCGCATCGCCTCGTACGCCTGCTCCGTGCGTTCCGCACACGCCACAAACTCGCTCGAAATCAGCTCCGCCGCCGCACTCGGCGTCTCCGCGCGCACATCCGCCGCGAAATCGCACAACGTGAAATCGATCTCGTGCCCCACCGCCGATATCACCGGCACGGCGCAGGCCACCACCGCCCGCACGAGCACCTCCTCGTTGAACGCCCACAAATCCTCCAGACTCCCGCCACCCCGCCCAATCACGATCGTATCAAAAATTCCCAGCTCCTGCGCCAGCGCCAGCATCGCCGCCATTTCCGCCGCCGCACCTTCCCCCTGCACCTTCGCTGGCAATACCACCACGCGGCCGCGCCATCCGCGCCGCCGCAGGATCCGCAGGAAATCCTGCACCGCCGCACCCGTCGGCGACGTCACGAAGCCCACACACGCCGGCATCGCCGGCATCGCCCGCTTCCGCTCCGCCGCGAACAACCCCTCCGCCGCGAGCCGCGCCTTCAGCGCCTCAAACTCCCGCTGCAATTTCCCCACGCCGTCCTCGATCACCACCCGCACGATCAGCTGATACTGCCCGCGCGCCTCGTAAACGCTCACCTCGCCATACACGACCACCTGCACCCCTTCGCGCAACTTCACCGTCTGCCGCGCCGCATCGCCGCGAAACAGCACCGCGCTCAACTGCGCCCCCGCATCCTTCAACGCAAAATAAACGTGGCCGCTCGCCTGCGCCCGCAGGTTCGTCACCTCCCCGCGCACCCAGCCCGGTCGGACCCCGCTCTCCAGCACAGTCTTCACGCGCCGCGTGAACGCGCTCACCGACTCGACCTCCGGGCCCGCGTCCCCCGCCGCCAACGACTCCTCCCGCGTCCTCATTTGCCTGCCGCCACCGCCGCGGCCTTCTTGCTGCCATAGCGCTTGCGCAACAGATGCGTGCCCACCGCCAGCGTCGCGATCAGCAGCACCGCGGTGAGCGCCATTTTCCCGTGCCCCTTGTTGAGCGCGTCGCCGAACAAAATGAATCCAGCATTCAGCGAACCCTGGATCGCTACCGAGACGAGCAGGTAGCGCACGAAGGGCACGTCCGCGAGACCGAGCAGATAATTTTGCGCGAAAAACGGCAGTACGGGCGTCACCCGGATCAACACGATCAGGTCCGTGACATCGCCCGTCGCCACCGCCGGCAGCGTGTAACCGAAACGCTCCAGGACCCGCTTGCACAACGGTCGCAGCCACCGCCGCGCCACCCAATACGTGAGCGTCAGATTGAGCGTGAGCGCGGTCATGCCCAGCACCGCCACGACCGGCAGGCCCAACCGCTCGCCGAACACCGGCCCCGCCGTCAGCGCAAACGGGCTGTTCGGCACCCCGAAGGCCGGCAATACCGCCATCGCCCCGAAAAACACCGCCGGCCCCGCCGCCGCCATCCACCCCACCGCCGCCGTCTTGAACTGCAACGCCGCGTCAAGCGCCACGCGCCCACCCACCCCATACACAACCGCCACACCGATCGCCCCGCCCACCGCCACCACCGCCGCCACTCGCTTGAGCGGCAGCTTTTTTTTCTCCCCGGGTGCTTCGGACAACATGCGGCCCAGCCTGCCCGCCCGCGCGCGCCACCGTCAAGCGCGCCGCGAAGCTTGCCCGCCCTCCGCCCCGCCGCTCTCATCACCCTCGCATGACGCGCCCCGCCGACGCCGCCTCCGCTCCCGCGCCCACGTCGGGCCTCCTTCCGGCGATCGCCAGCAGCGGCGTCGCGTGTCTCGCCGTCATCACCCTCGCGAGCCCCGGCGCCACGCGGATGTTCGCCTGGCCCTGGTCGCTCGCCTACGCCGGCGCCCTCCTTGCGCCCGTCCTCCTGCTCCTCCTCCGCGCCTTCGATCGCGCACGCCCCTTGGTCCTGCCCGCACCCGCGTGGTTATTCACCGCACTCGCCGTCGCGTCCACCGTCATCGCCTCCGCCTTCGTGAGTCCGTGGCGCGGTCCCAGTCTCCTCTGGTCCGCACCGCTGCTCGCCGCCGTCGCCCTCTTCTTCGTCGTGTTCGACGCCCTCCGCTCCGGTCGCCTTCGTCCCAACCACCTCGACCTCTGCGTCGGCCTCGCCTTCACCGCCGCCCTCCTCACCAGTCTCGTTCTTTGGCTCCCCACCACCGTCGGACGTTCCCTCGCGCTCATCGCCGATGCCCGCAACCCCTTCCCGCTCGGCCATGCCAGTTACACCGCCGGCCTTGCCCTGCTCGGTCTCCCGTGGCTCTGCACGCTCGCCTTTCGCACCGCCGGCCGCACGCGCCTCGGCTGGAGCATCGCATCCGCGCTCGCCCTCCTCATCCTCGTGAGCAGCGGCAGCCGCGCCGCCATCCCCGCGCTCGCCACCCTCGGCTTCGTCGCCCTCCTCCGCTCACCGCTCGACCGCAAACGCAAAGTCCTCCTCGCCCTCGCGCTCCCGCTCGCGGCGCTCCTCGTCGCCGTCGCCAATCCGCGCACGCGCGCCATGTTCACCCGCGCCGATCCCGCCGCCGCGCCCAACCTCAGCAATGTCCAGCGCACCGCCATGCTGACCGCCGCCGCGCGGATGGGTGCCGACCGCCCGCTCCTCGGCTGGGGTCCCGGCACCACCCCGCTTGCGTATCCACATTTCCGCGCCGGCCTCGACGGCGGCGCCGAAAACGTCCTCCAGCTCCACAGCACCCCCGCCCAACTCTGGGCCGAATTCGGCGCCGCCGGCCTCGCCTGCGCCCTCGCCCTCGCCGCCCTCGCCCTCCACACCTTCGTTCGCTCCGTCTCACCGTCCCCCGCCGCCCTCGCCCTCGTCGGCTACGCCGTCTTCTCGCTCGCCGACTGGCAACTCGACGTCCCCGTCTTCGCCTTCGCCGTCGCCCTCTGCCTCGCCCACCTCGCCCCGACCGCGGCCTCCTTCTCGCTCCTCCCGCGCTTCATCGGCGGCTTCACGCTCCTCGCCCTCGCCACCATCGCCCTCCTCGGCCACCCCGACCCGACGCCCGCCCTCAACGTCCGCGCCCTCGCTCTCGCCCGCACCGCCCCGCCCGCCGCCACCGCCGAGGCCATCACCCTCCTCCGCGAATCCCTCGCCCTCAACCCCGACCAGGAAATCGCCCACTTCAACCTCGGCTGGCTCCTCCTTATTTCCGACCCCGCCGGCGCCGAACACCATTTCATCGAGGCGATCCATCTCGTCCCCGACAAAGGAGGCGTCTACTTCGGCCTCGGCCTCGCCCGCCTGAATCAAAACCGCCCCGCCGCCGCCGTCGCCCGCGCCTTCGCCCTCGAATGCCTCAACGACCCCGCGTTTCTCTCGTCCCCCTGGTGGCGCGAACCCGCGTTCGCCGCCGTCCTCCCCGCCACCCGCGCCGAATTCGCCCACCTTGCCTTGCTCACCGCCACCGCCCTGAAAAAAGCCCCGCACCGCACCTGGGCCGCCGCCCAACTCCCGCGCGTCGCCGCCCTCACCCCCCGCCTCGGCGACGTTCCCGCCGGCCCCGAACGCTCCTACCGCCGCGAACGCACCGCCTACCCCGTCCTCGCCCGCAACCTCGACCTCCCCCCACCCCTCGACCTCTATGACGTCCGCGAACTCACCCCCTCTCCGCGTCTCTCCGTCTCTCCGTCTTCCGCGTCTTCCGCGTCTTCCGCCTCTCCCGCGTCTCCCGCGTCTCCCGCGTCTCCCGCGTCTCCCCCGTCTTCCGCGTCTTCCGCGTCTCCCCCGGCGTCCCCCTCTCCCCCTTCTTCCGCGTCTTCCGCTCTCCCGCCCAACTCCTGGCTCCCCTCGCCCCTTCTCCTCGAACTCCTCGACGCCCCGCTGGTCCCGGCACCCGCGCCTATCCTCCCTCGCAAATCATAGATCGTAAATTCCGCCGCCTTTGTCCCGCGCCACCTCCAACTCCCTCCGCGAAACCGTCGTCC
>CANHJG010000094.1 GCA_947461205.1 Opitutia bacterium
CGCGGGCGTTTTTCAAGAAGCACCTGGCTTGATGGTGGTATTGCCAGAGCCCGCGGGTGGTAACAGGATATTGCATGCGTATTCCTGCCCCCAGTTTCTCGGCGCGCGACGGATTGAACAAGGCACTTGAGCATCTTGCGTCGGGAAGTCGTGCCTCTGTCGACCTGCCACTCACGTTTCCAGAGTCCGGGTTAGGCGACATGCGTGCACTGGAAATGCTCTCGGGTCACGTTCTGGACAGGGCCGCTCAACTCGGTTCGCCCACTTCGCTGGCGCATATGGATCCTCCGACCCCGTGGATCACGTGGGCCATGGCGCTCTGGAATGCCAGTCTCAACCAGAACATGCTCCATGAAATGACCTCGCCCTTTGCCACCCAGGCGGAGGCACTGGTCTTAAGTTGGCTAGCACCCTACTTTGGCATGCAGGGCGGGCACTTCTGCGCCGGGTCAACCATTGCAAATCTGACAGGCATCTGGGCCGCGCGTGATGCCGCGGGCGTGAAGAAGGTCGTCACCTCACAGGCAGCACACCTGAGCGTCGAGAAAGCTTGTCGCCTGCTGGGCCTCGAACTTGTGAAGGTTGCCGTTGACCGGCAGGGGCGCCTAGATTGCAAGCACCTCCCGAACCTCAATGACGCTTGCCTTGTTCTCACCGCGGGAACCACGGCCACCGGTGCGATCGACCCGTTGGACTTGGTCGGCGCAGCGAAGTGGACACATGTGGATGCTGCATGGGCTGGTCCGCTCCGACTTAGTCAGACCCACTCCGGACGACTCGACGGCATTGAAGCTGCCGACTCGGTGGCCGTGTCCGCCCACAAGTGGCTCTTCCAGCCCAAGGACTCGGCCCTGGTGATGTTCCGCAACTTGGAGATAGCGAATGAAGCGATTAGCTTCGGGGGCGGCTATCTAACAAGGCCCAATATTGGCGTTCAGGGCTCGCGATCGGCTGCTGCCATTCCTTTACTCGCAACCCTTCTTGCTTGGGGCAGGGAGGGGCTGGCCCAACGGCTAGACCATCTCATGCAGATGGCTGAAGTGCTCGCGGACGCCATCGAGAAGTCTGATCGCCTTGAGTTGTGGGGTAGACCGCAGACTGCGATCAATGTGTTCCGCCCCGTGTGCTCATCGACTGCTGCACTCCTGCAAGCGCTGCCGCCAGGTGTGTTGTCAACATGCGTGCTGGATGGCCAGACTTGGGCGCGTTCGGTTGCGGCAAATCCGTTGGTGGATATGGATCTCGTGGTGGAGAGAATACTGGCTGCCAGCCGTGAAGACGCCTAACCTCTCATCGGACCTGACCGCCTTCGGCGGTCGGTGAATTCGAACGTTTGGCCACGCACCTCCTACACCGCATCCGATTTACCGGAAAACCCCTCCCGGATCCGATCCCCCTGAAAATCCAGTTTCCTTTTCGCTACCCTCGGTTGCTGGCGATATTTTAAACCCCGTTTTCGCCCGTTTCGAAAACGAACGTTTGGGAAACGTAGACTTTGCACCGGAAAATGTGGTTGCCGTAAAAATCGGCCAAGAGCGTTTGACGTAAAGACCGGCCAAACCCGGGCAAACATGCCGTAATCGCCCACCTCGGCCCGTCGTTCCTCCGATTTTGCAAACCCGCCCTCCTCGCCAGGCGCCCCTCCACGATGCCCCCCTCCGCACGAAGCCGCGGCGGCGGTTCATTGCTCTCGACACGGCAACCCCAATCTTCGTCATCAACCGGCCTCGACGCCGGTTCGTGGCCGCCCATACCCAACCCTCCCACCGGATTCCCGGTAGCTCGGCGGCACTCCATCCCCGGAAAAATCGCGGCCGGAATTCCGGCGAACGAACCCACTCCCTCCCATGACGATCTCCCGCCGTTCGGTGCTCAAATGCCTCCCCCTGCTGGCGTGGCCGCGGGGCTCCATTTTCTCGGCCGAGCCGGGATCGCCGTCCGGGTTCCTCGGGCAGGGCAGCCTCTGCGGCGAGGTGACGGATGCCTCCGCCTTGCTCCAAACCCGCCTAACCGCGGCGACCCAGCTCGATGCCAGCGGGGATTTGCCGGGAGTGGTGGGCGTCGCCTGCTTCGAGTGGGGCGTGCGGGAAGATTTCCGCGCCGCCCAGCGCACCCCCTTCCAGCCGGCGACGGACAGGCATGATTTCATCGTCAGGGCGGAGCTCACCGGGCTGCAGCCCCACACCACTTACCATTACCGCGTCGTCTACGGTCACACCGAGTCGGCCGCCCAGACCGGACCGGCCGGTTCGTTCAAGACCCTGGCGGGCCCCGCGCACGACACCCCCACACGCTTCGTCGTCGGCAGTTGCATGAACTACAACAAATTCCTGCACGGCCGGCAGGGCAAAGCGGGCGGGCCGCTGACCGCCACCGAGACGGACAAGCGCCTCGGTTTCCCCGCGTTCGCGGCGATGCTGAAACTGCGCCCCGACTTCTTCGTCGGCACGGGCGACATCGTTTACTACGACAACCCGATGCGCGTCGCGAAGACCGTCCCGCAGTTGCGCCAATGCTGGCACGAGCAGTTCCGGTTTCCCCGCCTGATCGAGTTCTTCCGCACAGTTCCGACCTATTGGTCGAAGGACGATCACGACTTTCGCTACAACGAATCGGACAACACCACGGAGGAGCTGCCGCTGCCGCAAACCGGCATCGACCTCTTCCGGGAGCAATTGCCGATCGTCGCCGCCGGCAGCGCCAGGCCCACGTATCGCACGCACCGCGTCAGCCGCAACCTGCAGATCTGGCTGACGGAAAACCGCGACTACCGTTCGCCGAATGAAATGGCGGACGGTCCCCGCAAATCGATCTGGGGTGCGGAGCAGCGCGCGTGGCTCAGGGCGACGTTGCAGGCGAGCGATGCGCGCTGGAAAATCCTGATCTCCCCCACGCCGATGGTCGGCCCCGATGATCTGGCCAAGATCGACAATCACGCCGACATCCGCGGTTTCCGCCATGAGGCCGATGCATTCTTCGCGTGGGTGCAGGAGAACCGCATCGGCCACCTCACGATCGTCTGCGGCGACCGCCACTGGCAGTACCACAGCATCCATCCGAGCGGGGTCGCAGAGTTCGGCTGCGGAGCGCTGAACGACGAAAACGCCCGCCTCGGCATCGCGCCCGGCGCGAAGCACGGCTCCGACCCCGAAGGTCGGATCAGGCAGCCTTACTCCTCGCCGACACCGAACGGCGGGTTTCTCCTCCTCACCGCCGGTGAGCGACTGACCATCGAGCATTTTGACTCGCGGGGAAAACGCCTCTCCTCGGCCGTCCAGTAGCCGGCGCCGCGGCTGCCCAGACCTCGTGACTCGAATTGATCGCCCAGCTTCGAAACGGTGGCCCCGTCGGGCAAGAGGCCACCCCACCGGCCTCGCGGTGAACCCTGGGCCTAGAAAAATGTGACCGAGGCGACCCTAGCCGGAATTAACCCCGACCCATGTCCCCCACCCCACGCGACCCGGCGCGATTCATCGCTGCGCTCACCCGGCATCAGCCGGCGCTCGAGGCGTTTTGCCACACGCAATTGGCGCAGCGGCAGGACGCCCGCGAGGCCCTCCAGGCGACGTGCGTGAAGCTGTGGGAAAAATCCGCGGACTGGGACCCGGACACGGAGTTTCTGCCCTGGGCGTTTGCGGTGGCGCGGTTCACCGTCCTGTCGCACCTCCGCGACCGGATGCGGGACCGGCTGGTCTTTGACGAGGACGTCGTGCTCGCGATGTCGGAGGAGACCGAGACCGCGGCGGCGCAGTTTGAGGACCGCCGCGAGGCGTTGGATCGCTGCCTGCTGAAACTGAAGCCGGAGCAGCGCGACCTGCTCCGGGAGCACTACCTCGCCGGCCGGGCGGTGCGCGAGTTGTCCGGCCTTACGGGCCGCAGCGAGAGCGCGGTGAAAATGACTCTGCTGCGCCTGCGTGAGCAGCTGAGCGCCTGCATCGAACGGCAACTTCGCCTTGCACCATGAACCCTGACACTCCCTCCCTCGAAGGCCGGCTGCTCGCCTTACTGCAAGCCGGGCGCGATCCGCGCGACGGCACGGCGCGGGCCACGCTCAACGATCTGCTGCGCGCCGATCCCGCGGCCCGTGCCGCGATGGCGCGTCTCCTGGTGGATGAGCAGGCCCTCATCAACCGGCTGCGGGATGACGGCATCGTCTCTTTGTTGGACCCTGCGCCGGCGGCTGGACCGGCGAAAACGGCCCGCTTTTCGCGCTGGCTCGCGTGGCGCCCGCTTACCGCCGCCGCGGCGGGGATCGGGTTCGGCATGTTCTGCACTTCCGTGGTCTATGGGCTGGCGGCGCAACGCGCGGGTGTGGCGAAAAAAATCCCGCTGCTGGTTTACGATCCGGGACTGGAGAACACGGACTCCATCGCAGCGCGCGGTGTGCCCAAGGGGGTCGGACAATGGGGCGCGGATTCCGCCCGTCTGGTGACGGCCGAGAACGGCGTGCAGCCGTTGCAAGGCCGGAAAATGCTCCGCCTAGAGCCGATCCCCCGGGAGAAGAATGTGAAGAACCACGCCTCCCGCGCCTATCAGGTGCTCGATCTTCGGACGCTGCCACGGCCCGGTCCGGCCGGCGATGCCGAGGTGCAGGTGACGGCTTCGTTCTTCGCGGCCAATGACAACCTAAAAGCCCGGTATTTCGTCCGCGCCATCGCGCTGGTTGAAACCCCCGCGCAGGCCATGCAAGGCTTCTGGCAAAAGACGCAGGAAGACGGGGTGGTCTCGGCGGCGCAACGGTTTGAGCCCACGCCCGGAGACCGCCGCTGGCACACCTTCTCGTTGAAAATGCCGTTGCCGCGCGAAGCGCAGAGCCTGGTGTTCGTGCTCGGTGCCGAGCCCGCGGACGATGCGGCGACGGAGGCGTCGCCGCACTACCTCGATGAGGTGCAGGTTTCGGCCCTCATCCCCTAGGCTGCGCCTCCCTTTCACCCCGCGCCCCGCCTGCCCTGTCCGCTCCTCGCCCCCGAGTCGCTACCGTACGAAATCGCGCCATGCCCGCCTCCCCTCCTCCAATTTTCTCCTCCACCCGGCGCCACTTCCTGCGGGCCGCCGGCATCAGCCTCGCCCTGCCTCTGCTGGAATCTCTCGGCGGGCGCGTTTTCGCCCAAGACTCCGCCGTCGGCACCCTGCCGGGCAAAGTCGCCGGAGCAACGCGGCCGAAGCGGATGGTGTGTGTCGGCAATCTGCTCGGCTTTCATCCGCCGGCATTTTTCCCGACCTCCACCGGCCCGACCTACGCGCTGCCCACCGACCTCGAATTCCTCCAGCCGCACCGGCAGCACCTCTCGGTTTTCTCCGGCCTCGATCACGGCGTTAAGGGCGGGCACTTTGCCGTCAGTGCCTTCCTGAGCGGCGTGCGCACGGCCGATGCGAAGAGCATGCCCGAGGGCAATCTCACCCTCGATCAGCGGGCGGCGGAAACGATGGGGGGCGCGACCCGTTTTCCCTCCCTCGCGCTCGGTTCGGAGAGCGGAATTCACGGCGGCTGCCTCCTGTCCTGGACGCGCAGCGGCACGCGGGTGCCGCCGATCAGCACGCCCCGCGAACTTTTCCGGAAGCTGTTTGTGGCAGAAGGCGCGACGCGTCTCGCGGCCTCGCTGGACCGGCTCGAGCTGAAGGGCTCCATCCTCGACGCGGTGCACGGCGATGCGCAGTCCCTCGGGCGCCAGCTCGGCCAGCGCGACAAGGAAAAGCTGGACGAATATTTCCACTCGGTCCGCGACGTCGAAAAACAAATCGAACTGCGCCGCCAATGGGCGCATGTACCGAAGCCCGATCCGAAGATGAAAGAGCCGGAGAACAAGGGCTTCGTCTCCGATTTGCCGGTGATGTATGACCTGATCGCGCTCGCGCTGCAGACCGACTCAACCCGCATCGCGACCTTCGAGATCGGCGGCGACTTCGAGGCCAATGCCTTCGGCCTCAACGGCGGCTATCACGCGTTTTCCCACCACGGCCAGCGGCCCGAGGCGATCGCCGCCCTCATCAAAATGGAGCGCTACCAAGTCGAGCAGTTCGCGCGCTTCCTGACCAAGCTCGGCTCCCTCCAAGACGGCCCCGGCACGCTGCTGGATCACTCGATGGTGCTCTTCGGCAGTGGCATGGGCAACGCCAACTCCCATACGAACGGTAACCTCCCGATCCTCCTCGCCGGCGGCGGCTTCAACCACGGCGAACACCGGGCCTACCCCGCCCAAGGCCTCGGTCGCCAGCCGCTCTGCAACCTCTACGTGTCGATGCTGCAACGCTTCGGCGTCGAGGCGGAAAAATTCGGCACCAGCACCGGCACGCTCACCGGCCTGACGTGAGCCGCCTTCGCCTCACCTCCACCCGCCTCCGCCCCATGTTTCGCTTTGTTGGTCTTCTCGTCGGGTCGCTGTTCGCGACCGCTCTCCCGCCGGCGCAGGCCGCCGCCGACGCCGCGTTGGTCAAACGCTTCATCACCACCTATTGCCTCGAGTGCCACGGCCCCGAAAAACAGAAGGGCGACCGGCGTTTCGACGCGCTGCTCCTGCCGGCGGCGAAAGTGGACACCCTGATCGATCTGAAGGACATGATGGACCAGCTGCACCTCGGCGACATGCCTCCGGCCAAGGCCAAACAGCCGGCCACGGAGGAACAGTCGGTTTTCCTGGAGCAAGTGGCTCTGGCGCTCGCGGAGGGTCGCGAAGCGCTCGCCAGCACCGGGGGCAGCACGGTGCTGCGCCGCCTGAACCGCCGCGAATACCTCAACACCATCGGCGATCTCTTTGGCCTGAACATGGCGGCCTTCGATCCCACGACCACGTTTCCCCGCGACCAAGCCGAGGAGCACATGGACAACCTCGGCGACGTACTCCGGACCTCGGGCTATCTGCTCGACCAGTATATCGAAGCGGCCGACGTCGTCGTCGAGAAGGCGTTCGCGATTCAAAAGCGACCGGAGGAACGCGTGTGGCACTTCCGCGACAACTTCAAGCCCCAGCAGGAGCTGAGTCGCCCGCATAGCCGGCTCAAAAACGCGTTCATCGGCCTTTACGAGTGCATGGACACCCCCCACCACGAGGGCGGATTCGGCTTCATCAGCGACTTTCCGCACGGCGTGCCCGTCGACGGAATCTACGAGATTCGCGTGCTCGTCCAGGCCATGAATCGGCAGCACCCGTATGACCCGAAAATCTTCGGCATCGACTCACGCGAGCCCTTCCGCCTCGGCTTGGTGCCAGGCGATGCGAAAGCCGGTCCGCTGTATCAGCCGCAGCCGCTCCAGCCCATGCTTACTGAGCTCGCGTTGAACGATGGCGAACCCAGGTGGCACACCCTGCGGGTCTGGCTCGATGCCGGGCAAACTCCGCGGTTTGTCTTCCCCAACGGCCCGAAAAACGCCCGCAACTCCTGGGCCCGGATCGTGGAATACCACAAAGACAAATGGCCGCCGACCACGGCGAAGAGCGACCGCAAGAACGGCCTCGGCATCGCCGAAAATCGGATCCTCAGCATCGTCGAAGGCAAGGTGCCGCACATCCGGATCCACGAGGTCGCGATCCGCGGACCCCTCATCGAACAATGGCCTCCTGCGACCCAGCAAACCGTGCTGGGCGGAAAGGTTTTCGCTCCGGAAAATATGCGCGCAGTCCTCCGCGCCTTCGCGGGCCGCGCCTATCGCCGCCCGGCCACGAACGAGGAAGTGGACCGTCTCATGGCCGTCGCTGCGCAACGGACCCACTCCGGCCGTTCACCGCACGACGCGCTGAAGGACGCCCTCAAAGCCGCCCTCAGCTCGCCTTCCTTCCTTTACCTCGCGCAAGACGTGGTGGCCGCTAACGACGACGCCCCGAAGACCCGCCCCCGGCTCAACGGCTACGCCTTCGCCTCCCGGCTCTCCTATTTTCTCTGGGCATCCATGCCGGACGCAGAACTGCTCCAGCTCGCCCAAAGCGGCGAGCTCACCCGGCCCGAGGTCATCATCGCGCAAACGCGCCGAATGCTGGCCAGCCCGCGGTCCGACGCCTTTGTATCCGGCTTCCTCGATAGTTGGATGAACCTCCGAAGCCTCGGCACCATGCCGCCGGACCGGAAGGATTTTGAAAAGTATTACTCCAAGGGCCTGGAGCACGCCTTCAAGGTGGAGACCCGGCTCTTCCTGCGCGATCTCCTCGACCGCGATGCCAGCATCGTGAACTTCCTCGACGCCCCTTACAGCTTTCTCAACCAGCCGCTCGCCACGCACTATGGCCTCGGTGACCTCGGTGATCCCGCCCGCGCGCATGAGTTCCGCAAAGTTTCCTTCCCCGATGCCCGCCGCGGCGGCCTGCTCGGCATGGGCTCCGTCCTCACCGTTTCGGCCAACGGCATCGAGACCTCGCCGGTCGTGCGCGGGGTGTTCCTCCTCGAAAATATCCTCGGCACCCCGCCCCCGCCTCCCCCCGACGATGTGCCCGCCATCGATCCCGACGTCCGCGGCGCCCAAACCATCCGCGAGCTGGTCAGCCAGCATCGCGCATCCCCCCACTGCGCCGGCTGCCACCAAAAGATCGATCCGCTCGGCTTCGCCCTGGAAAACTTCGATCCGGTCGGCGCGTGGCGGACCAGCTACGGCAAAACCCCGATCGACCCCGCCGGCGAACTGCCCGGCGGCGAGACGTTCGCCGACGTCACCGGCCTCAAGCGGGTGCTCGTCAAGCGCCAGCCTGTCTTCGCCCGCATGCTCACCGAGCGCCTCCTCACCTATGCCTGCGGCCGGCGCATGGGCGCGCTCGATGAGCCCATCGTGGAAAAAATCGTCGCCGCGCAGCCGCCCCGCGGCCACGGTCTCCGCTCGCTGCTCGAAGCCGTGGTGACCAGCGACCTGTTCCTCAGCCGTTGAAAGCTCCCGCCCCGAAATTACCCCCCCAGCGCCCCCCTTTTCCCTTATCCCATGCCCCCCTGCCCCTTTCTCCCCTTGTTAAAATCGATCGCGTGCGCGGCCCTCTTCCTCGCCGGTGGCTCGCTCCCTGCAGCCGAGAAATCACCCGCACCCTTCAACGTCCTTTTCATCGCCGTAGACGACTTGAACGACTGGGTCGGCGCCTTCGGCGGGGCTCCGCAAAAAAAGTCGGCCACGCCCCACCTCGACCGCTTCGCGAAGAGCGGCTCTGTCGTTTTTCAACAGGCTAATTGTGCCGGTCCAGTCTGCGGCCCATCGCGCTCGGCGTTGCTCTCCGGCTTCATGCCGCACCGCAGCGGCGTCTACGGCAACGGCCAGAACATGCGCGGTTCCGCGCTGGTGCAAACTCACCTGACGCTGCCGGAATTTTTCTCGAAGCACGGCTACCACACGCTCTCCAACGGAAAGATCTTCCACAAGCATCCGGGCGACGAGGGCCATTGGGCCTTCGATCAATGGGAGGATGCCGCGGGCGGAGCCGGCTCCCGCCCGGACCCCGCGCGCCTCACCTCGCGCCGACAGAACCTTTTGAACGGAAAACCCATCCCGCGGCCCGAGGTGAAGCGCGAGGGTCTGAAAGCGGGCGACCCGGACGGCACGGAATTCAGCTGGGGCCCCACGAAGGGACCCAAAGAGGATTCGAAAGACTGGAAGGCGGCCGAGTGGGCCGCCGCCGCCTTGGCGAAGCCCACGGCAAAGCCGTTCTTCATGGCCTTGGGCATCTCCAAGCCGCACCTGCCCTTTTACGTACCCCAGGAGTATTTTGACCGGCATCCGTTGGAGTCGATCACGCTCCCGGACTTCCGTCTCGACGACCTGAAGGACATCGTCGACCCGCACGGGCGGGCGACGGAAAAGCCGTCTGCCGATTTCCAATGGGTGCAGCAGGATCCCCGGCTGCACCAAGGAGCCGTGCAGGCCTATCTCGCCGCGACGAGTTACGCCGACGACTGTATCGGACACGTGCTGGCCGCACTCGAAAAGAGCCCGGCCCGGGACAACACGATCGTCGTCATCTGGGGCGACCACGGCTGGCACCTGGGCGAGAAACTGCGCTTTCGGAAAGCCACCCTCTGGGCGGAATCCACCCGGGTTCCGTTGATCATCCGGATGCCCGGAATGAAGACGCAGCAGGACTCCCCCCGCGTGGTCAATCTGATGGATCTTTTCCCCACACTAATCGAAGCCTGCGGCCTGCCCGCCAAACCGGAGATCGACGGGCGCAGCATCGTGCCGCTGTTGCGCGATCCGCAGACACCCTGGCCGCACGTCTCCGTCACGGTGATGGGCCGGGGCAACGCCTCCGTGCGCGACGAACGCTGGTATTTCATCCGCTACCAGAACGGCACCGAGGAATTCTACGACATGGCCCGCGATCCGCTCCAGTGGACGAATCTCGCGTCCGCGCCAGACCCCGAAATTCGCACGCAGCTGCAACGGCTCGCCGCGTCCTTTCCCGCCACCTTCGCTCCCGACGTCCCCCAAAATCAGGGCGGCAGAGCTGAAAAACAAGAACTCGCCGGCAAGCCAGACCCGACAATCCGGCCTGCCCGCGCGGCCGCCAAACTGCAGTAACCCCCGGCGCGCGCTCGTCCTCCCCTGCGGGATTTCCTCCGGGTGAAGGCAGCCGCCGAACCATTTCTTCCCACCCCCACGCACGATCAATGACCTCCCAACCTCACCCCCTCCTCGCCGCCCTCGGCGCTTGCCTCGCCCTCGGCGCTTGCCTCGCCCTCGGCGCTGTCGCTTCGGCGCAGATCGCGCCCCAACCGCCGACGGGCCCCACCGCCACCCCGCCACGCGAAGAAGTCGTTCAGCTCACCCCGTTTCAGGTGAACGCCGACGACAACCAAGGTTGGGCGCCCACCGAAACCTTGGCGGGCACCCGCTTCAAAACGAAACTCTCCGACCTCGCCTCGCAGATTGATATTTTCACTTTGGATTTCATGGAGGATTTCGGCTTCACCAGCATCGAGGCCGCCTCCATCTACTCGCTCAACATCGAGAACAGCACCGAGTTTGTGAGCAATGTAGAGTCCAAGGAAAGCGGCGAAGGCAACCTGCGGGTGCGCGGCATTGGCCAGGCCCGCCGGACCCGGGAGTTTTTCGCGACCGACACGCGCTCGGACAATTACAACTTGGAGCGGGTGACCCTCGCTTCCGGTCCGAACCCCATGATGTTCGGCATCGGAGCGCCGACCGGCGCGATCGATTCCAGCTTGGCGCGCCCGGTGATGAATCGAAACACCCGCCAGCTGAAGACGCAGATCGACAGCTTCGGCGGCATTCGTGGCGAGTTGCATCTCAACCAAAGTCTGGTCCAAAAAAAATTGGCTTTTCGCGGCGCCCTGCTCGCGGACAACAAGAAGTTTTACCCCAACCCGTCCATCGACCGGGAACGCCGGGGTTACGCGGCGCTCCTCTACCAGCCGTTCAAAAAGACCCAATTCAGCGCCCACTACGAAAACGTCACCGGGCACGCCCGCACGCCGTCGCGGGTCCCCCCTCTGGACCGGGTCCGGGTCTGGGACCAAGCGGGCAGCTTGGGCTCCGCCTTGGGCAATCGCCCCATCTTTTCCAACACGCTCGCCTGGCAGACCGGGCGTCCCGCCGGCGGTGGCTTGCCGGCGATCGGGGCGAAGGCGAATCCCGACGACCGGGTTTTCAGCACGTCGGGCGATGGCGCGATCAGTGTAATCGGCGGCAACAATCCGGCCGGACTTCGCCCCATGGGATCGTTCTACTCGGTGGGCGTGCAAAACATCGCCGACAACGGGCGATGGCCGGGGATCGTCGATCCGGTCAATGCCGGCACCACCCGGGGCGTGTCGCTCCTCAACGACGACTACTATCCGCGCGATGCCAGCTACCATTACTTCACCGATTTCGGCGACCGCGACTCGTCGATCGTGAATCTGTTTTTCAACCAGGAAATCCTCAAAGACCTCCATTTCGAGGCCGGCTACCAGCGGGAATCGAACTCCAACTTTGGCGCGAGCTACATGGCCGGCGGCAACGGCGGACTCAACCTCAACGTCGACCCCAACCGGTTTCTGCCCGACGGCGTCACGCCCAATCCCTACGCCGGAAAACTCTACTTCGACGGACTCGCCGGGTTCGACCAGGGCTGGGCCAAGAGCGACGAATGGCGCGCCGCCCTCTCGTATGAACTCGATTTGAAAGATCGCTGGCGCAACCGCCTTGGGCGGTTGCTCGGCCGGCATCGTCTCGCCGGCATCGTCTCCGCGATCGAGTCGAAGAACCTCAACCAAGAATACCGCTACAATCTCCAGCCGGTGATCGAAAACGGCCGGATGCGCGACCCGGTGTTCAGCGGGGTCAACTATACCATCGGAGCCGACGGACGGCAGGGTCTCGGGCCGTTGGGCAGCGGTTATACGGCAACGGCCAGCAATCGCGTGGTGAACTTCCGCTCGTATGTCGGTCAGGACCTCGGTTGGATACCGCGGGTGGACGGCTACGAGATCGGGCAACCCTGGAAGATCACCGACAATCGGGGCGAGGTCTGGACCGTTGACCCGAAAAATGCCGGCACCGGCACCAACGGCGAGCGCCTCATCACCGGGCGAAACACGGGCGGCACGCACACCGAATTCGGCACCAAGCTGTTTTCCTATCAGGGCTACCTGCTGGATGACCGCGTGGTGCTGACCTACGGGCGGCGCGAGGACTCCAATAATACCGCGCGCTCCCAGGCCCCGGCCGTCTTGTGGCGCAATCCGGAAACCGGACAGGTCATCTCCGCGGCTGCCGCCGGCTATCAGGCCCACCTCGATCACTACGGCTTCGAAAAAATGGATCCGGCGACCGAGGCGGTCGGGACCACTACCCTGAAAGGCCTGGTCGTGCATCCGTTCCGTGGCTGGGGCTGGAAGCTTCCCTTGGGGGCCAATCTTTCCCTCCTGTATACCAAGTCGGACACCTTTGCGCCCAATACCACGTCGCGAAATCCCGACGGCAGCTTTATGGCAAGCGAACGGGGCGACGGCACCGATCAGGGATTTCGCCTCGGACTCTTCGACGGTCGCTTCAATCTCCGGTATAACGAGTATGAAGTGTCCTCATCACCGACTCGGCTGGGCGCGCTGTTCGCCGGTATCCGCGGAGCCATGCGCGGCGTAATGAAAGACATCACGCGGGCCATGGTCGCCAACGAAGCGGAATTCCGGGAGAAATTTCCCGTTTGGCCACTGCAAGGCCAAGGCGATCCTAAACTGGCCTACCCGTTTGCCTCCCTGAACAACGGTGGATTCGAGACGATGAATTTCTTCAACTACCTTGATCCTTACGCCGTCACCGCCGACACCGCCGCCAAAGGCCGGGAAATCACGGCGCAGTGGAAACCGACCCGCAACCTGGACCTTCGACTGACTTGGAATCACCAGGAAGTCGTCCAGTCCAAGATCGCCACCCAATGGATCCAATTCGCCGACGAATTTGAGCGGATCATGGACAAGACCCTCTTCACCGAAGGCTACGTGCCGGGCGACACCGAAGCCATCTACCGCAACCGGGCGGGCTTCGACATGGATGGCGACGGCGTCATCCGCCAATACACTTGGAACGCGATTCCGATCGGGACGGGCGCCGGGCAAACCGTGCCGCAGAACATCGGCGCCAATAACACGCCGTGGGGCCGGAACGACGACCTCTTCCCGGGAGGTTGGACGGGACAAACCATGAAAGAAAATTGGGTCTCCAACGTGCGTAACGGCAACTCCGGCATCCCGGTTTTGGAGGCGTATAACGGCCGCCCCAACGAATTCACCCGCGACAACCGACTGAACCTAAATGCCATGTATCGCTTCAGCGAAGGAACGTTGAAGGGCGTGCGGGTGGGGGCCGGCTATCGCTGGCGCGCACCCGCGGCCATCGGCTTCGGCGTTAAACGGATCAATGGCGTCGCGGTGCCGGACGTCGATGTGATCCAAAAAGGAAAGGCGGAAACAGCCATCGATCTGTCTTTCGGCTACAGCGGAAAGTCGGCTTGGCTCGGCGACCGCCGATATAGTATGAGCGTGAATGTCCGCAACGCCTTCCCTCCAGGCCGATATGAATCCAGAAACCGTGACTTCTTTAACGGGAATTCACTGACCACGATCCGCTTGATCCCGCGCCAAGTCATCCTCTCCTACGAAATCGACCTCTAGTCGCTCCGGCCGTAATCAGGTCCAGCCGGGGCCGTCCCTGACGCGCTCCCGGCCCGGGTAAAAGCCTTGGGCCCACTCCCCCTCCCCACCACTATTTCACAAATTATGAAACAGACTATCTCCCGCCGCACCGCCCTGAAACTGATCGCTACCGCCACCGCCGTCGGCGCCGCTTCCGGCACGAGGACCGCGCTCGCCGCGGCCGCGGCGACTTCCTCGCCCGACCTCAAAGCGGCCGATCTGTGGAGTCGGACCCACGACCGCGTCTGGCTCGGCGGCGCGTTCTGGGCCAATCCGATGGAGGATTGGCAGATCGTCGATGGCGGCGCCGAATGCCGGAGTCTCGGCGGCAATCGCAGCATCCACTCGCTCACGCATCAAATCACGAGCCCGGCAAAGGGCTTCACGCTGTCGGTCCGTCTGGCGCAACTCGAACTGCGCGGCAAAGACGCCGGCGCCGGTTTTCGCCTCGGCGTGCGGAGCGAGCTCAACGAATACCGCAGCAATTGCTTCGCCGGCGGCGGTCTCAACGCCGGGGTGGCCAACGGCCAGTTGGTGTTGGGCTCCAAGTCCGCGCCACTGGCGGCCGGCGCAGACCCGAAGAACCTCGCGTTGATTCTCTCGGGGGTCGGCGCGGGCGCGGAGGTCACGCTCACGCTCGAAGCCCTCGCGGGCGAGGCCGGCCCGAGCCTGGGAAAAATCAGCCACACGGTCCCGGCCGGCAGCCTCCTGGGCAACGTGGCCCTCGTCAGCAGCTACAGCGCAGAGGGGGCGCCCACCGCGCCCAAAAAAGCGGCCAAAGCCGCCAAGGCCGCGAATCCGGGCGGCGCCTCCCGCTATCGGTTCTCCGCCTGGAAAATGGCGGGCGACGCCTTCACCATCACGGCCGCTCAGCGATTCGGTCCGCTCTTGTGGTCCATGTATTCTCTGAGTAACTCCCGCGGCCCGGAAGGTTGGATCATGAAGATCAGCGCGCTGACCGGCCCCATGGGGCGCGACGACAGCCACGGGGTCGAACTACACGTGCAGCGCGGCGGCGCGTGGCAATCCTTGGGCGAAGCCAAGCTCGATCCCGATGCGTGGGTCGCCACGTTCCGCATTCCCAAGTGGGACGAGAAAGCCGCCGTGCCCTACAAACTGGTCTATCGCGAAAAGCACCGCGACGGCACCGTCACGCCCGACGAGTGGACCGGCACGATCTTGGCAAACCCGGCGGGCCGCCCTTTGCGCATGGCGGCGATGACCTGCCAAAATGACTACGGTTTCCCCTACGAACCCGTCGCCCGCAACGTCGCGAAATTGCAGCCCGACTTGGTCTTCTTCTCCGGCGATCAAATCTACGAAAGCCACGGCGGTTTCGGCATCATCCGCGAACCGGCCGGCCCGGCGATCCTCAACTACCTCCGGAAATTCTACCAGTTCGGCTGGGCATTTCGCGACGTGATGCGCCACGCGCCCACCCTCTGCCTCCCGGACGACCACGACGTTTTCCAAGGCAACATCTGGGGCGAGGGCGGCGCCAAGATGTCGGTCACCGCCGCCGACCCCGGCGCGTCATCAAAAGGCGGTTACATCGAGCCGGCGCGGATGGTAAACGCCGTGCATCGCACCAACGTCTCGCACCATCCCGACCCGTTTGATCCCACGCCTTCGAAGCAGGACATCAGCGTCTACTACGGCGACCTGGTCTATGGCGGCGTCAGTTTCGCCATCATCGCCGATCGCCAGTGGAAAAGCGGACCCGAACGGGTCAAAACTGACGGCCCGCGCGCCGATCATGTGGTCGATCCGAAATTCGATTGCGCCGCGCTCGACGTTCCGGGCCTGGTCCTGCTCGGCGAGCGGCAGGAGGAGTTCTTGAAAAAATGGGCCCAGGACTGGCGCGGGCACTCGCTCAAGGCCGTGCTAAGCCAGACCGTGTTCGCCGCCGTCGCCACGCACCACGGCCGGCTCGATGGCTTCCTCAAGGGCGACCTCGACTCGGGCGCCTGGCCGCAGACGCCGCGCAACCGCGCCATCGACATCCTGCGCCCGGCCATGCCCCTCCACATCAACGGCGACCAGCACCTCACGACGCTCGTCCAATACGGGGTCGGCCAGCAACGCGACAGCCTGTGGTCCTTCTGCACGCCCGCGATCGCCGCCGGCTATCCGCGCTGGTGGCGCCCGGACGAGGTGGGCATGCCGCACGCAAAGCGCCCGCAACACGGCCACGCCAACACCGGCGAGTTTCTCGATGGCTTCGGCAACAAGGTCTACGTCTATGCAGTGGGCAATCCCGAGGTCGGCCAAGCCCCGAACCGCTACGACAAGGCCCACCAAAAAGGCAGCGGCTTCGGCTTCATCACCTTCGATCCGGTGAAAAAAACCTACACCATCGACTCGTTCCGCTTCCTGATCGATCCCACCGACGGCAAGGCCTCCAACCAATTTCCCGGTTGGCCCGTGACGATCCACCAAGCCGAAAATCGCGGGGAAAACCGCCTCCAATAACTGATCATCCGCCGCCGGGCCTTCCTCCGCTCCAGTTCCGCCCTCGCGCTCACCTCGCTGGGGTCGCTCGCGGCCGCAGCGAACGCGCCCAAGCCACCGAAGTTATCGCTGAACGATAAGCCTGCACCCGGGAACGTTTAAGCACCAAGAGGGCGAAGCCTACCTCGACTAGGTGCGCTTCGCCGCCGACCAGGGCTTCACCGCGTGGGAAGATAACGGCATCAAGAAACAAACGCCGGAGATGCAGGAAAAAATCGGGGCCGAGCTGCATCGCCTCGGCATAACGATGGGCGTGTTTGTCGCCTACGGCAGCTTTAACCGCCCCACGTTTGTCCAAAAGGACAAGGCCACTTGGGACGAAATCACCCGGACCGTCGCCGCTTCGGTCGTCGTCGCGAAACGGGTCGGCGCGACGTGGATGACGGTCGTGCCCGGGTCGGTCGATCAGCCGCACGAGGACGATCCCCAGTGGAACCAATTCGGCGGGCCTCGCCTCGCCGAGGAGTAGCCGTTTGCCCACGCGGTCGAACTCTTGCGCCGGCTCAGCGCCGTCTTGGAACCGCACAAAATTGTCCTGGTGCTGGAGCCCCTGAATTGGCCCGCGAACCACGATGGCACTTGCCTGAGCCGGAGCGATCAGGCCTATGCGCTCTGCAAAGCCGTCCACCGTCCGTCCTGCAAAATCCTGTTCGATCTCTACCACCCACAGATCACCGAGGGGAAGCTCATCCCCAACGTCGACGCCTGCTGGGACGAAATCGCCTACCTGCAATCGAGCGACCATCCCGGCCGCAAGGAATCCGGCACGGGCGAAATCAGGGCCGCCGCCATGGGCCGGAACGGGGCCCATGGCCCCGCAGCCACTCGCATCGCCCTCACCCTCGAAAGCCCCCCACGCCATCGCCTAAAAACCACCGCCCACCGCAACCTCGCCTCCTCGCGCGACCGCCACGTGCGCCAAAACCTCAACCTCGTCCTTCCGAAAAAATCCGCCGCCCCTCTCCCGCTCGTGAGTTGGGTCCACCGCGGCGGCTGGCAAAGCGGCCGCAAAGACCCGTGCCTCACCCTCCGCTCCCGCCCGCTGCTCAGCCGTAGACCGACGCCTCTCGAACCCCGATCTTGCCACGCCGTTGCGTGCCCCGACACATTTGTCCCCGTCCAGCTTTGCCCCGCCATCCGCTTCCCCTCCTCCACCCTCCCTCCATGCCCACCCCCTCCCTCCCCTCCCGCCGAACCTTCCTCGGCACCGCCGCCACCCTCGCCGCCGCCACGCTCCTGCCGCGTCACACGTTTGCCGCCGCGGCCAAGCCCAACTCCGTCTTCAACGGCGTGCGCATCGGCGCCATCACTTACAGCTACCGCAGCATGTTCACGTCCGCCGAGGAAACCCTCGGCGGGCTCCTGCAATGCGGACTCAGCGAAGTCGAACTCATGGGCGGCCCCATCCAGCAGTTTGCCGGAATCAGCGTCGCCCCCGCCGGCGCCAAAAAGAAAGCCGCCCCAGTCCCGCCCACCGAAAAACCCACCGATGCCACGCGCGCCGCCCAGCTCGCGAAGTGCCGCGAGCTCCGCAAACTCTACAACGACGCCGGCGTTAATATTCACCTTCACAAAATCGCCTTCGGCTCCACCGACGAGGAAATCGATTTCAACTTCGAGGTCGCCAAGGCCCTCGGCTGCGTCGGCATCACCACCGAGCGCTCCGACACGATGGCCAAGAAACTCGCCCCCTTCGCCACCAAACACAAAGTCTGGGTCGCCTTCCACAACCACACCGCCAATCTGCCGACCATGGGCGCCCTCGACCCAATCCTCGAGCTGAGTCCCTACATCGGCTTCAACCTCGACATCGGCCACTA
>CANHJG010000095.1 GCA_947461205.1 Opitutia bacterium
GCGCCTCGTCGCGGCCGGCAAACCCAAGATGGTCGCCCTCGTCGCCGTCATGCGCAAAATGCTCCACGTCCTCAATCGGCTCCTCGCCGATCCCAACTTTGTCCTTGTTCGTTAACACCGCTGCTCTGTGAAATGCAGTTGGTCAGGTTGGGTGTGAAACCTACGGGCTAGTCTGGTCGGTCGTCGCGGTCGCCGATCTCTCCGCCGCGTCGAGCGACGATTGGCACGTCCAGTTTCCTCCCGTGAAAATCGCCGGCAACCTCTCCTCGGTCGGTACAGCCGATCTGGCGGTCTACCTGATCCACCCGCCGACGGGAAATATCCTGATCAACGCCCACTACCCGCAGGATTTGCCGTTGCGGTGCAAAATCATCAGGCAACTCGGTTTCAACTCCACCGACACGAAGATACTTCTGATCAGCCACGCCCACGGTGACCACGACGCAGCCGTCGGCCTCATCAAAAAGGAAACCGGCGCGCGCTTGATGGTGATGGCACCCGACGTCGCCCAGGTCGAAAGCACCGCCACCGGTCGTCCCGGCGCGAAAGTCGATCGCGTGCTCGACGACGGCGACACGGTCGAACTCGGCGGCTCCACCCTGACCGCCCGCCTCACGCCCGGGCACACCCCGGGTTGCACGACTTGGACCATGCGGGTGTCCGATGGCGGACGCACCCTCGACGCCGTGATCATCGGCAGCCCCAAGGTGAACGCCGGCTTCATTCCCGTGAGCAACAAAAAGTATCCGCAGATCGCCGAGGATTATGTCCGGTGCTTCGACGTGCTGCACCCATTGCCCGCGAATGTTTTCCTCGGCGCCCACGGCGGCTACTTCGGCTTGAAGGAAAAATTCGCGGCGATGAAGCCCGGCGGGCCCAACCCCTTCATCAATCCGGCCGGCTCCACGACCTACGTCGGAACGAAAGAGGCCGCGTTCCGCCAAAAATGGGAGCGGCAAACGCTGAATCCCGGTTCTCCGACGCCGTAGTGAAGCCCCCCCCTTCGTGCCGAGGAGCGCCCCGCAGCGCGGCCTTGTTTTTTTCATGGGCTGTCGCTGAATCGCCACCGGCTGCACTCCGTAGCCGTCGCGCTGTGCCTTCCCCTTTCATCCTCGGACTCTCCGGTTACTACCACGATAGCGCGGCCTGCTTGGTCGGCGGCGGGGAAATCATTGCGGCTGCCCAGGAGGAGCGGTTCACCCGGATCAAGCACGACCACCGCTTCCCCGCTCAAGCCGTCGACTATGTGCTGCGCGCCGGCGGCCTCTCGCCGGAGCAGGTCGACTACGTGGTGTTTTACGAAAAGCCGTTTCTCAAATTCGACCGGCTGCTCGAAACCTACCTCGCCCACGCCCCCGCCGGCCTGCGCTCCTTCCTGTTGGCTATGCCACCTTGGCTGCGCACGAAACTCCACTTGCCCCGCGAAATCCGCCGGGCCCTCGGCGGCCGCCTGCGTCACGAGATCGTCTTCACGCACCACCACGAAGCGCACGCCGCCAGTGCGTTTTTTCCTTCGCCCTTCGACGAGGCCGCGATCCTCACGATCGACGGCGTCGGCGAGTGGGACACCGCGACGATCGGCCACGGCCGGGGCCACCGTATCGAGCTCCTGAAGACCCAGCATTTTCCGCATTCCCTCGGCCTGCTCTACAGCGCGGTCACTTCGTTCTGCGGCTTCACGGTCAACTCGGGCGAATCCAAGCTCATGGGCCTCGCCCCCTACGGCCGCCCGCGTTTCGCCGCCGCCCTGCTCGACCACGTCGTCGACCTCAAACCGGACGGCTCGCTTGCCCTCGACCTGAGTTATTTCGACTACTGCACGGGCCTGCGCATGACCTCGCGGAAAATCGAAACCCTCTTCGAGGGTCCGCCGCGCCCCCCGGAGGCACGCCTCACCCAGCGCGAAATGGACCTCGCCGCCTCCCTCCAATGCGTCACCGAAGAAACCGTGCTCCGCATGGCCCGGGAGGCGCAACGCCTCACCGGCGCGCGCCACCTGTGTCTCGCCGGCGGCGTCGCGCTCAACGGCGTCGCCAACGGAAAACTCGCCCGCGCCAAAATCTTCGACGCCCTCTTCGTCCCGCCCGCCCCCGGTGACGCTGGCGGGGCCCTCGGCGCCGCGCTCTTCGTGCACCACCACTTGCTCGGCCACCCGCGCGTGACCACCAGCCGCGACCCGCTGCGGGGCTCATTCCTCGGTCCGGCTTTTCGCGCCGAGGACATTCAACCCATGCTCGACCGGCTCGGTCTGCGCTACGAGCGCTTCGACGACGAGGTCGCCCTCCTCCGCACGACGGCCGCCGCGATCGCCGGCGGGCAGGTCGTCGGCTGGTTTCACGGCCGCATGGAGTTCGGCCCGCGCGCCCTCGGCGCCCGCAGCATTCTCGGCGATGCCCGCAATCCCACGATGCAGTCGACCCTAAACCTCCGCGTGAAATTTCGGGAATCGTTCCGCCCCTTCGCCCCGGCCGTCCTCGCCGAAGACGCCGCGCAGTATTTCGAACTCGACGGCGAATCGCCCCACATGGCGCTCGTCGCCGCGGTCCGGCCCGAACTGCGCCGCGAACCCACCGCCGCCGAAGCCGCGCTCACCGCCGATCCGGATTTGCGCAAACGCCTCGGTGTCGCCCGCTCCACGATCCCCGCCGTCACCCACGTCGACCACTCCGCCCGCGTGCAGACTGTCGACGAGCCGCGGCACGGGCGGTTCTACCGCCTGCTGCGCGAGTTCAAACAGCAGACCGGCTGCAGCGTCATCATCAACACGAGCTTCAACGTCCGCGGGGAACCGATCGTCTGCACCCCCGAAGAGGCGTGCCGCTGTTTCCTCGCCACTGAAATGGACGTGCTCGTGCTGGAAAACTTCGTGCTGCGGCGCACGGAACAACGCCCGCGGTCCGCCCCCGAGCGCGAACAATTCATTGCCAGCTTCCCCCGCGACTGAGGAAACTCCCTCCCGTGCTGAATCCGTTTCACGAGGTCAACTGGCGTCCCGGCCTGCCGGAGCGCCGAAAATTCGCCCTCAGCCTCGTCGTCGGTTTTCCGTGCGTCGCAACCGCGCTCCTCGTCGCCCAACGCGTTCACACTGGCGCATGGGCTTTTTCGCCCGCCCTCCCGCTGGCGACCGCTGGCATCACCCTCGGCGCGATCCTGGGGGCGTTCCCGCAGATGGCGCGGCCGTTTTACGTCGTCTGGTATGGCGTCGCGTGCGCCCTCGGTTTCCTCACCGGCAACGCCCTCCTCGCCGCCGTTTACTTCCTGCTCGTGACGCCCACCGGCTGGGTGAGACGGTGGTTCGGCCAACCGGCCTTTGCAAAAACGGTTGATCGCCGCGCGACGACCTACTGGCGTGACGCCCCGCCACCCGCCCCCGCCGCCCGCTCCTATCGACAATTCTAACCGCGCCCGCTCCCACCCCGCCGCCCCCCAAAAAAACTGCCCAGAAACGTCGGCCGAGTGATCCGTGACCCACGGTTTTGGAACCGGCCCCTTTTTCGCCCATTAAAACGGCCGGTCCATTGTACCCGCATCCATGAACGAACCATCACCGCAGGAATTTCAAGAGGCGGGCCGGCAGGCGCCGCCCGGGGTGGTCCGGGAATTTTTCCTCTTCCTCCGCACGAACAAAAAATTCTGGCTGCTTCCGCTGCTTGCCGCACTGCTGCTGCTCGGACTCGTCGCCCTTCTCGGCGGAACCGCCGCCGCGCCCTTCATCTACTCGCTGTTTTAGCCCTACGGCGTCGGCAACGGCACTTCCGCCCAACGCGCAAACTCCTCTTGCCACGCCGGCGGGGCGCTCGCCGTCGGCGGGAATTTCGCCTTCAGCATCGCCAGCTGCTTCGTGGTCAGCCCGCGCGCGGCCCACCAGTTCGCATCGGTGAAATCCGCATCGCGGAGGTCGGCCCCGTCGAGCCGCGCCAGCGCCAGATCCGCCCCTTGGAACACCGCGGACTCCAGTTTCGCCCCCGTCAGATTGGCCCCGACCAGCTTGGCGCCGGGCAGACGGGCCATCACCAAATCCGCTTCCGACAGATCCGCGCCCGAAAAGTCCGCGTTATCCGCCTCGATCTGCGCCAGCCGGCACGCCCGGAGCACGGCCCCACGGAGCGTCGCGCCGCGCAGCACCGCGTGCAACAAACGCATCTCCACCATCGCCGCCTGGTCCAATTTCGCACCGGTCAAATCCGCCAGCTCCAGCGAACCCCCGCTCAGTTTCGCCCCCGTGAGATCGGCCCCCGCAAGGTTGGCCCGCAGAAACTGCGCGCCCTGCAAATCCGCACCCGCCAGCGCCCACCCCGCCAAATTCAGTCCGCTCACATTCGCCGCACGCCATTCCCGGTTGCCGGCCGCCACCAGTGCGCGCAACGCCGCCGCGCGCTGGTCCGGCCTAAAGCCCGGCTGGCACAGCACCCAAAAATCCCGCTCCCGCCCCTCGCCGCCTTGCGGCCACGCCGTCGTCGCCCTCCGCCACCCGGTCACCGCCAGCAGCGCGACCGCGACCAGGCCCAGCACCGCGACGGCTTGGGTCGCACGCGTCACAACAGACGGAGATGGACTTGAATTTTCGCTCATGGTGTGGTCGACGCGACGTTGCGTAGCGATGAGCGAACGAAACACAACCCCCGAGACCTCCTCCGCCTGCCCTCCGCTGCCGACGGCGGCCGCCGCGCGCCGGCGCTGGTTCGCCCTCGGCGGCGTCGTCGCCGGACTCCTGCCGCTCATCGCGCTCGAGGCGGCCCTCCGCCTCTTCGGCCTCGGCCGACCGGCCGACCGCCCCGATCCATTTGCCGGCTTCAACGGCGACGCCCCCCTCTTCGAACGTCAGGGCGCCGTCTATCGCACGGCCCGCGCCCGCGCGCCGTTCATCGCGCCCCAGGAGTTTTCCGTCGCGAAACCGCCCGGCAGTTTCCGGCTGTTTTGTTTCGGCGGCTCGACCGTCTACGGCCACCCCTACACCGGCGAGACCGCCTTTCCCAAGTGGCTCGAGCTCGAACTCGCCGCTCGCGATCCCGGCCGCTCCTGGCAGGCGATCAACTGCGGCGGCGTCTCCTACGCGAGCTATCGCATCGCCCCGATGGTGCGCGAGGTCCTGCGCTACCAACCCGACCTCGTCATCGTCGCCACCGGCCACAACGAATTTCTCGAGGACCGCACCTACCACGCGCTCAAGACGCGCTCCGCCCTCTGGACGCGGCTCCAACGCACCGCCTACGCGCTCCACACCGTGGGCCTCGTCCGCCAGTGGCTCCACCGGGACGCTGCCGCGGGATCCCCGCCGCTCGCCGCCCCCGCTGACGCCGCGCCCCTCCCGCCCGACGTCACCACCCGCCTCGACTACGCGAGCGGCTACGCCTCCTACCGCCGCGACGAGGTCTGGTGGCAAAACGTCGCCGCCCAATACGACGAATCGGTCCGTCAGATCGTCGCCGATTGTCGGGCCGCGCACGTGCCCGTGCTGCTCGTCCGGCTCGGCTCCAACCTGCGCGATTGCCCGCCCTACAAATCCGAACACCGCACCGGTCTCGCCCCCGGCACCGAGGCCGATTGGCAGGCCGCCTTCGATCTCGCCACCGCCGCCGAGAAAACCGATCTGCCGCGCGCCTTGCACTTCTATCAGGAAGCGGCCGCGATTGATGCGGAGCACGCCTTACTCAATTTTCGTCTCGCCCGCGTCCTCGATCGCCTCGGCCGCACGGCCGAAGCGCTCCCCTATTTTGAGAAAGCCAAGGACACCGACATCTGCCCGCTCCGCATCACCGCGCCGCTGGAGCAAACGCTCCTGAAAATCGCCGCCGAGACCGATACCCCGCTCGTCGACGCCGCCCAAGTCATCGCCGCGCGCAGCCCCGCCGGCATTCCCGGTAACGACTGGTATGTCGACCACGTGCACCCGACGATCGGCGGCCACCAATGGATCGCGCGGACGATCGCCGCGCAGTTCCCCGCACGCGGCTGGCTCGCCTCTCCCGCCGAGTGGCCCGAAGCGGAGCGCGTGAAAACCTACACACGCCACCTCGCCTCGCTCGGCCCAGCGTATCTCGCCGACGGCAAGCGCCGCCTCGCCTGGCTGGAAGAGTGGGCGAAGCGCCAACGTCTGGCCGCCGAGACCATCCCCGTCGATGCCTCCGGTTTCGCGCGCCTCGCCTTTCGCTCCGTCGACCTCGGCGACGAAGACGCCGCCCGGGCCGCGCTGCGCGAAGCGCTCAAACGCGACACCGCGGTCGCCGACCTCGTCCGCACCCGCGCGCAGGACCTAACCTCCGAAGGCCGCCCCGAAAGCGCGGCGGCGCTCCGGAAAGCCGTCGCTCCGGAATAAAATGCGGTCCCGGCGACACCTCACAGCCGCGTCGTCACACTCAGGCTCCACGTCGTCGGCTCGGCGTAGCGATAAATGTAGTTCGGCTTGCGCAACGTCGTGTTAAACGACGTAGCGCCCGTGATGCGGTAGCGGCTGTCCCCGTTCACGAGGTCATAGATGTTCTGCACGCCCAAGCGGAACGAGGTGTAATAGTTGTTGATGCGGCGATCGTAGAGCAGATAGGCGTGCAGCGGAAACGAGGCGGCGCCTTTGTAACTCACGCCGTCGAAAATTGCGACGTTGTAATCCGGTCCATAGATGCCGTTACCCCCGAGGCGGAGGCCGCGCACCCACGGCACCTGATAGTCCAACACGAAACTACCCGTGTAGGGCGAACTGCGCCGGCCGGCGATCTCGTCCGTGAGCGTATTGGAGCCCAGCACCGTGCGAGCGTTGTTGAGGACGGCCGGCAGCTCCGCCATCGAGCGATCGCCGCCGGGCGCGTTGGCCGCAGCCGTGCGCTCTTCCGCCGCCGTGAGGTAGGCGCGGAACTGGGCAAAGTCCGGCTGCGACCGCACGGTCGTGGTGGAAAACGTAAAGCGGGTCTGCAGGCCCTTCCAGCGCTGGCCTTGGAGGGTGAGTTCGATGCCGCGCGATTGCTCGTTCGAGTTCACGGTACGGCGCTCGTTGTTGAGCCCGTTGACGACCGTGAGGTATTTCGGATCGGCCGGCAGCACATTGTTCGGGTTGATGAGATCTTCGAGCTGCGTGAGGTTAAGCACATCGGGTAACCACGCATACGCCGCATTCACCCGCTTGATCTCAAAGACGCCGAGCGTGTAGGTGATCTTGCGCTGGAAAATATCGCCCTTGAGGCCGACCTCCTTCGTCTTGCCGCGGACCGGCCCGATGTCAGGGCCGAAGAACACCTGGCGCGACTGCCAGTTAAACGACTCCGAGTTCACCCCGTAAATGTTCACAGCGAGCGCATCGCTCCGCCACAACTCCACGGTGAGACCGGCCATCTTGCTCACGGCGGACAAATTGAATCGCGGATCGTAGGTGTAGAGCTTCGGCTCCTCCCACGGCAGACCCGGATGAGTGAAATATCCGCGCGCATCCGTGGCGTAGGCCGCATCCGTCGGGATCTTGCGCGTGAGGCTGTTCCAACTCGCGCCGACCAGGGAGTGCACCCGGCCGCCAAAATACTCACCGGACAGGGAAGCCGTCTGCGTCTGCGCATAGCGCACGTCCACGAAGGGTCCGGTGTTGGTCGTGCTCTCGTAGAGCACCGGCTTGAACGTCGGGGTCGCCTTGATGTTGGGCAGCAGAAACTGATCCCAAAACTGCGTCGTGCCGAAATTCGGATCGTCGAGGTAGGCCCGCAGCCGGATGCCGTTGTTGGCGATGAGCCCAGCGCCGAGTTCGTTCGCCAGGCCGGTGCGACGTGAAAGCTTCACGTCGCGCTGTTTGAGCGCCGTAACGACCGCGAGCTGTTTGCCCCAGCGGCCGAAGTCGAAGGGATATACGGCGGCGATGCGGCCCGCTTTCACCACATTGCCAAACACCTTGAAGGCCGCGCCACCGACGGCTTCTTCGATGTACGGGCGGCCCGTGCTGTCGACGCTCAACACCGGCGGAGTCTGGCTCGTACCGAACGAATTGTCGTTCCGGTCTTCATGCTGAAACTGCTGGTTGTAGGCCAACTCAATGGCGAGTTTGCCGACGCGCTGCTCAACGGTGGCGTTGGCCACGTTGAAGATGCGGTTGTTGTAATCCACCGTGCCGAGCATGTTCGTATATTGGTCGAACCCGCTGAAATTCTTGAAGGTGCCATTGGGCAGGCGCACCGCCTGCGTCTGGCCTTGCAAAAGCGATACCTGGTTGCCGGCAGGGCCGCTGCGATCGATCGCGAGCACGGGGAAGGTGGCGGTGCGCAGGAAGATTTCGCCGTCAGACGTGTAATACCAGTTGTTGTTGTTGAAGCCGCGACCCGCCGCGGCGACATCATTGACCGCCAGCGCACTGTCGGCCCGCACCCGAAACGTCGAGCCACGCTCGAGCTCCACCCGGATCGAAGTCGTCTTGAACGGCTCGTACGTGAGCGCGAGATCACCGGCGCGAAACACATCGTTCGTTCCCTTCACATAGGTCTTGTTGCGCCGGTTCACGAGATTCACCCGCATGAAAAGGTTGTTCGTGATCTTGCGGTTCACATCGAGCTGCACGCGATAAGCCTCGTAGGAACCGTAACTGGCGAACAGCTCGGCCATATTTCGCGACCGGGCGCGCTTGGTGTAGATCGTCGCCTGCCCGCCGGGGTTCGAATCGCCAAACATCATCGAGTTGGATCCCTTGTTGAAATCGAAGCGCTCGACGTTGTAGGCGTCCGACGGCACGAACCACGTGAAGAAATTGCGCGAACTGCCGCTGCCGGCCAGTCCGCGGTAGGTGATGCGATCGTCGTTGCGCGACTCCAGCCGCGGCGTGACATTCACACCCGAAACGAACTGCGCCGCATCTTCCAGATTGAACGCCCCGAGGTCGCGCATGAACTCCGCCGTGATCACGTCGACCGTCACCGGTAGCTTGGCCAGCTCCTGATTGGTGCGACTGCCGATGAGCGTCGTCGTCGCGAGCCAGGATTTGTCGTCGGTGTCGGAGACCGTGAACGGGGAAAGCGCGACGACCTCCTCGGTCGCCGGCGATTTGGCCGGCTGGGCCACGGAGGCTTGTGAGGCAAAGGCCACGACCAGGGTCGAAGCGCAGAAAAAACGGGGCAAATTCATCGTGGGGGTGGGTTAGGTGAACGAGCGCGACCCGGTCAGGATTGAGCGCGGGAGCCCACGATGGGAACCACGACCCGTTTGTCACGCCGAACGTCACGCTTCCCCCGGATTGTTCTGGCGCCGCCGAAAGACCGCAAACTCCAGCGCGGCCGGACCGCTCGGCGTCGCGGGCGTCTCGCCAGCTCTCGCTTGCTCTCGCTGCCCGGAAACGAAACGCTGCGCGCCGCTGCGACCCCGGGTTCACCCTTGGGCGGGCAGCGTCTTCCCCCCGATGTTATCCCTTACCCGTATCCTGGCCGGCGCGCTCCTGGCCAGCGGCGTGGCCCCTGCGGCCGATCTGCCGCCGTCGCCACGGGTGCCGTGGACGACCTCCACGATCAAGGGCTCGCCCGAGGCACCCGCGCCGTTTCGCCTCGAGCGCGCATTTCCCACGCTCACGTTCGCCCAGCCGCTCGAGGTCGCGGCTCTGCCCGGCACCGACCGGCTCGTCGTCGTCGAACGCAACGGCAAGCTGCGCTCGTTTCGCGCCGACGAAGCCACCGCCGCAACCGATCTGTTCGGTGACCTCGCGCAGTTCGACCCCGAGTTGACCGAAGCTTTCTCGCTCACGTTTCACCCCAAGTTTTCCGAAAACCGCTTCGCCTACCTGCTGGCGATCGCCACAAATCGCCGCCAGCCGAACCGCGAAAACGGCACGCGCATCATCCGCTTCAAAGTCACCGCCGATCCCGTCCCGCACCTCGATCTCGCCTCCGGCCGCGTGATCATCACGTGGCTCCAGGGGGGCCACAACGGCGGCAACCTCCGCTTCGGCCCCGACGGCCTGCTCTATTTCGGTGCGGGCGACGCCGGCCCCGCCGAGCCGCCCGATCCGTTCGTCACCGGTCAGGATATTTCCGACCTGCTCGGGAGCATTATGCGGATCGATGTCGACCGCGCCGACCCCGGGCTCGCGTATTCAATTCCCCGTGACAACCCGTTCGTCGGCGTACCCCGGGCTCGCGGCGAAGTCTGGGCCTACGGTCTGCGCAATCCGTGGCGCATCGCCTTTGATCCGAAGTCGGGCGACCTCTACGCGGGGGACGTCGGCTGGCAGCTCTGGGAAATGATCCAGCGCATCCAACGCGGCGGCAACTACGGCTGGAGTCTCACCGAGGGCGGCCGCCAAGACGTGCGGCCCGACCGGCTCGTCGGTCCCTCGCCCGTGCTCCCGCCGCTCGTCACCCATTCGCATGCGGAGGCTGCGAGCATCACCGGCGGGGAATTCTACCACGGCGCGAAACTTCCCTCCCTGCGCGGCGCCTACGTCTACGGCGATTGGCAGACCGGGGTGTTCTGGTCGCTGCGCGCCGAGGGCGACCGCGTGACCGAACACCGCGAGCTGTGCCGCTCGACCCTCGCCCCCGTGGGCTTCGGGGTGCAAAGCGACGGCGAACTCCTCATCTGTGATTACGCCCGCGGCGGCCTTTGGCGTCTCGCCTCCAACCCCGCGGCCGCCGCACCGTCGAACTTTCCCCAAAAACTCAGCGCAACCGGTCTGTTTGCCGACGCCGCCCGCCAAGTCCCCGCGCCCGGCGTCGTGCCCTACGCGATCAACGTGCCGCGCTGGGCCGACCACGCCACCAGCGAACGCTGGGCGGGTTTTCCCGGCACCACCCGCGGGGCAATCGCCACGACCCAAGTCGCCTTTTTGCCCGTCGGCCGCTGGGTCTTGCCCGACCACGCCGTGCTCGCAAAGACCTACTCGCTCGAGCTCGAACGCGGCAATCCCGCCACGCGCCGCCGCGTCGAAACCCAGATTCTCCACTATGACCAACAGCAGTGGTCTGCCTACAGTTACCGCTGGAACGCCGCCCAAACCGACGCCGAACTGCTCCCCTCCGGCGGCGACACCGCCGTGTTCGACGTCAAAGATTCCTCGGCTCCCGGCGGCACGCTGCGCCAGACATGGCGGTTTCACAGCCGCGCGGAATGCCTGCGTTGTCACAACGCGGAGCTCAACTTCACGCCGGGCTTCAATCCGCTCCAACTCGCCCGCCCCGCTCCCGCCGCGCCCGATCGCCCGCTCGCGGCCCTGCTCCCCGCCCCGCTCACCCCGGCCAGTCCGGCCCTCGCCGATCCGCACCGCGACCTCGAGTCACCCGAGCTGCGCGCCCGCTCCTACCTCCACACCAACTGCAGCACCTGCCACCGCTTCAACGGCGGCGGCTCCGCCAATCTCCTCCTCAACCTCGAGCGCCCGCTCACCGACGCGAAACTCCTCGACGAGAAACCCGTGCAGGGCGACCTCGGCTTGCCCGATGCCCGCCTGATCGCGCCCGGCGATCCCGAGCGGAGCGTATTGCTCTATCGGCTCGCAACCGAGGGCAGCGGACACATGCCCTACCTCGGCAGCCGCCTCGTCGACGAACGCGGCCTCCTGCTCGTGCGCCACTGGATCGCCGGCCTCGATTCCAACCGCGGCACCGTCTCACCCGCAGCCGCCGCGCAGCGCGAAACGGAACGCGCCGCCCTCCGCACCCTCCGCACCGGCGACACCACCGTTCTGCCCACGCTCCTCTCCACCGGCAGCGGCGCCCTCGGCGTCACGCTCGCGCTCATCGACGGCACGCTCCCGCCCGCCGTGCGCGCCGCCGCGATCGCGCAAGGCACCGCGCTCACCGATGCGTTGCGCCGCGATCTGTTCGAGCGCTTCCTGCCCGCTGACCAACGCCGTCGCGTGCTCGGCGCCGCCTTCGACCGCGCTGCCCTCCTCGCGCGCTCCGGCGACGCCACGCGCGGCCGCGCCGTCTTCGCCACGGTGTGCGTCGCCTGCCATCGCCTGGGCAAAACCGGTATCGAGTTCGGCCCCGACCTCGCGCACATCGGCAGCAAGTGGGACCGCGCCGGCCTCCTCGAACAAATCGTCGCCCCCTCCGCCGTGGTCGATTCCGCGTGGCAACTCGCCACTGTCGCGATTAAGGGCGGCGGCATCAAGTCCGGCTTCGTCACTGCCCGCGACACCACCGTCGTCACGTTACGCCAAGCCGGCGGCCTCACCGAAAAAATCCCCAGCGCCCAGATCGCGAAGCTCAGCACCACGCGCACCTCGGTCATGCCCGAAGGCCTGCTGCAAACCCTCACCGCCCCCGAAGCCGCGGATCTCCTCGAATTTCTCGCGCACCTCAAATAATCCCTTTCCCGACACCCCGCCCGATCCACCCTCCCCAATCCACCCATGCTCTCCTTTCGCTCCTCTCTCCCCCGCTCTCTTTCCCTCCTTCTCCCCTTCTCTCTGTCCCTCCTTCTCTCCGTCTCCGCCCCCGCCGCCCAAACCTACCCGCCCACCTTCGCCGACGCCCGCACCGAGGTCTACAAGACCGTCGGAGACACCAAACTCTCGCTCTACATTTTCGAGCCGCCCGCTACCGCCGCCAAAACGAACCGCCCCGCCATCGTCTTCTTTTTCGGCGGCGGCTGGACCAGCGGTTCGCCCGGTCAGTTTGAACAACACTGCCGCGCCCTCGCCGCGCGCGGCATGGTCGCCATCACCGCCGACTACCGTGTTTCTTCCCGCCAACAAGCGAAACCGATCGACTGCGTCGCCGACGCGAAATCCGCCCTCCGCTGGGTCCGCGCCAATGCGAGTCGTCTCGGTGTCGACCCACAACGCATCGCCGCGGGCGGCGGCTCGGCCGGCGGTCACCTCGCCGCCGCGACCGCCACTGTGCCCGGATTCGAAACTCCAGGCGACGATACGAAAATCAGCTCGGTCCCCAACGCCCTCGTCCTCTTTAACCCCGCGCTCGTCCTGGCCCCGCTCCCCGGGCTCGAACTCGCCAACTTTGGCGACCGCGTGCCCGCCGAGCGCATGGGCACTGACCCGAAAAATCTCTCGCCCGCCCACCACGTGAAAAAAGGCACGCCGCCCGCGATCATCTTCCACGGCAAAGCGGATACCACCGTCCCCTACGCCACCGCCGAAGCCTTCACCGCCGCGATGAAAGCCGCCGGCAACCGCTGCGAACTCGTCGGCACCGAGGGCGCGCGCCACGGCTTTTTCAACTACGGCCGCGGCGACAACTCCGACTACCGAGCCACCCTTACTGCCACCGACTCCTTTCTCGTTTCCCTCGGCTGGCTCCGCTCCAAGTAGCACCGACGACTGAGTCTTTTTGACCATGAGACCGAAACGCCCGGCCCGCCAACGTCCCATCGCCGGTCTCGCCGGCGGGCCGGCCGGCCTTCTCTCCGCGCTTTGGCTCCTTGGCTGGCTCCTGCCCGCTCTCGCCGCTGCCGACGCCACGCCCTCGCGACCAAACATCATCGTCCTGCTCGCCGACGATCTCGGCTATGCGGACCTCGGCTGCTACGGCGCACGCGACATCCGCACACCGCACCTCGACCGCCTCGCGCGCGACGGCGTGCGCTTCACGCAATTCTACGCGAATGGCCCGGAATGCTCGCCCACCCGCACCGCTTTCCTCACCGGACGTTATCAACAGCGCGTCGGCGGCCTGGAGTGCGCCATCGGGATCGGCGGCGTCGGCCGCTACGACGACGCGATTCGCCTCGCCGCGCAGGGCCAGCTCGGGCTGCCCGCCGCCGAAATCACGATCGCCCGCCTGCTGCGTGACGGCGGCTACGCCACCGCCCTCTCCGGCAAATGGCACCTCGGCTATGAAGAGGCCTTCTCGCCCCAACGCCACGGCTTCGACCACGCGCTCTACGCGCTCGGCGGCGGTATGGACTATTTTCACCACGTCGAGGATCCGCCCGCCTACAACCCCGTCCTCCGCCGCGACGGCGCCCCGGTGCGCCTACCCGGCTACGCGACCAACGTATTCGCGGACGATGCGGAAAAATGGCTGCGGGCCCACGCCACGCGCAACCCCCACCAACCTTTCTTTCTCTACGTGCCGTTCACCGCGCCGCATTCGCCCTTCCAGGCGCCCGACGAGGACTCACCGGACCCGCTGCCGGCCGACTCGCCCCGCTGGAAACAGGGCAATGCTCCGGCTCACGTTTACGCCGCGATGATCGAGCGCATGGATCTCGTCACCGGCCGCCTCCTCGCCGCGCTCGACGAATTACGTCTCACCGATCGCACCATCGTGGTGTTCACGAGCGACAACGGCGGCACCCGCAGCGCCCGGCCGACCGGCCTGCGCGACATCAAAGGCACGACCTTCGAAGGCGGTATCCGCGTGCCGTGCCTCGTGCGCTGGCCCAGGGTGGTGCCCGCCGGACAGGTCGTCACCGCACCGTTCGCCACGTTTGACCTGACCGCCTCCTTCGCGCGCGTCGCCGGCGTATCCGCTCCGGCCGGCCGCGCGTTCGACGGTCTCGATGTACTCGACGCACTCGCGCACCGCGGCGACCCGCCCGGGCGCGACCTCTTCTGGCGCCAGCGCCGCGGCGACCTCACGTGGCGCGCGATCCGCGAGGGCCCGCTCAAGCTCGTCGTCCGCGCCGACGGCCCGGACCGCACTGAATTCCTCTTCGACCTCACCCGCGATGAGGCCGAGAAAAACGACCTGCTCGCCACGCGCCCCGCCGACGCCGCCCGCCTCCGGGAAAAACTTTCCGCCTGGGAGATTCGCGTGAAACCCGGGCGATAACCGGAGCGCCGCGCTCACGCCTCGCCGCCATTCCCCGTTTCTCACCGCAACACCACTCGCCCCATGCTCCCCCTGCGCCTCCTGCTCCCCCTCTCTCTTTCCCTCCTTCTCTCCCTCTCCGCCATCGTCTCCGCCGCCGCCGCCGCGTCCGCCCCCGCCCGGCCCAATCTCCTCATCATCCAGACCGACGAGCATAATTTCCGCACCCTCGGCTGCTACCGCGCCCTGCTCCCGGCCGACCAAGCGTTCATTTGGGGCGAGGGCATCAAAGTCGATACGCCCCACCTCGATTGGATCGCCGCCCACGGCGCCATCGCCGACCGCTTCTATGCCACCTCGCCCGTTTGCACCCCGTCGCGCGCCGCGCTCCTCACCGGACGCTACCCGCAAAACACCGGCGCGATCCAAAATGATCTGCCCCTCCGCGACGACCTCGTTACCTATGCCGAAGTCCTCCGCCGCGCCGGCTATCGGACCGGCTACGCGGGTAAATGGCACCTCGACGGCGACGCCCGCCCCGGTTTCGCCCCCGCCCGCAAATTCGGCTGGGAGGAAAACCGCTACATGTTCAACCGCGGCCACTACAAAAAACTCGTGGAGGATGAAACCGGCCCGCGCGTCGGCGCCGTGAACGCACAGGGCGTGCCCACCTACGCGCTCGAGGGTGCCGACGCCACCTCGTTCACCACCGATTTCCTCACCAACCGCACGATCGATTTCATCCGCCGCCAGGCCGCCACGCCGTTCTGCTGGCACGTGAGCTACCCCGATCCCCACGGCCCCAACACCGTGCGCGCGCCCTACGACACGATGTTTTTCAACCTCGATTTCAAACCACCCCGCAGCGCGCTATCACCCGGCACTAACCTCCCCGCCTACGCCGCCACCCTCGCCGGCGCCTTCAACAAAAACCAGATGGCCCTCTATTTCGGCATGGTGAAATGCCTCGACGACAACGTGGGCCGCATCCTCGCCGCGCTCCGCGAGACCGGCCAGCTCGAGCGGACGTTCATCGTCGTCACCTCCGACCACGGCGACCTCTGCGGCGAACACGGCCGCGACAACAAGGGCGTGCCCATGGAGGGCTCCTCGCGCATCCCGTTTCTCCTCCACGCCCCCGGCGTCGTCCCGGCCGGCACCGTCGTCCGCCAAGCCCTCGGCAACGTCGATTTCAAGCCGACGATCCTCGCCCTTATGGGGATCGCGAATCCCACGACCGACGAAGGCCGCGACGCCTCCACGCTCTTCCGCACCGGCCGAGCCCCCGCCGACTGGGCCGACCATGCCTTCATCCGCATCGGCGGCGGCCCGAAACGTACCGGCCCCGCCGAAGACGGCGAGTTGGCCGAGGGCAACGGCTGGCTCGGCACCTTCAGCCGCGACTATAAATTTATCGTGGCTCCCGGCGCCGCCCCGAGCCTCTTCGACCTCGCCAACGACCCGCACGAACTCACTAACCTCTTCCCGGCCCCCGCGCAGCGCGACACGGTCCGCCGCCTCGCCACCGCGCTCCACGACTACGCCACGCGTTTCCACGACCCCCACCTCGCCGCCCCCCGCGTAAAATCCGACCTCGCCTGGGCTATGTCCACGAGCCCCGACTACCCCGCCCCCGCCGACCCGGCCCCCGCCCCCGCCGCCGCCGCCGGCAAAGCCAAAAGGAAGAACAAACAGAAATAGCCCGCACGCCCCCCGGAGATCCGACCGCGCTCCAGTTCAAACCACCTCATTCCATCGCCTCTGGTGGGCCCGCGCACTCTGGACTTTCGAGCGCAAGACCGCTTGCTGAACAACCCGCAGTCTCCCCACCACCAGCCCCGCCGCGTCATGAACACCCGCCCCCTCGCCGCCCCCTCCTCCCGCTGGGATTTTTTGCAAACCTCCGCGCTGGCCACCGACTCCCTCCTCCTCATCCGCGCCGCCAGCCGGGTCACCCATTACCCTCCGGCCCGACGCTTCATCGGCCCCGGCTACGACTACCGCCCAGTCTGGGGCGGGTGAACCCGCCCCTCTCCGGCGCTCCCTTTTCCCGCACGCCACGCTCCCCACCCATGATCCGCCTCCTTCTCCCACTCTCGCTTTCCCTCCTGCTCTCCCTCTTCGCCGGCGCCTTCGCGTCCGCCGCCGCCGCCGAGCAACCCAACATCGTCCTCCTCATGGGCGACGACCACGGCTGGGACGAAACCGGCTACAACGGCCACCCTTACCTGAAAACCCCCGTGCTCGACGAGATGGCGCGCACCGGCCTCCGCCTCGACCGCTTCTACTCCGGCGGCGCGAGTTGCTCGCCGACGCGCGCCACCGTGATGAACGGCCGTCACCACCATCGCTCCGGCACCTTTGCCCCCGGTTGGTCCACCCGGCCCCAGGAAATCACCGTCGCCCAACTCTTGCGCGCCGCCGGCTACGCCACCGGCCATTTCGGCAAATGGCACCTCGGACCGGTCAACGCCTCATCGCCCACCAACCCCGGCGCCATGGGCTTCGACACGTGGCTCTCCCACGATAATTTTTTCGAACTCGATCCGTCCCTTTCGCGCAACGGCGGCCCGCCGCAAGTCATCAAGGGCGAGAGCTCTGCGATCATTATCGCTGAAGCGATTCGTTACATCGATGCCTCCCGCCGCGCCAGCAAACCCTTCTTCGTCGTCGTGTGGTTCGGTTCGCCCCACGAGCCGTATCAAGCGCTCCCCAAAGATCTCGCGCTCTACGATCATCTCCCCACGACGTTCGCGAATCGTCAGGTCAAACTCACGTCCAACACCACCGGCCGCAACACCACCCGTCTCCAACGTGACGTCCTCCGCGAGCGCTTCGCCGAGATCACCGCGATGGACCGTTCCATCGGCCAGCTCCGCGACCATCTCGGCACCACCGGCCTCCGCGCCAACACCCTGCTCTGGTATTGCGGCGACAACGGCACGCCCCAAGAGGCGGTGGCCACCGTCCCGTTCCGCAACCACAAAGGCTCCCTCTACGAGGGCGGCATCCGCGTCCCCGGCCTGATCGAGTGGCCCGCGAAAATCTCCCGCCCGCGCACGACCGACATCAACGCCGTCACCAGTGACATCCTCCCCACCCTCTGCGACCTCGTCGGCCGGCCGCTCCCAAATCGCCCGATCGACGGCCTTTCGCTCCGCCCCCTCCTCGACGGCACCATGACCGAACGCCCCGCCCCGATCTGTTTCTGGGACAACCCCATTGCCCGCCATCCCGGCGCGAAACCTTACCTCGCTCCCGCGCTGCAAAAAGGCACGACCCCGCTCGTAAAACTGGGCCCCGACGGCACCGCCACGCGGGATTTCCTCAACTACCACCACGACGAAATCCTGCCGCAAGACTACGCCGGCCCGCGCGCCGTCGTCGGCAATCGCTACAAACTCGTCGTCGACGGCACGAAGGGCAGCGGCCGCGAACTCTTCGATCTCCGCGCTGATCCCGCCGAGAAAAACAACCTCATCACGACGCA
>CANHJG010000096.1 GCA_947461205.1 Opitutia bacterium
CAAACGCGCAGGAAAATTTGCCGCGCGTGGAGGAAGCGCGCGAGGGCGAGCATGAGCGCGAGCCCGACGAGCGCGAGGCCGAGGTTGCCCCAGCCGGCGCCGAACGTCGTATCGAACCACGCCGCGAGGTCGCCGCCCGCGAGGCGCGCGGCGAGTTTCCGGTAACCGACGATGCCGCTGATCAGATAGAGCGTGATGGGATTCATGCCGATCCACACGAAGGGCCCGCACCACCGTTTCCAGCCCCGCACGTCGATCGCGTAGTAAAACGCTGCGAGGAGTAGCGCGCTGTAGCCCCCGGCCACGAGGACGAACGACGAGGTCCAGATTTTCTTCACGACGGGGAACTGCAGGCCCCAGAGAAAACCGAGCGCGACGGCGGCGGCACCGCCCGCGGCGAGCCACGTGACTTTTTTCCTGTCGTCCCAATCGCGGCGGCGAATCAGCAGCCCGGCAAAAACCCCGAGCAGGCACGACACGACCGCCGGACCGGTGCTCAACAAGCCCTCGGGGTCCCAGTAGATATCGTATTTCCGCCCGCCGAGATATTCGAAATCGACGTGGTTGCTCAGATTGCGGCCGGGGTCGTAGACGCCGGTGACGCGCGCGGTCGTGGACGCGTAGAGGTGTTGCGCCTGCTCGAGCGTGGGCTTGGCGACGCCGAGTTTCGCGGGGACGGCGGCGCGCTCCATGGCGACATCGCGGATGGGCACAAACGTGAGCAAGGCCCAGTAGCCGACGAGCATCGCGGCGCCGATCCCGGCGAGGGCGCGTGGCTTGAAAAAGCAGAACAGCAAGCCCGCGCCGGTGTAGGCGAGCGCGATCCGTTGCAGGACGCCGAGCACGCGGATGTCGGGCCACTTCGTCTGGAGACCGCCGGCGTAGAAGAGGCCGACGGCGAAGAGCAGCCCGCCCCGAACGAGGACGCGTTTTACGGCGGCGGCGCGGCCCTCACGCTCGATGATCTTGGGCAGCGCGAAGACCAGCGAGGCGCCCGACATGAAGACGAAGAGGGGAAAAATGAGGTCGTAGAACGCGAAGCCGGACCAGTCTTTGTGCTCGAGTTGGTGCGCGATGAGACGGAGCGGCGCGACGTCGCAGACTTTGGCGAGGGTGGTGAAGAGCGCGTCGGCGCCGAGGATCCAGAACATATCGAAGCCGCGGAGGGCATCGAGGGAGATCAGACGTGGGGACGGTGTGGCCATCGGGGTGGGGTGGGGTGCGCTCATCGGGTGCCGCGAGCACACCCCAGGGGCGGGCGCCGGTCAACCCGCCGCGTGGGTGGTGCGTGGTCGGCAGTGGGCGAGCGGGGTGGAGGTGGCACGGGTCTCCCGACCCGCGCCACGCGGAAGCTGGGCCGCCGCGTCCCGTTGGTGGCAGGGGGCGTCGCAGTGGAGGTCGTCGCTTGCCGAGTGGGCGGGTAGGCATGAGGAAAACGTTCGGTCGAACCTGCGCCGATCGCGGAAAAACCGCCTCCTGCCATCAGCGACCCATCCCTCGTCGTCCCCAGCGGCCGCACGGTCCCCCGGCTGTAGGTCGAGCCCGCGTGGGACCACCGCCGCGCGGACGCGACGTCCAAAGCACGCTGAGCTGATCCGAAGGATTCCGCGCCGCGGTGAATCCGCGGGGCGGTCCGCCGGAGGGGCGCTTTCCCCAGCGCCCGGTTGGATCGGCCTGACGGCGGTTGGAAACCGCCGCTCCGGGCTGAGCCCGAAAGTCGGGTGCACGCGGTCTCGACGCGTTGCAGGAAAACGCTGTGCTGAGCCCATGCACCCCTTCTCCTGTTGGCAGCGTTTGGTTCGGCGGGCTCTGTTCGCCGGCACTGTGGCGACGCTCGGTTTCGCGGCGGACAAAGCGGCCAAGGCGCCCGCCAAGCCCGACGATCTCGTTGCGCAGGTTGGCGATGGCTACCGCGGGATCTGGTATATGAACCAGCCGGTGAAGTCCGAGTATCGCTACAAATACTCCGGCGGCTTTGGGACGTATCCGCAGCAACACGTGCCCATCGCGATTTACGTCGCGGCGCAGAAGAAGACGTTTTTCGTGTTCGGCGGGTCGGCGGGTAATGTCTCGGAGACAAAGGACGAGTTGCAGCATTACGTCTCCTATTTCGATCACGCGACCGGCACCGTGCCGCGACCGGTGCGGATTTTGCAGAAGCGCACGGAGGATGCGCACGACAACCCGACGCTCTCCCTCGATGCGGACGGATTTCTTTATGTGTTTTCGTCGGCGCACGGGACGTCGCGGCCGTCGTATATCCACAAGTCGAAAAAGCCCTACGACATCACCGCCTGGGAGCTGCTCGTGACGTCGAATTTCTCCTATACGCAGCCGTGGTATTTGCCGGAGTCGAAGCAGTTCCTGTTTCTCCACACCCTCTACAAAAATGGCCAGCGCACGCTGAACGCGAAAACGTCGCCGGATGCGAAGACGTGGACGCCGCCGCAGCTGATCGCGCACATCGAGATGGGCGACTACCAGATTTCCTGGCGCCACGGTGACACCGATCGCGTGGCGACGGCGTTTGATCTGCACCCGGATCACGGGCGGACGGGCACGGGTCTGAACTACCGCACGAACCTCTATTATCTCGAAACGCGCGACGCCGGGCGCACGTGGACGACGGTCGACGGCAAACCGGTCACGCTCCCGCTCACGAAGGCGGACAATCCCGCGCTCGTGCGCGACTACCGGGTGGAGGACCTCAACGTTTACCTCAAGGACATCGCGTTCACGAAAGAAGGGCACCCGGTGATTCTCTATCTGACCTCGAAGGGTTTTGAACCGGGGCCGAAGTTGGGGCCTTGTTATTGGAGCACGGCGCGCTGGACGGGGACGTCGTGGGATATCCGGCCGTTTACGGCGTCGGATCACAATTACGACCACGGTTCGCTTTACATCGAGGCGGACGGGATCTGGCGGGTGATTGCGCCGACGGCGCCGGGGCCGCAGCGCGGCGGCACGGGTGGCGACATGATGATGTGGGCGAGCCGCGACCAAGGGCGCACGTGGCGGGTGAACAAGGTACTCACGCACGATTCGCGCTACAACCACACCTACGCGCGCAAGCCGGTGAATGCCGATCCCGGCTTCTACGCGCTCTGGGCGGACGGCTCGCCGTTGGAGCCCACGCCTTCGGCGCTGTATTTCGCGACGCAGGCCGGCGAAGTTTACCGGTTGCCGCAGACGATGACGACGGAGACGGCGAAGCCGGAACTGGTGCCGTAGCGGGCGGGATCGGCGGGAGCGGCGGTTTCCAACCGCCGAATGGGGCGCTGGGGCAAGCGCCCCTCCGTCGGCCACCGCACTCCGCCCTTGCGCGGAAGCGGGGAACGCGTCCTCTGTTGCGCCATGAAGGTATCGTTCACGACCAAAGAATACACGCGTCTCCTCGAACTCGCCCATCTCGGCCTCTGGGTTGCGGGGGGGCGCCCGGACGATCCGGCCACGATGCCGGAGCGCTACGCCGACGTGTCGCAGAAGATGTTCGGCCTGGCGGAAATGTTCGGCTGCGCGGACCTCGTGGAAGCCGACGTGAACGGCGAGCTGTTTCCGAACGAAAAACTCACCGACGGACCCGTGCACGAAAAACTGGATGCGTTCGTCGAGGATACGTTTTGGGGTGAGCTCGTCGGGCGGCTGGCCGAGCGCGATTTGCGGGCGGAGCAGGGCAAGGATGTGACGAAGCTCAGCGAGGAGTTGAGCGAAGAGGAGCAGGACCGGATCGAAGTGCTGGAGGATGCCTACTGGCGCGAGTTCGAGGCGAGCGGGGTGGACCATCTGGTCGTGCTCAAGGGCGGGAAGGGTTGAGCGGCGGTCGGCGGAGGTCCGTGCGCGGAAAACCCACGCCCAGCCACGGGCGGGCCAGCCCGGGCCCCGGGGCCGAGGCGTTTCAGGCCATGGCGGTGTCCCGGAAAACCAACCTGCGCCCGGGGCGCGGCGAGCGTTCGCGCGCGGACTTGCACCGCGGGTCGCTTTCGCGAAGCGTCTCGCGCCGTGAAACCTGAAACCCTCCAGCCCACCCGTCGCGATTTTCTTTCCACGCTGGCCCTCGCCGGGGCGGCGCTCCCGCTCACCGGCCTCGCGGCGGAAAAAAAATCCGCCCCCGCGAAACCCGCGCCGGCCGCCGGGCCCGCGGGCCCGACCACGATTCACGTGTTCTCCAAGCCGATGCACCTGATGTCGCATGCGGAGACGGCCAAGTTGATCGCCGCGTGCGGCTACGGCGGCATCGACTATACGGTGCGCAAGGCCCAAGGCCACGTGCTGCCGGAAAAAGTCGCCGAAGATCTCCCGCGCGCGATCGAGGCGGCGCACGCGGCGGGGCTGAAGGTCGAGATGATCACGACGGACATCACGAGTGTGCGGGAGCCGCACACCGAGACGCTCCTCCGCACGGCGGCGAAACACGGCGTGAAATTTTACCGCCTCGGCAACTGGAACTACGACGCGAAGCTCGGCGTGCTGGGGACGATCGAGAAACTGAAGCCGGAGATGAACGCCCTGGCCGCGCTCAACGCCAGCCTCGGCCTCCAGGGGGCGATTCAGAACCACGCCGGCACCCGCATCGGCAGCGCGGTCTGGGATCTCTACCATCTCTTGAAGGATATCGATCCCCGCGCCCTCGGCGTGCAATACGATATCCGCCACGGCACCGTGGAGGGCGCCCAGTCGTGGCCGCTGCAGCTCAAGCTGCTCGCCCCGTGGATCCGCTGCACCGACATGAAAGATTTCAAGTGGACGCAATCGCCCGGTAAGGCCGTGATCGACAACGTGCCGCTCGGCGAAGGCATCGTGCCGCTCGACGCCTATTTCAAGGTCGTGAAGGAGCTGGGGATCGGCGGTCCCATTTCGATGCATTTGGAGTATTCGCCGTTTGAAAAACCGCCCGCCTCGCTCAGCGCGGCCGACCGCATCACCCAAATGACCTCTTTTATGAAGCAGGACCTTGCCGTGCTGAAGGGCGTGATGGCGAAGGCCGGGGTCGCGTGAGAGCCGGGCGGACGTATTTCCCACACCGTTACGCGCAAAAAGGCGGACTGAAGTCCGCCCGACTTTCTGACCTATGATTTCACCTCGTCCCATCACCCTCGCCGCCGTCGGCTCCAACTTCGAACGCGAGCCGCTCGTGCGGCCGTTCGGCTTCAAAGGCGGCTACATGTCCGAGATCTGGCAGAGCGTCGCGCTGCTCCAGAGTGCGTCCGGGCAGCGCGGGATCGGGCTATGCTCGCAGGGTGTGCTCTGGAGCGACGCGCACGTGTTCGCCGGGCATTCCGAGAGCGGCGGCAACGCGCTGATGTATGCGATGAGCGAGTGGGCGCTCCAGCGGCTCAAGGGTCAGACCTTCGCCAACCCCGTCGAGCTGCTCGAATCGATCCGCCACGACGTTTACGCCTACGGCAAGAAGATCACCGGCCACGCGGGACTACGCGAGACCTTCGCCCTCAACGCGCTCGTGGGCGTCGATTTCGCGGCGTGGCTCCTCTACGCGGCGGAGAACGGGATCACTAATTTCGACGATCTGATCCCGGCGGCGTATCGGCCGGCCCTCGCGCACCGGCATGCCAAGGTCGCCAGCATCCCGTTGATGGCCTACGGCATTCCCATCGAGGAACTGCAGGCGGCGGTGGCTGCGGGTTATTTTTTCATGAAGATCAAGATCGGCCAGCCGGGGACGCAGGCCGAGATGTTGGAGAAGGACAAAGCGCGGATCAGCGCGATCCACGCCGCCATCGGCGGCGCGCGCACGCCCTACACGGCAAACGGGAAGCTGCCGTACTACTTCGATGCCAATGGGCGCTACGAGAGCAAGGACACCCTGTTGCGCCTGATCGACCACACGAAGGCCATCGGGGCGTTTGAACAGATCGCGCTCATCGAGGAACCGTTTCCGGAGGAACTCGAAATCGACATCCGCGACATCCCGGCGCGCGTGGCCGCCGACGAGAGCGCGCACACCGACCGCGATGCGCTCAAGCGCATCCAGATGGGTTATACGGCGATCGCGCTCAAGCCGATCGCGAAGACCTTCAGTATGTCGCTCAAGATCGCGCAGGTCGCGCACGAGCACGGCGTGCCGTGTTTCTGCGCCGACCTCACGGTGAGCCCGCTGCTCGTCGAGTGGAACAAGGCCGTCGCCGCGCGCCTCGCGCCGTTTCCAGGCTTGGGCCTCGGGCTGTTGGAAACGAACGGCCACCAGAATTACCGGAACTGGGAAACGATGCGCGGCTATCATCCGCGCGCCGAGGCGCCGTGGGCGCGGACGCAGCGCGGGGTGTTTGAGCTGGATGCGGACTACTACGCGTCGAGCGGCGCCGTGCTGCAGCCCTCGGCCCACTATGCGGCGATGTTTCCGCGGGCGTAGGGCGGCACCCGTCGGCCGACCCTCGCGCACCCGCTGCATGATCATCCTCCAGCACGCCGAACTCGTCCGCTGCGATTTGCGCGCGCGCATGCCGTTTCGCTACGGCATCGCGACGATGACGTGGCTACCGCACGTGATCCTGCGCGTCACGTTCGAGATCGACGGCACGACGCACACGGGACTCGCGGCCGACAACCTTCCGCCCAAGTGGTTCACGAAGGACCCGACGCGGCGGCTGGAGGACGAGGTCGAGGAAATGGTGCGCGTGATCCGCGCGGCGGTGCGCCACGCGCGGGCGGTCCGCGGGGCGACGGCGTTTGCGTATTGGCGGGAGCTTTACGAGGCCCAGGCGGCGTGGGCCGCGGCGGAAAAACTGCCGCCGCTGCTGTCGAATTTCGGCACGTCGTTTGTCGAGCGGGCGCTGATCGATGCCGTGTGCAAGGCCCGCGGCGCGACGTTGGCGTCGGCCCTGCGGGAAAATCTCCTAGGCATCGAGTTGGGCGCGCTGCAACCCGACCTCGCGGGCTCGGCGCCGCGCGACTGGCTGCCGGCGAAGCCGCCGACCGAGCTGTTCGCGCGCCACACCGTGGGATTGTCGGACCCGTTGCGCGCGGCGGAGATCGCGCCCGAGGAGCGCGTCGACGACGGTCTGCCGCAGCCGCTCGACGCCTGTATCCGGTTTTACGGGCTACGGCACTTTAAGATCAAAATCAACGGCGAGGCGGAGCGGGACCGCGACCGGCTCGGGCGGATGGCGGAGATTTTGACGGAGGGCTGCGGCGACGGGTTTGCGTTCTCGCTCGATGGCAACGAGAGCTTCCGCGAGGGCGGGGCGTTCGAGGATTACTTCCGCGGATTGCTCGCGACGCCGGCGCTGCGGGCGCTTTGGCCGCGTCTACTTTACGTGGAGCAGCCGTGGCATCGGAGTGTGGCGTTGAGCCCGGCGATCGGGGAGCTGGGGCGCACGTGGCCGGACCGGCCGCCGATCATCATCGACGAGAGCGACGCGGAGCTGGCGAGTTTGCCGACGGCGCTCGCGTTGGGCTACGCGGGGACGAGCCACAAGAACTGCAAGGGCGTGTTCAAGACGGTGGTGAACGCGTGCATCTTGGCGCAGTTGCGCGGCGACGGTCAGCCGGCGGTGTTGAGCGGGGAAGATCTTGCCAATGTGGGTCCGGTCGGGCTGCTGCAGGATCTGGCCGCGCAGGCGGTGTTCGGGGTGACGAGCGTGGAGCGTAATGGGCACCACTATTTTGCGGGGCTCTCGGAATTTCCGGCGGGTTTACAGGCGCACGCTTGGGCGCACCATGGCGACGTGTTTGCGCGGCACGAGGGCGCGGGCTGGCCGCGCGTCGCGATCCGCGCGGGCCAGGTCGCCGTGGGTTCGGTGCTGCGCGCGCCGTTTGGCGTCGCGGGCGAGCCGGATCTGACGGGGATGGCGGAGGTGGATTTGGCGTAGGGGCGCGGGCCGGCGGCAGGCGTGGTGGCGCTCCTCCTGCACTGGCGGCGCAGCGCATGGCGGCGGCGCTGAGGGCGAGCGGGATGGAGGTGGCACGGGTCTCCCAACCCGTGAAGGTGGAAAGCCACGGGTCAGGAGACCCGTGCCCCGTGGAAGTGACGCCGGCGCCGGTCGGCGGCGGGCGGCGCGTGGGCTCGGACCGCCGGGCCGGAGCCGCGGGTTACTGGGCCGGTTTGGCGTTCCAGACCGCGAGCGTGTCGGGCGAACCCTGGCTGCGGACGCCGTTGTCGGTGAGGATCTCTTCGCTCGCGGCGAGCATGGCTTGGCGGGGGAAGACCGGCGATTCGCCGCCGTGGCCGGCGAAGGCGAAGACCATGAACTCGTCGCGCGCATCGCGCAGCACCTCCACGAGGTGTTTCAGATTTTTAATTTTCACGCCGTTGACGGTTTCGACGACGCGGGCCTGGGGGTTCGAGTAGCCTTTCGAGAGTTTGTGGGGGAAAAAGGGCGAGGCGACGACGACGAGTTCTTCGCCGGGGAAGGCGGGTTTGTCCGTGCGGCGGAGGGCGAGCGGGCTGGCGGAGGCGGCGAGGTTGGTCATCGCGTTGTTCAGACCGCCGACGAAAATTCCCGTGGCCGGCGAGAACACGAATGGGCCGTAGACGAAATAGGACGGGTAGGTGTTTTCCAGATTCGGGATGAGCATTGGGCGCGTCGGGGCGACGGGTACCTGGACGGTGAGCTCTTTCCGGTCGCGGACGAGCGTGAGCTGGACGGTGCCGGCCCGGGCGTTTTTCTGGACGAGGTAGCGGAGTTTGACGCGCAGATTGTCGCCGAGCTTGATCATGCCCTCGTTGTCCACGCGGGTGTCGCCGATCTTGGTGATCACGTCCCATTCCTTGAGCGGGTAGGCGGCGTCGGTCCCGTCGGGTTCATGGACGACGATGCCCTCGACGGTCTTGTCGAGTTTGAGAAATGCGCGGAGGGCGGGATTTTCGAGGGTCTGGAGTTCGTCGAACAGCGCCGGTTTGCCGTCGTAGCTGCCGTCGGTGATGTCTTGGAGAAAGAGTTCCACTTCCTCGCACGGGATGATGTAGCCGATGTTGTCGCCGCCGCCGAGACGGGAGAAGGCGAGACCGATCATCTTGTCGCCAACGAGGGCGGGGCCTCCGCTGTTACCGGGATTGATGGCGGCGTCGATTTGGATGCGGAGGCCGGCGGTCGGGTAGTTGTAGGCGGCGAACTCGATGCGGGAGACGATGCCCTTGGTGATGGAGAGCGAGGCGCCGCCGGTGGGGAAACCGTAGACCATCACGGCGTCTTTGACCCCGGGCAGCATCGTGGCGCGGGGCAGGGCGGGGCGGGTATCGAAGAAGGTGTCGTCTTCGAGCTTGAGCACGGCGAGGTCGATGCCCGGGGCGACGAACTCGACGGTGGCGGAGATTTTGTCGCCGGACTGGTTGGCCTGCACTTGGACCTGACTGGAGTAGAGCACGACGTGGGCGTTGGTGAGGATGCGTTTGCCCTCGATGATGATACCGGTGCCGGTGCCCTCGCGCGGCCCCTGTTTCGTCCACGGTTTGTAGGGATCGGGGCCGCGCATCGTGGAGAAGATTTTGACGACGGCATTTTCCACGGACAGGGCGCTTTTTTCGGCGGCGGGCGGAGCCGGGGTGGCGGGCTCGGCGGCGCGGGCGGAGAAAGCGGAGAAAGCGGCGAAAACGGCGGCCACGGTGGCGGCGCGGACCGCGCAGGCGAGCGCGCTGGCGGGGCGAATGGGGTGATCCATATTGGGGCGAAACGAACCGCAACCACCGGAGAACGCCAGAAAGTTTTTCTCGCCGCGCGGACCCGGCCGGGCAGAGTGTCCCGCGTGCCCATGCCGCGTGGCCAGCCGGTCGTTTCTTTCCCGATGCGTTCCGTCCTGCCGCCGGTTCCACCCGATCAACCCATCCCCCATCCCGTCATGCGCAAATTCACCCCTCGCCTGTTCCTCGTCACGGCCGCGCTCTGCGTGCTCGCGCCTCTCACTGCCCAGACGCCCGCGCCCAAGGCCGCCGCTAAAAAAGGCGCGGCCACGTCCACCGGCAGCTGGAGCCCCCATCTCACGACCAGCGCCAAGATCGACGACAACCGCGTCATCGTGGTCTATGGCAGCCCCAACCTGAAGGACCCGAAGAAAGACGGGGCGGTCCGCAAAGTCTGGGGCGGGCTCGTGCCCTTCGGCAAAATTTGGCGTCTCGGTTCCGACGAGGCGACGCTGCTGATCACGCAAAAGGACATCGAGCTCGGCGGCACGGCGCTCGCGGCCGGCGCCTACAGCCTCTATCTCCAGCCCGAGGCCGATGGTTCGGCGAAGCTTGTGGTGAACAAGGCCGTCGGCCAATGGGGGGTCGATCCCTACCCGGCGGCGTCGGAGGTCGCCCGGATCGCGCTGAAGAAGACCGAGCTTCCGGCGTCCGTGGAACAGTTCACGATGAGCGTGAAAAAGGCGGCGGCCGGCGGCGTGCTATCGCTCGCCTGGGAAAACCTCGAGTATTCCGCGCCCTACGCGCTGAAGAAGTAAGCGCCTCCGCCCCGCGGAATCCTCCGCCTGGGTGCGCCCGAGCCCGGCTTCGGCCGGGCTTTTTTCTGGGCGGGTGGCGCGGGGCGCCGGCCGGGCGTCGCCGCAGGGCGAGGAATGGGGCGCGCCCGAGGCGGCGGTCCGGCGGATTTTGCAGCGGACACCGGTGGCGCGGGCCGTCACACCGGGCCGATGCCGCTGATCGACCACCTGCTCGCCTCCCGCCTCGCCCGCCGGGCGATTTGGACGTTTTGGTATCCCTTTCTCACGCGTCGCCTGCGCGCCGCTGAGGTGTTGTTTCTCAACTACGCGTTTGAGGAAGATCCGCCGCGCGGGCTCGCGCTCGAGCCCGCCGACGAGCCCGACCGCGCGTGCATCCAGCTTTATCATCACGTCGCGACGCAGACGGACTTGCGGGGAAAAACCGTTCTCGAGGTGAGTTGCGGCCACGGCGGCGGGGCCTCGTGGGTCGCGCGCACGCTGCGCCCGGCGTGCACCACCGGGCTCGATTTGAATCCCCCCGGCGTCGCGTTTTGCCGGCAGCGGCACCGGGTCGAGGGGTTGGCCTTTGTGCAGGGCGACGCGGAGGCCCTGCCGTTTCCCACTGGGACGTTCGATGTGGTGATCAACGTCGAGGCGTCGCACTGTTATCCGCATTTCCCCCGGTTCCTCGCCGAAGTTGCCCGGGTGCTGCGGCCGGGCGGCGAATTTCTCTACGCCGACTTCCGCTTCAACCCGGGGTTGACGGAATGGGAGCGGGACCTGGCCGCCGCGCCCCTCACGTTGCGTGCCTCGCGCGTGATCAACGCGGAAGTCCTGCGCGGCATGCACCGCAATTCCACGCGCTCGACCGAACTGATCGTGCACCACCTGCCGCCGTGGCTGCACGGCCTCGGCCGCGACTTCGCCGGCATCACGGGCTCCCGCATTTATGCCGCGCTCGAACGTGGCGAGTTGTCCTACCGCTCGTATCATTTTGCCAAACCCCGCTAGACGATTCGATTTTACCCCCGTGCCCATGCCCCCTTCCCTGTATCGCGTTTCCTGGTGCAGCCTCATTTTGTTCGCCGCGGGCCTGCGACCGGCCCACGCCGTCGATGCCCCGGTGCCGCCCCGTGCGCCGGAGAAAATCGTCGCCGAGGTCTGTGTGAATTGCCACGGCCCGCGCCTGACCGGCATCCCGGCCCCGAACCTCCTCGACTACTTCTGGAATCACGGCGGCCGCCCGGCCGATGTGCGGCGCAGCATCATCGACGGTTGGCCCGAGACCGGCATGCCCGCCTTTCGCGGCGTGCTTTCCGAAGCGGAAATCGACGGACTGGTCGCCCATGTACTGCGCGAACGCACCGAGTATCTCGCCGGCCGCATCACGCTGCCGGCTGCGCCCGCCCAGCTCACGCTGTCGACGGAGCGCCACGCGTTTCGCCTCGAAACCATCGTGTCCGAGCTCGATACGCCGTGGGGCCTCGCCTTTCTGCCGGACGGCAACCTGCTCGTGACCGAACGCGTCGGCCGGCTCCGCCTCGTCGTTCAGGGGAAACTCGACCCTTTACCCATCGCCGGCTTGCCGGAGATTTACGTGAAACAGGACGGCGGTCTCCTCGATGTCGCGCTGCATCCGGACTACGCGAAAAACGGCTGGGTGTATCTCGCCTGCGTCGAGCGCGGCACCGCGCCGAACACGTCGATGACTGTCGTGATCCGCGGCCGGATCAAAGACCACCGCTGGGTCGACCAGGAGACGATTTTCCGGGCCGACCAAAAACACTACACGCCGTTCGACACGTCGCACTACGGGTGCCGGTTTCTCTTCGACGGGGCGGGCCATCTGTTTTTTTCCATCGGTGACCGGGGCCTGCCGGACGAGGCCCAGAACCTCGCGAGCCCGCTCGGTAAAATCCACCGCGTCTTCGACGACGGTCGCATCCCGCCGGACAATCCCTTTGCCCAGCGCCCCGACGCCCTCGGCTCGGTCTGGAGCTACGGGCACCGCCATCCGCAGGGCCTCCAGTTTCACCCGGTCACCGGCCGGTTTTGGTCGACCGAACACGGTCCGAGCGGGGGCGACGAGATCAACGTGATCGACGCCGGCCACAACTACGGTTGGCCCGTCGTTTCGAGCGGGAAAGATTCGAAGCGTACGTTCGAGGCCGCGCGCCCCGGCATGGATGCACCGTTGGCATTTTGGACGCCGGCCATCGCGCCGTCCGGGATCGAATTTTACACCGGCAATCGTTTCTCTGGTTGGAAGAACAGCCTCTTCCTCGCCTGCCTCGGCGGCCAACAGCTGCGCCGCCTCGAGACCGACGGCGACCGGGTGACCCATCAGGAAGTTCTCTTCAAGGAGCTCGGGCGTGTTCGCGAAGTGGTGACCGGTCCGGACGGCCTGCTTTACCTCGCGTTGAACGCCCCCAACCGGCTGGCGCGGCTCGTCCCCACCGATGACGCCGCGCCCTCTGCCCCGGTCGCTTCCGTGGCGCGCGCCGTGGTCGGCCGCACGCCCGAGGGCACGGACGTCGAGCTGTTCACGCTCACGAATCGCCGTGGCGCCGTCGCGAAGATCATGACCTACGGGGCGATTCTGGCGGATTTGCGCGTGCGCGACCGCGAGGGCAAACTCGGTAGCGTCGTCCGCGAGATCACGCCGGCAGAGCCGGGTTTCGCTAAAGGCTTTCCCCAGGCCGGGGCGGTCTTCGGCCGCGTAGCCAACCGCATCGCAAACGCCCGCTTCACCCTCGACGGCCGGCCATACCAGTTCGCCGCGAACAACAACGGGCATCTCCTCCACGGCGGGGTGAAAAACTTCAGCCGCGTCGTCTGGACGGCCGCGCCCGCGACGGCCCCCGGCGTGGCCGCAGTGACGTTGACCTATGTGAGCGCGGACGGCGAAGGCGGTTTTCCCGGCCAACTCACGACCAGCGTGCGCTACACGCTCACCGATCAGGACGCGCTGCGGCTCGATTACACGGCCACGACGGACCAGCCCACGCCGGTGAATCTGACCAACCACGCCTACTTCAACCTCGCGGGCGGCGGCGACGTGCTCGATCACGAACTCACGATTCAGGCCGACACCTACACAGTCGTCGACGCGACCCTGATTCCGACCGGGGAGATCAAGCGCGTGGACGAGTCGCCCTTGGATTTCACGCCGCAACGCCCCCTCGGCGCCCGCGCCGCGCAACTCGGGGCGAGCCGCCGCTACGACCACAATTTCGTCATCAACCGGCCGGCGGGCGATGGGTCGCTGGTGTTCGCCGCGCGGGTGGTCGAGCCCCGCTCCGGCCGAGTGATGGAGACGTGGACGACGGAGCCCGGCATGCAGCTCTACACGAGTCCGCTCGGCGACCAGCCGGCGAACGACAAATTCGGGTTCTACTGTTTCGAGACCCAGCACTACCCGGATTCGGTGAACCAGCCCGGGTTTCCGACGACCATCCTGCGCCCCGGCGAAACCTTCCGCTCCACCACCGAGTATCGGTTTTCGGTGAAATGAAAAGGTGGGCGGACGGGCGCATCGGCCGTTGACGCGGACCGGGGCGGACGTTGTCTCGGGCGATGAGCGATGCTGCCCGTTATGACGACGAGATTGTGATTTCCTGGCCGGAGTTACACCGCGATGCGCGGTATCTCTCGCAGCAGCTCCATGACCGCGGCACGTGGAAAGGCATCGTGGCGATCACGCGCGGCGGCCTCGTGCCGGCGGCGCTCGTGGCGCGCGAACTGGAGATCCGGCTGATCGACACGGTGTGCGTGTCGAGCTACGCCGCCGGCGCGGGCGGCGGTGCGGCCCAGGCCCAGAGCGGCGTCCAGATTCTCAAGTCGAGTGTCAGCGGCGACGGCGACGGATTTCTGCTGATCGACGATCTCGTGGACACGGGCAAGACCGCGCAGGTGGTGCGGCAGCTGTTGCCGAAGGCGTATTTTGCGACGCTCTACGCCAAGCCCGCAGGGCGGCCCTTCGTCGACACCTGCGTGAAGGAGTTCAAGCAGAACAAGTGGATTTTTTTCCCGTGGGACATCGATTACCGTTTCGCGAAACCGATCCGCGACGGCGGTCGGGCGGGCGGGGCGGACCGGGCGGACTGAACAGCCGGGTAGCCCGGGGCCCCCGGCCGGGCGGGACGGGGGCGCCTCACTGGACGCGGTCGGTGATCGTGAGGGTGTTGAAGTCCAGGATACGTTCCAGCCGGCCGTGCGTGATCGTCAGCTTGCGGCCGCCGACTTCGGCGTTGAGGTAAGGCCCTTCGAACAGTTTCCAACGCCCGTAGTCGATGGCCCGGCCGTCCACCGTCGGGGTTTGTCCGTAGGTGAAGGCAATTTTTTTGCCGCGGAGCGTGGTCAGGCTGACGCTGGGCACGGGTTCCAGGGTGAACCTGAGCGGCAGGGCGGTGATGGCGGCCTTGAACGCGGCCAGATCGCGAAACTCGGCGGTGCTCGCCGCCTGCACGAGGGTGCCGTTTTTCAAGTGCGGGCTCGTGAGGAGGCGGCCGCCGAGTTCGACCGGGGCTTTCGCCCAGCCGCTCGAATAGTGGCGGTAGGTTTCCCAGCGATACGGGGCCAGCGGCCGGTAGGCGAGATAGGCCCGGCCGCCCCGGGCGAAGATCCAGCCGGACGCATCTTCGGTGACCTCGGCGAGGTCTTTCGAGAAGAAGCCGTTGATGTGCGGGAAGCGCGTGTCCGGCGGGATGGCGTAGAGCGCGATTACCGTATCGAGATCCTGGAACACCTGCTCATACGGCGAGCTGCCCATGACCTTGTCGGGGGAATCGTAGGACGGTTTGCCCTCAAAGGTGACGCCCTTGATCATCGGTTCGGGATAGAAGACGAACGAGGCCTGGATGATCTCGCTCGCGGCGTGCGGGTGCAGCGAAAACATCGTGGGGTGTTTTCCACGCGGATCGGGCTCGGCCCAGGTGACGTCCCAGACGTGCGACTGGAGAGGGTCGATGCGGCCGCCGCGGGTCGAACCGACCGCGTAGTCGTGGCGCAGGTAGTTGGTCTTGTAGACGGGCGGAGACGTCTCGTCGCTGTAGCGCCAGAAGCGCCGGACGCGAGCGCGGTCGCGTTGCAGGAATCCGTCGGGGCGGTCCGTGGCGATGCGGTAGATGACCTCGGGCACCTCGTAGTTTTTGGCGAGCGGGGCGAAGTAGAGGCCCCAGCCGCTGTAGCCCGCGGTGGGCGGCGTGTGGCCGAAGAGCAGCCAGCTGAAGTAGGACGCCATCGCCTGCCAGCGCTCGATGACCGAGCCCTCGTCCACGCGGGAGTTGGGCCCGCGCAGCACGCCGTTGAGCGTCGAGACCGCGAGTTCGGCGAAGAACCAGTCGAGCATCAGGTGCCCGCGCTGGCGCATGGCGGGGTCCTTGGCCCAGTTCGCGAGGAACAGGAGCGGGATCACATATTCGCCGATATAGTTCGTCGTGTTGAATTCGGCCTGCCCCACCGTCGTCGTCTCGTCCATCCAATGCACGAGGTAGCCGCGCGCTTCGGCGAGATTCTCCGCGGAAGACCGGCCGGTATACCACGCGTCAGCGGGCTCGTCGGGGTAGAGCTCTGCCATCAGGTAGAGCGAAAGATAATACATCGCGAAATGGTTCTCGGTGTCGCCGCGGATCTGGCGGGTGGTGCGCCAGGCGGTGCGAATCGAGGCCAGCGCCTCGGGCGAGAGCCGGTCGCGGCCGAGGTAGGCGATGCAGACGCTGGGAAACATCCAGAACGGGCCGGTGCCGGGCTCGCGCATCAGCTCGATGACCCGCTGCGAACAACCGGGCAGATCGCGGCCCCGCACGATGCGCGCGGCGATCATCGCGAGATCGAGTTTGGCGGGATCGTTGGTTTTGGCGCTGCCGCCGCCGGCCGCCCAGTCGAGCACCTCGTCGACGCGGCGGAAGTAGTCGGCCCGGCGCAGGCTCGCGTCGGCCACGGGGCCGGTCGGGGGCGGCGGGGCTTCGTAGGACGGTTGCGCGCCGCCGGAGAGCGCGGCGCAGGTGAAGAGGACGGCGGAAAAAAAAGTGCGTCGCATGGGAGAGGGTGGGCTTACGGCGCCGGACGCGGCAGGAGGAGGAACTTGTTCACCTGGGAACCGGCAAGCGCGTCGGGTTTCCAAGTGCGACCGAAATCGGCGGACACAAACAGCGTTTCTCCGGCCACGCTCGCATAGAGCCGGCCCGCGGGGTCGATGCCGACCCGCCACACGTGGTGGGCCGCGGGCAGCCCGGCATTGCGGTCGGTCCAGGTCCGCCCGCCGTCCTCGCTGGTCAGAACGCCGAGCGCCCAGCTGCCGAGCGCGAGGCGCTGCGCGGTCGTGACGTCAAAGGTGACGTTGTAGAGCGGATACGTGGACGGCACCGCCGCGATTTTTTCCCACGTCAGACCGCCGTCGGTGGAGCGACAGGCGCCGGAGCGATGGGTCATCGCCAGCCAGAGACGCGAGTCGTGGGGCGACTGTTGGAGATCGTAGACGGTCTCCTGGGTCGGAAGGACGCAGCGCCAGGTTTGCGCGCCGTCCTCGGTGAGAAACACGCCGGCCTCGCAGCCGGCAAACACGCGGCCGGCGCGGGTCCGGTCGACCTGGAGCACCTGCGTGTATTTTCCGCGGGCGGGCAGGCCGTTTTCGCGGCGCACGAGGGTTTCCGCGCGGTCGGTCGAGACCGCGATGCCGTCGGGGAGCGCGAGGTAGACGTGGTCGGGCGCCTGCGGATCGACGGCCACATCGCGGGCCTCGGTCATGTCCCAGCTGTTGCAGATTCGCCAATGCTGGCCGCCGTCGAGGCTGCGCCAGAGGCCGTTGAGGGCGGACGTGTAAGTGACGCGAGGGTCGCGGGGATCGAAGGCGACGGCGGTGATGCCAGTGTCGTTGGCGCCGAGGTGGTGCCATGCCCCGGCGGGATCGCGCCGATAAACGCCGTTGGTCGTCACGATCTTGGAGCCGACGACATAGTTGCGGTTGATATTGGCGCAGACAAAAAAATCGTAGGCGGGCGGGGTGGCGGCGCCGAGTGCGGAGGCGAGGAGACCGCCGGCGAGGAGGCCGAGACAGCTCCGGGCCCGGGCCGGCGAGCGGCGGGCCGGCGCTGCGGCGGTTGGGCCGGCGGCTGGAGCGGGTCGCTTCGCATTGATGGTGGGCAGAGGGACGGGCCGTGGGGCAGGCATGGCGAGAGCGGAACACGCTGGCCGGGCCGCCGCACCTCCCAATTTCGACTTTCGGCCCTATCGATCATGGTAAGGCCAAAATGGACAACGGCGACGGGCTTATTTCCGATCAATCGGCCGAGGGCGTGAAGGGTGACGTCAGCGGACTTCCTCTGGGTCCGAGCTCCGTGGCCTTGTATGTTCAACCCAATGGTAAAACCGAATAAGGGCGAAGCCAGCGGCGGCTTCCGAGAATGGGCCGAAGAGCTCGTCGGAGGAAGCCGCCGCTGGCGGGATTGCACGCCGGGTCCGCGAGGGCTTGGCTGGCAAGACCGG
>CANHJG010000097.1 GCA_947461205.1 Opitutia bacterium
CGGACCTCGTGGCTGAGGAGGGTGAAGTAGTGTTTCACAGAGTGGAGAGCGGAGAGCGAGGAACAGAAAGGGAGGGCGAAGCGCCCGCGGCTTATTTCGCAGCGGAGGGGGGGGCGGCGACGGCGTCCCAGCTGCGGCGGGTGGCGGCGAGGAAAACGTCCTCGAGGGTGGAGTGCGTGCGGCTGAGCGAGCGGACGCGGAGGTTTTGGGCGAGCAGGGTGCGGAGGAGAGGTTCGCCGAGTTCCTCGGCGCGTTCGGTCGTGAGCGTGAGGCGGCGGAAACCGGCCGGGTCAGGTTCGCCCGCGGTGGTGATGGCGAGGGTGGGTTCGACGGCGGTGAGGCTGGCGGGCAACGCCGCGAGATCGCCGGCGAGTTCGAGTTCGTAAGTGGATTGGCCGAGGATTTCGCGGCGGAGATCGGCGGGCGTGCCCTGGGCGACGACGCGGCCCTGGTTGATGATGAGGACGCGGTCACAGGTCATCTCGATCTCGGGGAGAATGTGGGAAGAGATGATGACGGTCATGCGGCCGCGGAGGCTGGCGATGAGATCGCGGACGATGAGGATTTGATGCGGGTCGAGACCGATCGTGGGCTCGTCCATGATGATGACGGGCGGTTCGGCGAGGATGGCTTCGGCGATGCCGACGCGCTGGCGGTAACCTTTGGAGAGTTGGCCGATGATTTTATGACGGACGCGTTTCAGGTCGCACAGTTCGAGGACCTCGTCGATGCGCGGGCCGAGTTTGCGGCGGGTGACTTCTTTCAGGCGGCCGCGAAAATAGAGATATTCGGAGACGCGCATATCCTCGGGGAGGGGATTGTTTTCCGGCATGTAGCCGATCTTGCGCTTGATGTCGTCGGGCTGGGAGGCGACGGAGAGGCCGCAGATGTGGACGCTGCCGGAGGTGGCGGGCAGGTAACCGGTGAGGATGCGCATCGTGGTCGACTTGCCGGCGCCGTTGGGGCCGAGGAAGCCGATGATTTCGCCGCGGGCGACGGTGAAGCTGATATCGGCGACCGCGGTGATCCCCGCGTAGGTTTTGACGAGGTGCGAGACTTCGATGGCGAGCGGCTGATCGGGCATGACGGGAGGAGCGGGAGAGACGAAAGAGAGAGACGCGACTGTCGCGAGTCCGTTCCGCGCGCTCAATGCTCAACTTTCGCGGAGGGGAGAATGCGCCGCGGGGAGAGCGTCGGTGCGCTCCCGTGCCGGCGGCGACTGGGGCCGCGTGCGGTGGGGAGGCGGGGGCGGTTCACACCGGTGTTTTTTCGAGGCTCACCTCGCCGGCGCGGTAGCGGGTGGTGCGACCGCGGGCGTCGCGGAGGAGGAGAGCGCCCTCGTCGTCGAGGCCAGCGACGGTGCCGGCATGGCGGCGGCCGCCTTCGAGGACGGCGATTTCGCGGCCGCGGAGGATGTCATAGCGGTGCCAGAGGTCGGGAAAGGTCCGGGTGTAGTCGCCGTCGACGAATTTTTGGTAGGCGAGGAAAATGCGGCCGATGAGGGCGGCGGTGAGGCGGTTGAAATCGAGCGGGGCGCCGGTGACTTCGGCGAGGGAAATGGCGCGCTGACCGAGGTCGGTGGGCCAGCCGGCCGCGGAGCTGTTGATGTTGAGGCCGAGGCCGAAGACGAGGTCGCGGATTTGGTCGGAGTCGATGCGGGCTTCGGTGAGGATGCCGCCGGCTTTGCGGCCGTCGAAGAGGATGTCGTTGGGCCATTTCAGGCCGGGGGAGACTTGGGCGAAGTTGGCGAGGAGTTCGCAGACGTTGAGGCCCATCCAGAGCGTGAAGGCGCCCATGCGCTCGGGGGCAACGCGGGGGCGGAAGGCGACGCTGAGGTAAAGGTTGCCGTTGGCTTCGCTGTGCCAGGCGCGACCGAGACGGCCGCGGCCCTTGGTCTGGCGGCGGGCGAGGACGGCGAAGGGGGCGGTGCGGCCGGCGCCGAGTTGGCGGGAGGCTTCGTCGTTGGTGCTGTCGGTTTCGTCGAGGACGAGGAGGGAGAAGCCGCGCGGGCGGACTTTGAGCTGGGTTTCGACGAGGACTGCGTGGGGTGCGGAGGGTTTGGCCGTGAGGCGGTAGCCGCGGGCGCGTTGGGCCTCGAAGGTGAAGCCGGCGGCGCGGAGTTTTTCCACGTGGTGCCAGACCGCGACGCGGCTGACGCCGAGTTTGGTGGCGAGGGCTGCGCCGGACACCCAGCCAGGATCGTGGGCGAGGAGTTCGCGGAGGATCAGGTGTTCGGGGGTGGGCATGGGGCGGAGGACGGAGGGCGGAAGACGGAGAGAGGGAGAAGCGGAGGGCGGCAGGGACAGGGGGCGGGCGTGAACGCGTGATTGAAAAGGTGATGCGAGTCGGGGAGGGTCGGCAAATGTCATTTGACGAATTTCAGCAAGCGGTGGCTGGCGGAGCGCAGGCGCCGGCGGGGATGAGCGCAGCGTTGGGCGCGTTGTGGCACGATGGGCGCGGCGACTGGGACGGCGCACACGCCTGGGCGCAGGAGGATCAGAGCCGCGACGGTTCGTGGGTGCACGCTTATCTGCACCGCAAGGAAGGCGACGAGGGGAATGCCGCCTATTGGTATGCGCGAGCGGGCCGGCCGGTGCCGGCGAAGGGCGTGACGCTCGAAGCGGAGTGGGCGGCGATCGCGCGGGAACTCGTGGTGAAGTGAGGCGGAGAAGCGGCGTCCGCGGGCGAGGCGGGCAGCGCCGACGCTCACCAGTCGGAGCGGAGGAAGGTTTTTTGGACTTCGGCCTTGGCTTTGGCGCGTTCGGCTGGGAGCGAGACGAGGGTCACGAGGTCTTCCATTTCGGCTTTGCGGTCGAGGCGGTCGTCCTCCGCGAGCATCGCGAGGGCCCAGCCGTCGTTGCGGAAGATGGGCAGGGAGCCGAAGCGGAGGCCGGGATAGCGTTTAAGGCCGAGGGAGAGGCGGCCGGTGGGGGTGAGGAGGTGGCGCTCCTTGAAGGCGGGCGGTTTTTCCTCGTGCACGACGTAGTTCGGCAGGCGGAAAATGGTGTTGCGCGGGCGGCCGGGGTCGGGGGCGGCGGGAGAGGCCGCAGGCTCGGTCGGTTTGGGCGGAGCGAACTTGGGCAACTGCGCGGCGAGGTGGGCGGCGAGGGCCGGCGACATGGCGCGCGGGGTTTCGGGAGCGGGGGACGGGGCGGGCGAAGTCGTCGGCGGGGCGGGGGGCAACGCGGTGGGGGCGGTGGTTTGCGCGGCGACGGGGCTGGCGCACGAGGCGGCGGCTAGGAGAAAGAGCGTCGCGGGGGAGAGCGTGCTCATCGCATGGGGAAGGAAAGCGGAAACGGGCGGCGGTTCCGAAAATAATCGTGCGCCGGCAAGAGCGGCGCAGCCCGCGCGGCGGCGGGTCAGGCGCGGGTTATTTCGGGGCCATGCCGTTGTAGCCGAATTCGGTGGAGCGCATGTACGTTTTTTGGACCGCGTCTTTCGCCGAGGCGCCGGCGGCGCGATCGGATTTCATGATCATGTTCGCGTTGTCGGCGAGGTCGGCCATGTTGCGGAGGCGTTCGTCCTCGGCATACATCGAGAGGGCGCGCTGTTCGGTGGAGGAGCCGTTGCCACTGCCGGGGCTCCAGCCGGCGAAGAGCGGCAGCGAGAAACGGTTCAGGGCGCGGTCGGCGTCGGAGATGTAGCGGCGCATCGCGATTTCGCGGAGGCCTTTTTTCGTGTTGATGTCCCGTTCCGTGAGGACGGCCGGGCGCTGTTCCCGCACAACGTATTTGGGGAGGCGCACGATGGCGTTCTTGGGCTTGTCCGTGTCGCGGAGGTCGGCGGCGTCGGCTTCTTCGTCGGCCAGTTTTTTGGCGAGGTCGGCGGCGGTGGGCTGGGGCGGAGCGAGCGGGGGCGGAGTGTATTTGGGGAGGGTGGACGCCAGCAGGGCGGCGACGTCGCCGGAGATGGCGCGGGTGCGTTTCGGGGCGGCGGGAGCAGCCGGGGCGGCGCCGGTAACCGCGGGGGACGGCGCGGCGGGGTGAGCGGCGGGAGCGTCCGCCGCGGGCGGGGCGACCTGGGCGCGCAGGCCGAGGCCGAGCAGGGCGAAGATCAAGGCGGGGCGGACAGGATGGCGCATAACTAAGTTGAACCGTGAGAGGAGGGACGGTTCCGCGCAATCCTCGGATCGTCGGTGATTCCGGGAAAGCGCGGAAGGCCCGCGACGGTCAGACGGCGGTGGGTTCGGGCTTGGGGGTGACGAATGGGGCGAGGACGAGGCCGGCGAGGGTATACAGGCCGAGGCCGTAGCAGGCGGTGGCGATGGTCCAGCCCCAGGCGTGGTGCCACCAGATCGCGGCGCCGAGATCGCCGGCCGCGATGAGGAGGCCGAGCATGGCGCAGAACGTGACGCGGCAGGTCCAGCGTTCGAAGGCCTTGGCTAGGCCGCAGAGCAGGGCGGTCAGCAGGACGGCGAGTACGAACAGGTGGACGAGGCCGCCGATCATCACGGCCGGGTCCACCGCCCGCCGCGGTTCTTTGCGGATGTGCACCTCGATGCTTGGGCCGCGTTTGGCGAGTTCGACCAGATTGGCCTCGCCGGAGAGCGGACTGGGGATGAGGTAGGAACCGGAGGTGGGAAAGAGTTTGCCGACGGCGAGGGCGATGGCGGATTCGTCGGTGACGGGGTGGAGTGCGCGGTACGGCAGCAGAGGTGGGGCGCCCCAGTAAAGGAATCCCCAGAAGACCATAGCGAGGGCGGCGAGGAACGGGGCGAGGACGAATTTTTTTCATGACCGGGCGATCGGAGCACACGTTTCGGAGCGGGGTGGGAAACGGACGGGGTGGTCCAGGGGAAACCGGCAACGGGAATAGGTGTGCCCGCCGGGGCGGCGCAGATCAACCGTGTTTTGCGGCGAGGCGGTCGCGTTCGGTCAGGAGCTGGGCGGCGATGCTGAGGGCGATTTCGTGGGGGTGGTTGGTGCCGAAGGGGAGGCCGACGGGGCAGTGGAATTTTTCCGTGAGCGCGGGGGCGAGGCCGTCGGCGATGAGTTCGTGGCGGAGGATGGCGGCTTTGGCGTCGCTGCCGATCACGCCAAGAAAAGGGAAGGCGCGGGTCGACAGCGCGCGATGGAGAATGGGGCGGTCGGTGCGGTGACCTTGCGTCATGCAGAGCACAAAGGCGTCGGCGGGGAGCGAATCGACGGCGGGGGCGAGGTCGGCGAGGAGTACGGGGCGGAGGTGGCGGGCGCGGGGGAGTTGGTCGAGCCACGCGGGGCGCGGATCGAAGACGGTGAGACTGCAGGGCAGTGGGAGCAGCACGGGGAGGAGGGCCTGCGCGATGTGGCCAGCGCCGAAGATCGCGATGGACCAGGCGGTCGCGGGATGGGGCTCGAAGTAGAGTTTCACGGCGCCGCCGCAGGTCATGCCGACGTCGCCCTTGAGCGTCCAGCTGACGAAGCGGGGTTGCGCGCGGGCGAGGCCGGAGGCGGCGAGCATGTCCTGGGCGAGGGCCAAGGCCTGGGCTTCGACGCGGCCGCCGCCGATGGTGCCGGTGGCGAGGCCGGCGGCGGTGACCAGCATTTTCGCTCCGGTGTCCTGGGGCACGCTGCCGAGGGCTTCGACGAGGGTGACGAGCACGAAGGGGGTTGCGGCCGATTCGAGGGCGACGAGGTGTTCGTAGAAGGAGGGTGAGGCGGACATGGTGCGGTGGGCGGAGAGGTCCAAACAGGTTTCACCGCGGATGGCACGGAGGAAGACGGACAAAACCGGGGAGCGCTCACACGTCCTTAACAAATCTGCCGCGCGGGTGAGACACGGGCTTAACATTCGTCTGCGATCCTCACAGCCGGTTCAGAAACTAAAACTCTCCGCTTTCGGGCGGTCAAAAAATCCATCCATGAAAATAGCCCAACGCCTGCGCCGTCGTATTTTATCGGTCAGTTCACTCGTGGTCGCCACCGCCGCGCTGGCGCAGCCGCCCCGCGGGGGCGGTCCGGCCCCGGCACCCGCCCCGCCGGCGGTGCAGGCCCCCGCTCCGCAACCGGGGCCCGGACCCGCGCCTCAGGGGCCCGCGCCCGCTCCCGTGCAGGAAATTGCGCCGCGGACCGGACTCGGCAGCCCGCTCGGCGGATTGACCGACGCACAGCTCGCGGCGTTTCTCGACGGGCGGGCGGATTTTCGCACGGCCGAAACGGTGGCGGGCGGGCTGGGGCCGATTTTCAACGATGTCTCCTGTGTCGCCTGCCACGACGCGGGCGGCACGGGTGGGGCGAGCCGGCGGACGGTGACGCGGTTTGGTCGCACGGTGAACGGAGTGTTCGATCCGCTGGACGCGCAGGGGGGATCGCTGTTGCAGGAGCGGTCGATCAATCCGGGTATTCGTGAAGTGGTGCCGCGGGAGGCCAATACGGTCGCGCGGCGCGTGACGACGCCGCTGTTTGGCGCGGGGCTGATTGAGGCGATTCCGGACAGCACGATTGTGCGCGGGACGCTGGAGCGAAAGCCGGCGGGGATTGCGGGCAAAGTTTCCGTGGTGCAAGATCCGGTGAGCGGACAAAACCGCGTCGGTCGGTTCGGGTGGAAGGCGCAGCAAGCGACGCTGCTGGCCTTTTCGGGCGATGCCTACGTGAACGAAATGGGCATTACGAACCGGTTTTTCCCGGCCGAGAATGCGCCGAACGGCAATGCGGCCTTACTCGCCCGATTTGATCGGGTGGCGGAGGTCGAGGACGAGGTCAGTGCGATCGACGGCAAGGCGGACATCGATCGCGCGGCGGATTTCATGCGGTTGCTCGCCCCGCCGCCCCGGGGTCCCGCGACGCCCTCAGCCGTGGCCGGCGCCGCGATCTTTGCGCGGTTGGATTGTGCGGTGTGCCACACGCCCGCGATGACGACCGGACGCCATGCGATTGCCGCGCTGAGCGAGAAGACGGTCGGGCTGTATTCGGATTTGCTGCTGCACGACATGGGTGCGTTGGGCGACGGCATCGCGCAGGGCACGGCGGGAGCGCGCGACATGCGCACGGCGCCGCTGTGGGGACTGCGCTCGCGGCCGACGTGGTTGCACGACGGGCGGGCCAACACGATCGACCAGGCGGTGCGGGGGCACGCGGGCGAGGCGCAGCATTCGCGGGACCGTTATGTGGCGCTCAGTCCGGCGGAGCGGCAGCAGGTGCTGGATTTTCTGAATACGCTGTAAGTGGGGCCGGCCGGACCGCCCGAGGCGCCGACCGCGGAGAAAACGCCGGGCGCGCCGGAGGGGCGCGGGGGGAGGGCCCTGAGCCGGAGGCCGAGGTGGCGGGAAGGGGGTACAAGAAAACGGCCTCCGGCCGAAGAGCCGGAGGCCGCGCAGAGTGGAAGAAAAGAATCGGTCAGGCGATCACTTGAACTGGTAGTCGACGCGCATCGTGTAGGAACGGCCGCGCGGGTCGGCGATGCGGGGTTCCCAGCTGCTGCCGGCCCCGGAGTTGGTGTCGTAGGTGGCGGAGAAGGGCGGGTCGGTGTTGAAGAGGTTCTTGATGCCGGCGGTGAGCGTGACGTGCTTGATGCCGCGGTAGGATGCGCTGAGGCCGAAGATGTTGTAGGCCTTGACGCGCGGGTTCCAGTTGACGGGTTTCACGGAGCCGTTGGCGACGCCGGGCAAGACCGCATCAATATAGCTGTTACGGAAGAGCTGGTTGACCTGGCCGCTCCAGTTGCCCTTGCGGTAGCCGAGGTAGGCGGTGTGTTTCCAGCGCAGGCCGATGTCGCTCGCGCGGGTGAACTGGTTGATTTCGCTCACGCTGAAGGGTGCGCTTGCGAGCAGGCGCGATTTTTTCTCGAGCAGATAAGAGAGATCGAAGCCGCCGGAAAGTTTTCCGCCGGCCACGTCGGTGTCGCCCTTGATGCCGAATTCGGCGCCGGAGGTGACGTTTTGGCCGGCATTCACCCAGCGGCTGTCGACCTCGACAATGTCGCCCGCGGCGTTCCGCCGGAAGCGCTCTTGAAAGAGGCTGTAATTGGCGAGCAGTACGGTGGTGCCGAAGCTCTGGATCGTGCCGGTGCGGTCGACGTTCCACCAGTCGACGTTGAAGCTGAGGTGTTTGTTGGGCTGAACGACGAAGCCGGCGGAATACATCGTGGCTTCCTCGGGCTGGAGGTCGGGCTTGCCGCCGAAGAGCGAGTTGGCGGAGTTCGGCGCGATTTGGCGACCAGTGCCGGGATCAATGAGACCGGTGGCCGCGATGGGGCTGACGGTGACCGGATCAAACTGTTGTTTGAAGGTCGGGACGCGGAAACCGGTGCTGTAGGAGCTGCGGAACAGGATCACGTCGTTGGGGGCGTAGCGCAGTGTGACCTTGGGATTGGTGGAGCGGCCGAAGCCGGTGTACTCGTCGACGCGGCCGGCGAGGTTGACGTCGAAGCCCTTCACGATCGGGACCTGGAGTTCGACGAAGGCGGCCTTGATGGTGCGCTGGAGCGACCCATTCGTCGCGAGGCTGTTGTCGAACGGAGCGTTGAAGATCAGCGCGTCGGAGGAGCTGAGGTTGGCGCGGCTGTCGCCGTTGAAGAGGAAGTTTTCCTGGCGCCAGTCGAGACCGACGGCGGCTTGCACGTGACCGGCCGGCAGCTTGAAGAGGGGGCCCGATGCGGCGGCGTCGAGGTTGTCGGTGCGATAGGTGCCGCCGTAGAGTGAGACGCCGTCGGCGCGGGCTTGGTCGATGGCCGCCATCGCCGCCGGTGTCTGGGTGTAGGAGAAGGGATCGACGACGCCCGTTTTGATGAGGTTTACAAAGGGAACGGTATAAACAAAGCCGCCATTGAGGGTGGACTTGCCCTTGCTGCTGGCGCGGGAGGCGCCGAGCCGATAGTCCCACTGCGACAGGAAGCCGAGGGGGCCCTCGAGGCCGGCGAGGTAGCGATAGGTGTCGGTCGTGGTGGTGAAGGCGCGGTTGCCGAGGGGCAGGGAGCGCCAGCGGAACGCCATGGGTTCGCCGCGGTTTGCTTCCAGCTCGGGGAAGTACTTGGCGAGAACGTTGAAGACTTTGTTGTAGGATGCGCCGGTGCTTGGGTAGGCGAGGTTGTAGAGCGGATTCGGGACGGTGGTTCGGCCGTCGAGGGCGGTGGTGTTGAGTACGCCGGACGTCGACCATTGGTTGGGTGAGAAACTCTTGTTCGACTCCGAGCGACCGGCGACGAACTCGGTGTTCAGGCGGTGACGCGGCGCGATTTCGAAGGTGCCGCGGAGGACGAGATTTTTATTTTTGACTGGCTGCTGGATGACGGCGGCGCGGCCGGTGTCCCACGCGGAGCCGTACTTCGAGGCGGGAGAAGCCCAGAGCACTTCGTCGTAGGGGCCCATGCCGTCGAGGCCCGCGTAACCGGGACCGCCGGGGACATCGACGTAGTTGATGCCGTTGACGCGGAGGGTACCGACGGGATCGAGCGGGCCGGTGCCGTTGGCCTGGCCGGCGCCGGTGATCGCGGTCTTGAGGGTAGCGACCGTGAAGAGCGTCGCGATGGGCGTGCCGCGGGTATCGGGGGAGACGCCGCGGTCGACCTGGAAGGTGTTGACGAAGTCGCGCTGGTCGCCGCGGAGGACCTTGCTGTCCGAGAGGGCGACGGAGGCCATGAGGTTGTATTTGTCGCGGTTCAGGTCGCCGAAACCGGCGACGGCGTTGTAGCGGAAGATATTGCCGCCGCCCTGCTCGGTCATGTCCATGGCCGCGCTGGCGGCCGCGCCCTGATAGTTGTTTTTGAGGATGAAATTGATGACGCCGCCGACGGCGTCGGTGCCGTAGATGGCGGAGGCGCCGTCCTTGAGGACTTCGACGCGCTCGATGGCGGCGAAGGGAATCTGGTTCAGGTCGACCACGCCGCCGTTGAGCCCGTGCGAGGAAACGCGGCGGCCGTTGAGGAGGACGAGGGTGGCGCCGGCGCCCTGCATGCGGAGGTTGGCGGAGGTGGCGCCGTTGTTGCCGCGTTGGGCGCCGGAGACGACGTCGGCGTTCGAGGCGAGGTTGTCGAGGCCGTTGCCGTTAATGTTCAGCTCCATGAGCATTTGCTCGGCGCTACCGATACCGCGCAGCTCCATTTCGAGTGGGGTGATCAACTGCAGCGGGGTCGCGCCCTCGCCGTCGAGGCGCTTGATCATCGAGCCGGTGACGACGAATTTTTCCAGCTTCGCGGTCTCCGCCGGGTTTTCGGCGGTCGTCGCAGCGGTTTTTTGCGCCAACGCGGCGGGGGCCGCGCTGAGTGAGGCGAGAAGGAGTAACCAAGTCGCCTGTTTCCACGGATTGGGTGTGTTCATAGTAGATAGTGTGGGGCTGATGAGCTGGCGGAATGGGCCCGCGAGCTCCCGGACATCGGAGGGGTGAAAGGTGATTTTACCGCTGAGGAAGAAGCAAGGAGAATGCCGGAGCCGGGGATGGTGGCGAATGGGGCCCGGCGGCTGGGCGCGGTGCCCGAGGGTGGGGGTGGCGGGGCGCACCGCGGGCCGGGGGGGATTGAGGGTTGGCTGGGCCGCGCCGCGCGGCGGAGCGCACGGCCCACCCCGGAGCGTGGGTGTGCATTGGCGCGGGATGGAAACGAAGGTGAGGCGATGCGCAGGGGTTCGGGATGGGGCGCGAGTCGCTGCGGGTCGGAGGTGGGCCGGGCGCTCCGCGCGCGGCTTCGGGGCTGGAAACGGAAGCCGCGCGGCGGAGCGTACGGCCCACCGCTCAGCGCCGTTGCGCGCGTCGCAAGGGCTGGAGTCATGGCCGCCACGGGGGGAGGGAATCGAGAGCCGGTCGTTTGGCGGGGACCGCGCCGGGAAGTTGCGGCGAGTCGCTGGCGTCGGGGCGTTTCGTTCAGCCTGGCGCGAGCGCGGGGCGCAGGGGTTTCCAACCGCCGTTTGAGGCCAACCGGACGCTGGGAAAGCGCCCCTCCGTTCGGAGCCAGCCCGAGACACGGAGTCGCGCCGCGGGCAGGCGATGCGCGGTCGCTCGCGGGCGACGCTCAGTCGATGAACGCCAGTTCGTTGGAAAGGAGGAGAACTTGGGCGAGGGCGGCGAGCGGGGAGAGGGGGATCAGGATGTTTTCGGTGGTGCCGAAGTCGCGTTTGGCGTCCCACGTGCGGGTGGGCGAGTCGGCGGCGGGATCTGCCGCAAAAACAATTTTTGGCGACCAGGTGAAGGTGTCCGACGTGGCATCTGCGGCGCAGTCCACGATAAAGTCGAGGGCTTCGCCGGCGCTCACGCGGAGGTCGGCGAATTTGGTTTCCGCTTTGGACTGATGCACGGACCAGTCGCCGAGGGAGCCCGTAAGGCTGGATACGATACGGGCGTGGACGCCGTCGCCGACGGCGGTGGGGTGGGCGAGGGTGGCTTCGATTTGGATCACGCCGTCGGCGGGACTGGTCCAGCGGAGGATGGCGGAGTGGTTGGGGGTGGGGCCGGGGTGGCCGCCGGAGGGGGTGAGCGAGAGATGACCGAAGGTGGGATCGGGAAATTTATCGGAGGGGCTGAGGCGGACGAGTGGCTCCTTCTTTTTCCCCTCGGCGCGTTTCCGGGCGGTGAGAGCGGTGAAATCACGCGTGCGACGGGTGGCAGGGTCGTAGGAGCCGGTGCCGTAGGACCAGCCGGGCGGGGCGGCCGCAGCCGTCGCGCCCGGGGGCAGTGGTGCGCGGGACGTTGCCGTGGCGTGGGCGGACGCGGTGGTGGTGAGGAAGTTTTGGGCGAGAGCGAGTTCGTCGGGGTCGGGGGCGCGTTGGTAGAGCGAGGCGTAGAGGGCGCGGATTTTTTGGGCGTCGCCCGGGGCGGACGCGAGCTCGGGGCGGGCGGCGACGTGGCGGGCTTGGGCGAGGACGAAGGGGCTGTTGAGGAGGAAGAGGGATTGTTGGGGGACGGTGGTGGCGAAGCGTTGGGCGCTGGTGGTGTCGGGGTTGGGGAAGTCGAAGGTGCGGAACAGGCCGGGGAGGTTTTGGCGGTCGATGAAACCGTAGACGGTGCGGCGGCGGGTGAAGGGTTCTTTGACGAGATCGTCGGGGAGGCCGCCGGGCGTGAGGTCGAGTTGGCCGGCGGCGACGAGGAGGGTGTCGCGAAGGGCCTCGAATTCGAGGCGACGGCGGTTGAAGTGGGAAAGGAGCTGGTTGTCGGGATCGGCGGCGAGGGTGGCGGGGGAGGCGTCGGAGGATTGGCGGTAGGTGGCGGAGAGGAGGATGGTGCGGTGGAGCGTTTTCACGGACCAACCGCCGGCGATGAAGGACGCGGCGAGGGCATCGAGGAGGTCGCGTTGGACCGGAGATTCGGTGCGGATGCCGAAGTCGCTGGGTGTGCGCACGAGGGCCTGGCCGAAGTGCCAGCCCCAGACGCGATTCACGAAGACGCGGGCGGTGAGGGGCGCGGCGGGGCCGGTGAGGGCGCGGGCGAGTTCGAGGCGGCCGCTGGTCGTGGTGGCGGCGGGTAAGGTGTCGCCGCCAAGAACTTCGAGGAAGCGGCGGGGGGCCTCGGGGCCTTTGTTGGCGGGATTGCCACGGAGGAGAACGGGGGAGTTGCGGGGCGAGGCGCGGTCGACGAGAGCCATCGCGCGGAGGGGCGCGCCGGGTTCGGTCCAGTTGAGGGCTTCGAGGTCGCGACGGAGCGCGGAGGTCTTGTCGTCGGTTTGGCGCTTGATGATTTTTGCGGCGGCTTCGGCGGAGAGGTTGGCGGGGCTATCGGGGCTGGTGTGGAAGGTGCGAAGGGCGGCGAGGGGGTCGGGGGCTTGGCTTTTTTCGGCGGCGGTGAAGACGCGGTTGTAGATCGCGGCGAGGTCGGCGAGGGAGGATGGCGGGTGCTCGCGGAGTGCGGTGAGGAGGGCAGGCGCGGTGTCGGCGGGTGCGAGGGGAGAGCTGAGCGTGGAGAGCGGAGCGCCGGCCAGAGGGGAGGGGAGCGCGAGGTGGGCGAGGAGGGTCGTGGGCGTCGCGCGCGGGGCGGTGGGGCCGTCGGGGGAGGAGGAGGGGTTGAGGGGATCGGGGTCGGGGAGGGGCGATGAGGGAGCGCCAGCGAGCTGGCTGCCTATGGGGGAGGGGAGGGCGGCGAACCAGGGGGCGAGAATCGGTCCGGGGGCGTTGGCCTGGGCGGCGAGATATTTTTGCCAGCGCCGCAGGACCTCGGGGTTGAGTTTGCGGGTGCCGGCGAAGAGGTCGAATTTTTCGTCGGGCGCGAGTTTCTCGGCGTCGTGGGCGGCGAGAAGGTAGTCGCCGGTTTTCTTGCGCTGGTCGGCGAGGAAGGTCTCAACGAGTGCGTGTTTCGTGGTCTCGATGGTCGCGGCGAGTTCGGCGCGTTTACGGAGAAATTCGCGGTAGGCGGGGGCGGACTCGTCGAGTGCGGCGAGGAGGGGTTTTTCGGCGGGTTCTTCGGAGGAGGCGAAGATACCGTGGAGCGCGTAGTAGTCGCGCGTGGGGATCGGGTCGAATTTGTGATCGTGGCAGCGGGCGCAGGCGACGGTGAGGCCGAGGAGGCCGCGCGTGACGACATCGATCCGGTCGTCGATGATGTCGTTTTGATTGCCGAGGAAGCGGCGGCCGAGCGTGAGGAAGCCCATCGCGGCGAGGGCGGATTTGTCGGCGCCGAGCGGGAGTTGGTCGGCGGCGAGTTGCTCGACGAGAAATTGGTCGAAGGGGAGATCGGCGTTGAAGGCGCGGATGACGTAATCGCGGTAGGTGTGCGAGTAGGCGAAGCGGCGCTCGGCGTTGCCGACGAGATAGCCCTGGGTGTCGGCGTAGCGGGCGACGTCGAGCCAGAAGCGGCCCCAGCGTTCGCCGTAGCGCGGGGAGGCGAGGAGGCGGTCGACGGCGCGGGCGTAGGCGTCGGCCGAGCGGTCGGCGAGAAACGCGGCGACTTCGGCGGGCGTCGGCGGGAGGCCTGTGAGGTCATAGGTGATACGGCGCAGGAGCGTGCGGGGGTCGGCGGCGGGCGCGGGCGAGAGGCGGGCGGCGGCGAGCTTGGGGCGGACGAGGGCGTCGATCGGATTCAGGGTGGGGGAGTGCTGGGTTTGGGGGAGGGGTTGGAAGGCCCAGTGGTGGCGAGCGCGGGCCATGTCGAGGGCGATGGGGGTCACCGGGCCGGTGCGGGGATCGGGGGCGCCGCGGCGGATCCATTCCTCAAGGGCCGCGATTTTTTCGGGCGGGAGTTTGCCGCCCTGGCCGTCTTTCAGCGGCGGCATTTGGAGGTCTTCGTCGGTGTAGCGGACGGCCTGGATGAGCAGGCTTTTGTCGGGGTCGCCGGCGATGAGAGCGGGGCCGGTGGCGCCGCCTTTGAGCAGGGCGTCGCGGGTGTCGAGGGCGAGGCTGCCTTTGGTTTTGCCTTCGGCGGCGCTGTGGCAGGGGTAGCAGGACTCGACGAGGATGGGGCGGATTTTTGCTTCGAAGAATTCGACTTCGTCGGGTGGGAGTGCGGCGCGGGAGGCAACGGCTGAGAGAACGAGCAGGAGAACGAGGAACGCGAACGAGCGAGGATCCACTCGCGGGCGCTCGCGACGACGGGGGCGGGGCGCTGGCGCGCGGGGGGCGGAGGCATGGATCGCCACGGCGCGGCGCGCCTCGCGATGACACGAGGGTGGGTTCACGCGATGAGGTCTTTGACGACTTTGCCGTGGACGTCGGTGAGGCGGAAATCGCGGCCGGCGTGACGGTAGGTGAGTTGCTCGTGGTCGAATCCGAGGAGCGCGAGAATGGTCGCGTGGAGGTCGTGGACGTGGACGGGTTTTTCGACGGCTTTGAAGCCGAACTCGTCGGTGGCGCCGTGGACGTAGCCGCGTTTCACGCCGCCGCCGGCCAGCCACATGGTGAAGCCGTGGTGGTTGTGATCGCGGCCGTTGACCTTGCCGGCGTTGGAGCCGGGGGTGGGGAGTTCGACGACGGGTGTGCGGCCGAATTCGCCGCCCCAGATGACGAGGGTGTCGTCGAGCATGCCGCGTTGTTTGAGATCCTGGAGGAGGGCGCCGATGGCCTGGTCGCTCTCGCGGGCGAGACGACGGTGGTTGATCTCGATGTCGTCGTGGGCGTCCCAGGGCTGGCCGTCGCCGTGCCAGACTTGGACGAAGCGGACGCCCTTTTCGAGGAGGCGGCGGGCGGTGAGGAGTTGGCGGCCCTGGGTGGTGTCGCCGTAGAGCTCGCGGATGGCGGCGGGTTCGCGGGCGATGGTGAATGCGTCGGTGGCCTCGAGCTGCATCCGGTAGGCGAGTTCGTAGGATTGGATCCGGGCCTCGAGGGGGGCTTCGTTTTGACGTTTCGTGGCGTGGCGAGCGTTGAGTTTTTGGAGGAGGTCGAGCTGGGCGCGCTGCTCGCGCGGGGAGGCGGAGGGGTTACGGATGTGCTCGATGAGGCGGTCGATGTCGGTGAACGCGGTGTTGATGTAGTTGCCCTGATAAATACCGGGGAGGAAACCGCTCTGCCAGTTTTGCGATTCCTGAATGGGGTAGCCGCCGGGGCACATGGCGATGAAACCGGGGAGATTTTGGTTTTCGGAGCCGAGGCCGTAGGTGACCCAGGAGCCGAGGGCGGGCCGCGGGAGGCGGGCATCGCCGCAGTTCATCAGCATGAGCGACGGCTCGTGATTGGGGACGTCGGCGTGCATGGAGCGGATGACGGCGATGTCGTCGATGCTGGCGGCGACGTGCGGGAAAAGCTCGCTGACCTCGATGCCGGACTGGCCGTATTTTTGGAAGGTGAAGGGGGAGCGGAAGGCGGCGCCGGTTTTGCGCTCGGTCTTGAGATCGAGGGGGAGCGGTTTGCCGTGGTATTGGGTGAGGGCGGGTTTGGGGTCGAAGGTGTCGACCTGGGACGGGCCGCCGTTGGCGAAGATATGGATGACGCGTTTGGCCTTGGCCGGGAAAGGGGGTGGGCGCGGGGCGAGGGGGTTGTCGAGGTTGACGGGGCGGACCCCGGGGGTGGATTCGGCGAAGAGGTGGGGGCCGGCGAGGGCGGCGAAACCGAGGGCCCCGAAGCCGATGCCGCAGCGATGCAGAAAATCGCGGCGGGTGAGGAAGTGATCCTCGAGGCGGGGGGCGTGGTGGGACATGCGCGGGGAAGACGAGGGACGAGGGGGCGGGCGAGGTAAGCGGAGTTGATGAGACGGGGGAAGCTTGGAATCGGGAGAGCGGGGGTAGTTTGGTTTCTGAGTTTGGGCCGGAAGATTTTTGAGGTGAAAAAATTCACCGAGGGGGTCGGTGCGTACGGCGGAGTGGGACGGCGGGAAAAATAATAGTTCGGCAGATTTATCCTCGCCCGCGCAGGAGGGGGCGATCAGACCAACCACGAGGTGGCGCGGATGCAGCGATTACCCCACAACCCCACACCCCAAGGCGCGTTGGACTCTCTCCGGGAGAGTCGGAGTTTCCGACGGCAAGTGCCGGGCGGGTGGGCTGCGCTGCTGGCGCTGGGGGCGGTGGCCGGGTGGGCGGGCGACGTGGCGTCGGCGGCGAGGGCGACGGCGGTGCCGACGTTGGGCCGGTTAGAACCCGGGTATGGGTTGCGGTCCGAGGAGGCGGGGCTGCTGGAGGACGTGGCACGGCGCGCGGTGTTGTATTTCACCGAGCACACGGATGCGGTCACGGGGCTGACGCGGGATCGGGCGCCGAACAACGGGGCGCCGAGCCGGGCGCCGTCGAGCGTGGCGGCAACGGGGTTCGCGCTGACGGCGTGGTGTATCGGGGAGCAACGCGGTTGGTTGCGGGCCGGCGAGGCGAGGCGGCGCGTGGTGCAGACGCTGCGGTTTGTGGCGGAGGAGCACGCGCAGGAACGCGGGTGGCTGTATCATTTTGTCGACGCGACCGACGGGCGGCGCGTCTGGCACAGCGAGGCCTCGACGATCGATACGGCGCTGTTTTTACAGGGGGCGCTGCTGGCGCGGGAGTATTTGGGCGACGCGGAGGTGACGGAGTGGGTGGATAAGATTTACGCGCGGATTGATTGGCGGTGGGCGCTGAACGGCGGGCGCACGCTGTCGCATGGGTGGAAGCCGGAGAGCGGATTTATCGTGCACCGGTGGGACCACTACGCGGAGTTGATGGGCCTCTACTTGTTGGGGATCGGCGCGAAGCACGGAGGGCTGCCGGCGGAGACCTGGCAGGCGTGGCGGCGGGAGCCGTGGGTGAGCAGGGAGGGGCGCGGGAGTCTGGGGACGGGAGACGGGCGACCGGGGGATAGCGGGCGGGCGTTTATCCAGGGTGGGCCGCTCTTCACGCACCAGTATGCGCACGGGTGGTTTGATTTTCGGGGGCGTCGCGATGCGCACGCCGACTACTGGCAGAACTCGGTCGACGCGACGCTGGCGCAGCGCGAGTGGAGTGCGGCGCAGAGCGGGCGGTATCCGTTTTGGTCGAAAGATCTGTGGGGACTCACGGCGTCGGACAGCGTGCGTGGCTATGTCGCCTGGGGCACGCCGATGGGGCAGACGGATGAGGGGAGCGACGGAACGTTGGTGCCCTGCGCGCCGGGCGGGTCGCTGCCGTTTGCGCCCGCCGAGTGTCTGACGGCGCTGCGGACCATGCGCGAGGTCGGCGGTGAGAAATTGTGGGGGCGTTATGGGTTTGCGGATGCCTTTAATCCGCAGACCGGCTGGGTGGCGCCGGATGTGATCGGCATCAATGTGGGGATCATGTTGGTGATGGCAGAAAATCTGCGGAGCGGGTTGGTGTGGAAAAATTTCATGCGCGCGCCGGAAGTCCGGCGCGGGATGCGGCTCGCCGGGTTTTCGGAACCGGAGCGTTGGACGGAGGCGCGGCTGGCGACGAATCCGTGAGGGGGCGGAGGTCGGAGCCCCGGCCCTCCCTCAGACGCGGTTGAGGTGGGGGCGGTC
>CANHJG010000098.1 GCA_947461205.1 Opitutia bacterium
GAGACACTCCGGCAGTCCCCCGAGGTAGGCGAAACCCGGCGCAAAACCGATCGCGTGCACCAGGTAGTCCGCCCCCGCGTGCAGCTCCACCGCCTTTGCCGGGCTCACGCCCGCGCCCGCCGCCACCTCACCCAAATCCGGACCACACTCGCCGCCGTACCACACCGGAATCTCCAAACTGCGCGACTGCTGCGAAACGAGCAACAGCTCCGTCTGCGCGACCCGCACTTCCAGTTCCGCACACAGGTGCGCATAGCCCCCGCAGCGCACCACCTCGTAGAACACCGTGACACTCGCAAAGGCCGGCACGACGTCCACCACCCCCGTCGGTCGGTCGCGGTTCAGCGCCTCCGCCAGTGCCCGCACGCGGCGCAACGCCATCTCGTCCAGGCCCGGACCGAGCGCCACGACCACTGCGGAATCGCCCAGGGGGGACAGCGTCATGCCGCAGTTATTCCGGGTCATTCACGCCGCCGCAAAAGAAAAAACCCGGCGCTCGGACGAGCGCCGGGTGGCTGGCCACGACGACCGCGCTCAGCGCGGGCGGTCCACGGCCGAGGGAGTGGCGCAAAATTCGAGATTCGCCAGGCGGGTCTCCGCCAGCGTGCGGCTTTCCTGCGCCTGGCCGGGAATTTCCGCCAACGCCGCGGCCACTACCGCCACCGACGTACCGACAATGCGCAGGTCCGTCGCTTCGAGCAGCGCGATGCCGGTGCCGCCATTGCCCGACACCACCGCCGTGTAATTGCCCGGCGGCAGCACGACGAGCAGCGCGGATTCCGCGGGGTTCGTCGGCACGCCGGGCAATGCGGCGAGGTCCGAACCGACCGCAGGCGTGCCGAGATTGTCGCTCACCGCGATACTCCGCCCGGCCGAATCATAGAGGTCGAGCACCGGATCCGCGAGCGCCCCGGTCACCCCGAACGTCGCGAGCGAAGGCCCCTTGGCGGTGATCAACATCCGCACCGGATCGGGCCCGACGATGCTGATGCCCGTGATCAGATTCTGATTCCCGGCGCCCACAAAACCGCGCGTTGCCGTGCTGAACATCCGCGAGCCCGACACTTCGTCCGACGCCCGCACCTGGCCGCGGGCTTCCCCGCCCGCAAACGTCGTGCTGTGGAAATTCAGATACGCGCCACCCGTCAGCAGTTTGACCGGGTCGCCCGTGTAGGGGAGGTCGAAGCTGCCCGAGATAAACCCATTGGTGTTCGTGTAGCCGCCGGCATTCGCGTTGTTGCCCAAATTGAGCACGACCGGTCCGCTGACCGCCGGCGCGCCTTCGTGAAAGTGGGAATTACTGAGCTGGTTGCGGAAATTATACACCGAGACGCGCAGGTTCACCCGGTTCGTGCCCGGGTTGTAGCTCATCACCGCCGCGCCGAAATCGCTCAGGTTCGCGCCAGCCAGGTTGACGGTCGGAAACGCCGACTGCTCCTGCCCCACGTCGATGCTCGCCACGAGCCGCTTCGGCTGCGCGATCAGCTGCCCGCGTACCTCGCCGCCCGGAAACTGCGCCGTGTGAAAATTCACGTAGGCCCCGTTCTGCAGCAGCTTCAGCTTGTCGCCTGTGTACGGCAGCCGCAAAATCGTCCCGCTCAACGTGCCCGCGTTCGCCGCAAAATTATTCAGCGAAAACGGCACCACGACCGAACCGTTCGTGCCCGCCACCGCCTCGTGAATGTGCGAGGCCGACAACGGGTTCGTAAAACCACTGATCGAGATGAAGAGATCGAACGTATTGTTGCCAATATCGTAGAGCATCACGGCATTGCCCGTGGCGGTCGACGTCGTGGCCGGCACTTCCTGCGCCGCGGTGATCGCCGCACGAAACTCGATCACCTGCGCCCGGGCCGTCAACAGTGAGCCGGCGGTCAGCACGGCGGTGAAAAACAATCCGCGAATCGTAGCATTTTTCATGGTGGGGAGTAAGGCAGCTGCGCCGCAGGAATTGCCGCGACAACCGAAGTCCTCAAACAATGCGCATTCGTCCCCCTGTCCAGCGGCCACGCGTAACAATCCCGTTACCTGGTGTTCGCACCCCACGCGCGGCCGGAAATCATGCAGATTGATTTGCCGTTTCGCCCTAAACCGCCATTTCACAGCACCTCCATGCGCTCTGCCTTCCCCGCCCTCGCCCTCGCCGCGAGCCTCTGCCTCACCGCCGCCGGCTGCCGAGACCGGGAAATCACCACCTATCGCGCCCCCAAGGAAAAAGCCGCGCCGCCCCCGGCCGCCGCCGCCCCCGACGCCGCCGGCACCATGGCCAATACCGCCGTGCCCACCGCCGACGGCGCCGGCCTCACCTGGACCGCCCCCACCCACTGGCAGCCCAAGGCCGCCTCGGCCATGCGCAAGGGCAGCTACACCGTCCCCGCCGGGGCCGCCGCCGGCGATCTCGCCATCACCGCCTTCCCCGGCGACGTCGGCGGCGAGGTGGCCAACCTCAACCGCTGGCGCGGCCAGCTCCAGCTCCCGCCCGCCAGCGAAGCCGATCTCGCCCTCACCCGCTTCGAGCAGGACGGCCTCAAAATTGCCGTCGTCGACTTCGACAACGGCCAACAGCGCCTCCTCGGCGCCATCGTGCCCTTCAGCGGCACCACCTGGTTTTTCAAACTCACCGGCCCCGCCGCCGCCATGGCCGAGGAAAAACCCGCCTTCCTCGCCTTCCTCAAAACCATCAAAGCGCCCGCGCCATGAACGACGTCACCCGCCAGTTCCGCGACTTCTTCGTCTCGCTCAAGCTCACGGTGGTGCTCCTCGCCCTGTCCCTCATCTTGGTCTTCGCCGCCACCCTCGACCAGGTCCACCTCGGGATCTGGGGCGTGCAGGAAAAATACTTCCAAACTTTCTTCGTGCTCGCCCGCTTCGGCGACTTCCCCGTCCCCGTCTTCCCCGGCGGCTATTTCATCGGCGGCCTCCTCCTCCTCAACCTCGTCGCCGCCCACCTCTACCGCCTCAAACTCGAGTGGCGCAAAGCCGGCATCCAGCTCACCCACGCCGGCCTCATCATCCTCCTCGTTGGCGAACTCCTGACCGGCCTCTGGCAGGAGGATTTCCAGATGGCGATCAAGGAGGGCGAATCGAAAGACTACTCCGAAAGCTTCCGCCTCTACGAACTCGTCCTCGTCGACACCACCGACCCGAAATTCGACGACATCGTGGCCATCCCCGACACCAAGCTCGCGAAATCCGCCGTCGTCCAGCACCCGAAACTCCCGTTCCGCGTCGTCACCACGGCCTACTTCCCCAACGCCGCGCTCGCCCGCCGCGACCCCGCCTCCCCCGCCGTGCCTATCGCCTCCCAAGGCATCGGCCCCGGCGTCGCCGTTACCCCCTTGCCCATCACCTACAAAATGAACGAAACCAACGTGCCCGCCGCCGTCGTCGAACTGATCGGCGCCGAGGGCTCGCTCGGCACGTGGCTGGTCTCCCCCGATCTCGCCGCCCCCCAAACCCTCACCCACGGCGGCCGGACCTGGCGCATCGCCCTGCGCATCGCCCGCGCGTACAAACCCTTCGCCCTCGAACTCCTCAAGGTCACCCACGAAATCTACGTCGGTACCGACCTGCCGAAAAACTTCTCCAGCCGCATCAAACTCACCACCCCCGACGGCCGCGATGACCGCGAGGTCCTCATCTACATGAACAACCCGCTGCGGTACGGCGGCTACACGTTTTACCAATACCAGATGGACAGCGCCCGCGGCCTCACCGTGCTCCAGGTCGTCCGCAACCCCAGCTGGCTCCTGCCTTACATCGCCTGCATCATGATGACCGTCGGCCTCATTCTCCAATTCAGCCTGAGCCTCCGCGCCTTCATCGCCAAACGCCGCGCCACCCCCAGCCCCGTCGCCGCATGAAAAAATATTCCGCCCTCCTCGTCCTCCTGGTCGGCCTCGCCCTCATCGCCAAGTCGCTCCTGCCCGACCGCCCCAAGACCGACTTTGACCTCGCCGCCTTCGGCCGCCTCCCCGTCGTCGTCAACGGCCGCGTCAAACCCCTCGACACCGTCGCCCGCACCTCCCTCGTCGTCTTCCAAAGCAGCCAGCGCATCACCGCCCCCGACGGCACCACACTCACCCCCGACGAGTGGCTCCTCGATGTCCTCTTCCGCGGCTCGCGCGCCGACGCGTATCAGCATTTCGAGATCAACCATCCCGATCTCCTCGCCATCTTCGGCCTCACCCCCGAAGACGGCCGCAACCAGCGCCGCTTCTCCTTCCGCCAGCTCGAGCCGAAAATCGCGGAGCTCCAGCGCCAGTCCGCCCTTGCCGGCCCCGTCGATGCCGCCGTGCGCACGCCGTTCCAAAAGGCCGTCGTCCAGCTCTACGCCAATGTCGGCCTTTACTTCCGCCTCAAGGGCAGCCTCGTCGCTCCCGACCACAAGGACTTCCTCGCCGAGCTCATGACGTTCCAGAGCTCGGTCACCGCCGGCGTCACCGCCGTCCGCGCGAAACAGGCCAAGCAACCCCACGACGAAGCCCTCGCCGCGCGCATGATGGAATCCGGCGCCCGCTTCGCCCGCATGGACGAACTCGCCTACCTCCTCGCCGTGCCGCCCGCCGAAGGCGAGGCCAACACCCCCGGCTGGAAAAAGGCCGGCGAGTCCCTCCTCGAATCGTTCCAAACCGGCCAGATCGCCCCGGCGGTCATGGTCTACGCCGGCCTCGCCCGCACCTGGAACGCGGGCCAGGCGAAGGAATTCAACGAACTGATCCGCCTTTACCATTCCCAGCTCGAAAAGAAATTCCCCACGTCGCTTACCAAGTGCGCCGCGGAAGCGCGTTTCAACGCCGCTGAACCGTTCTACACCGCCTCGATCCTCTACGTGCTCGCCTTTCTGATCGCCGTCATCTCCTGGCTCGTCTGGCCCGCCGAACTCGGCCGCGCCGCCTTCTGGCTCGTCGGCCTCGCCTGGCTGCTCGCCACCGCGGGCATCCTCGCCCGCATGTGGCTCGAAGGCCGACCGCCCGTCACCAACCTCTACTCCTCCGCTCTCTTCGTCGGCTGGATCGCCGTCGGCTTCTGCCTCGCCCTCGAATACTTCTACCGCAACGCCATCGGCTCCGTCGCCGCCGGCCTCGTCGGCTTCGCCACCCTCCTCATCGCCCACCACCTCTCCCTCGGCGGCGATACCCTCGAGATGATGCGCGCCGTCCTCGATTCCAACTTCTGGCTCGCCACCCACGTCGTCACCGTCACCGCCGGCTACGGCGCGACCTTCCTCGCCGGCTTCCTCGCCCTCATCTATATCGTGCGCGGTTTATTCACCGCCTCGCTCGACAAGCCCACCGCCGACGCGCTCTCGCGCATGATCTACGGCATCGTCTGCTTCGCCACCCTCTTCAGCCTCGTCGGCACCATCCTCGGCGGTATCTGGGCCGACCAATCCTGGGGCCGGTTCTGGGGCTGGGACCCGAAGGAAAACGGCGCCCTGATGATCGTGATCTGGAATGCCCTCATCCTCCACGCCCGCTGGGGCGGGATCACCCACCAACGCGGCATCGCCGCCCTCGCCGTCTTCGGCAACATCGTCACCGCCTGGAGCTGGTTCGGCGTCAACATGCTCGGCATCGGTCTCCACAGCTACGGTTTCATGGATTCCGCGTTCTGGTGGCTCATCGGGTTCGCCGCGAGCCAGCTCGTCTTCATCGCCCTCGCCTGCCTGCCCCTCTCCGCGTGGCGCAGCTTCCGTCCCGCGACCTGACGCCCACCCGCCCCGGCCGGCCGCGTTCCCCGCGTCCGGCCCACGTCCCTACTGCCGCGCCGCCAGCCGCGCGCTCACCAGCTCGCGCAGCTCCGTCTCCAGCCCCGACCCGCGCTCTGAAAACAGGAGCGTGATCTCCGGCCACGGTACGGCGCCGTTCGCGACCAAAATGGGGCTCTTCTTGCTCCCGCCCTCATGGTCGTCGCCTTGGTCCACCTTGTTGTGGGCAAACCCGAGCCCAGGCCGCCACGTCAGCGCACATTCGCCCCGCCCGAGGTCGTAACCTACCTGAAATCCTTCGCACGCTCCGGCGTCATCCAGCCACACGACCAGCTCGAAGCCATCCGACTCAAACCACCGCCGCCGGCCGGCACCCCGTTCCTGCCTCACGTTGCGGATTTCCCTTAGCACGCGTGACACCCTGCCGCCGTCCAGCCTGCGTGTCAAAATCCGTCTGCCGCCCGCGGCGCGCCCACCCTACGCGCCCGGCGCCGGCCCCCGCCGCGTGATGAACCACTCGACGCTCCCGGTGAGCGTGTGCGCCCCCGCTTCGTCGAACACGTCCACCCGCAGCGCGAACGACAGCGCGCGCTTCGTCGCCAACTCCGCCGCCAACTGCCGCCGCGCCGCCGCGCCCACCGTCGCCCGGCCTAAAATTTTCCCGCGCGCCGGCTGCTTGAACTTCGTCTCCATCCGCCGCACCACCGCGACAAACTCCCCTGCCCGGTCCCCGAAATTCCGTAGCATCCAGTCCCCGCTCGCCGCCTCGGCCACCGCGACCTGCGCCGCCGCATGCACGATCCCGAGATGATTGTGATACTGCGTCCCCGCCGGCAGGCTCACGCTGAACTCCCCACCCGCCGGCTCTCGCTGCAACCCGATGAGCCGGTTAAACGGAACCTCGTCGATCGTCATGGTGGGGTGGACCAGCGAGCCGCCCGCCCGCCAGATCATTTTCGCCGGCCGCGTTTCACACCCGCGCAAACACCACCGACGCATTCGTCCCGCCAAACCCAAACGAGTTCGCCAGCGCCGCGCGCACCGGCTTGTGGACCGCCACGTTCGGCGTGAAATTGAGCCCGAGCGCCGCGCACGCCGGATCGACATTTTCCAGATTGATCGTCGGCGGCACGATGCCGTCGCGAATCGCCAGCACCGCCGCCAGCGCACCCATCGCGCCCGCGCCGCCGAGCAAATGCCCGGTCATCGACTTCACCCCGCTCACGTGGAGGTTCGCCTTGTTGTCGGCAAACACCGCCGCAATCGCCGCCGCCTCTTCCCCGTCCCCACCCGGCGTCGACGTCGCGTGCGCCGAGACGTAGTCCACGTCCATCGCCGCGAGCCCGCCGCGCGCCAGCGCCGCCTTCATCGACCGCGCCGATCCTTCCGCCCCGGGAGCCAACGACGACAGGTGAAACGCGTCCGCCGTCGCCCCGTAACCGCGCAGCTCCGCATAAATCCGCGCACCACGCCTCTGCGCGTGGCCGATCTCCTCCAAAATAAACACCACCGATCCCTCCCCCAGCACGAAACCGTCCCGGTCCTTGTCGTAGGGCCGCGACGCCTTTTCCGGCGCTTCGTTGCGCGTCGACAGCGCGCGCATCTGCGCAAACGCCCCGATCGCCAGCGGCGTCACCGTCGACTCCGCCCCGCCCGCCACCATCACATCGACCTCCCCGCGCGCGATGGCCGCCGCCGCCTCGCCGAGTGCGTGCCCGCTCGTCGCACAGGCCGACGCCACGCTCATGTTCGGCCCGCGACAGTCGAGCAGCAGGCTCACCTGCCCCGCCAGCAGGTTCGGCGCAATTTGGATGATGAAGAAAGGCGAAATTTTCCGGAATCCGCCCGCCTTCCACGTGTCGTGCATCGCCTCCATCTCCGGCAAGCCGCCGAGGCCCACCCCGAGATTCACCCCCATCCGCTCCGCATCCATCCCCGCCCGGTGCGGGTCGAGTCCGGAATCCGCATACGCCTCGACCGCTGCCGCCGTCCCGAGGTGCGTGAACCGTCCAAACTTTTTCAAATCCTTCTGCGTGAGCGCCTGCGCCATCGGCTCGCTCCCCGGACCGCGCGGCTGCAACGGCGCCGGCAACGCCCGCGCCGGATCGAAATTCTTCACCTCGCCCGCGATCCGCGCTGTGCAACCCGTCGCGTCAAACCGCGTGATCGGTCCGATGCCGCTGCGACCCGCGATCAACGCGGCCCACGTTTCAGCCGCGGTGTTGCCGCAGGGCGTGACTGCGCCGATGCCCGTGATGACAACGCGACGACGAGGTTGGGTGCTGGAGGGATGGCTCATGGTGAAAAATTAGACTGCACGGAAAAAATCGTGGGCCGCAACCGTTCCGTGGGCCCGGCCGCGCGGCGCCGCGGCGCCCTCCGCGCCAAACTCCGCCCGCAAACACCGCCGCATCGAATGCAAAATCGCGTCGCTGTGCGCCGCGTCGTCGATCGCCCGCGCAAACAGCAGCGCACCCACCAGCGAACTCATCAGGTGCGTCACCAGCACCCGGTTCGTCTCCGCATCGTCGCTCAGCCGCAGCGCCGCTCCCAACCGCTCGATGTGCTGCGCAAACCCCCGGGAGTAACCCACCCGCGCCGCCCCGCTCAGCCGCGCCATGTCCGCCGCAACCGCCACCACCATGCAGCCCGACCCCCGATTGTCCCGGTGCCGCGCCGCCAGATAACTGTCGATCAGCAACCGCGCCCGCGCCGCCGGCGTCGGCAACGCCGCGATTCGCGCCAGATTCGGCCCCGCCGCATCGAACGCCGCCGCACACGCCTCCGCCACCAACTCCGTCTTGTCGCGAAAATACGCGTAAAACCCCCCGTGCGTCAGCCCCGCCCGCCGCATCACCTCGTCCACTCCCGTCTCCGCCACCCCCCGCTCGCGAAACGCCCTCCCCGCCGCCTCCACAATTCGGCGGCGCGTCGCGGACTTATGTTCCGGCGGATAGCGCATAGACCTTCGGTTGAATGACGATCGTCATACCACGCCGCAAGCTCCGATTTCGCCCCTCCGCGCCCCGGCCCCGCCCCCCCTCCTCACCGTTCCGCCCACTCCTCCTTTTTCCTCCCTCCTGCGGCTTTGACTTCCCCGCCGCGCGCCTCTTACCCTCCATGTTTTTCGCTCCCCGCACATGCAACAGCTTCATCCTCACTGGCGCATGGACTACATTGAAGCGCCGCGCTACCCGGCCACGATGCAGCGCCCCTTCACGGAGCTCCCCGCCCTCGGCGACGACCGCGCCGCGCTCATCGTCCACCGCAGCCCGTTGTCCTACCTGATCCTCAACCGTTTTCCCTACAACCCCGGTCACCTCCTCGCCGTCCCTTTCCGCGACGTCGCCGACCTGGAGGAGCTCACCCCCGCCGAACGCGCCGATCTCTTTGAGGAGGTCACCCTCGGCAAACGCCTCCTCACCGCCGCCCTTAAGCCCGACGCTTTCAACCTCGGCTTCAACCTCGGCGGCCCAGTCGCCGGCGGCAGCATCACGCATCTCCACGGTCACATCGTCCCCCGCTGGAACGGCGACAACAACTTCATGCCCGTGATCGGCTCCACCCGCATCCTCCCCCAATCCCTCGACGCGACCTGGGAGCGCCTCGCTGCCGCCACCCGAAGTCTCCTGCCCACTTGACAGCCTCCTTCCGTCGTTCTCGTTCCTCGTCACCGTTCTCCTTCTCCTCCCTGTGCCCGCCCGCACCCTTCACTTCCCCAGCCCCCGCCACCTCAGTTCCCTTTACGCGGGCCGCGAAGAAAACCTCGCGCACGCCGAGCGCACCCTCGGCGTCCGGCTCATCACCCGCGAGGACTGGCTGAAGATCGAGCCGCCCCCTGGCCTGTCCCCCGCCGCCGCCGCGCCCGCCATCACCGTAGCCGCCTCGCTGTTCACCTTTTTGGACTCCGCCCGTTCGCAGGGCATGACGATCCGCACACCCGACTTCCACCGCATCACCGACGGCTTCGCCCGCGGCGAAGGCGACCAAATGCGCGCGCTCATCACCGAGCCGCTCGTCATCGCCACCAACCGCAAGACCATCGTCCCGAAAACCCTCGGCCAAAAACTCTACCTCCAGTCGATGCTCGCCCACCCGGTCGTCTTCGGCATCGGCCCCGCCGGCACGGGCAAAACCTACCTCGCGATGGCCGCCGCCGTCTCCGCCCTCCTCAAGAACGAAGTCGAACGCATCATCCTCACCCGCCCCGCCGTCGAAGCCGGCGAAACCCTCGGCTTCCTCCCCGGCGATCTCCGCGAGAAAATCCTGCCCTACCTCCGCCCCCTCTACGACGCCCTGCACGACATGCTCGACGCCGAGGACATCACCCGCCTCACCGAAAAATCCGTGATCGAGATCGCCCCGCTCGCCTACATGCGCGGCCGAACCCTCTCGCACGCGTTCATCGTCCTCGACGAGGCGCAAAACACGACGCCCGAGCAAATGATGATGTTTCTCACCCGCCTCGGCGAAGACAGCCGCATGGTCGTCACCGGCGACATCACCCAGATCGATTTACCCCGCGCGAAGCAAAGCGGCCTCCTGGAGGTCCGCCACATCCTGCGCGACATCCCCGGCATCGATTTCCACACCTTCAGCGGCAGCGACGTCGTCCGCCACCCCCTCGTCGGCAAAATCATCGAAGCCTACGAAGACTACCGCAACCCCATCACCGGCGACAACGGCACGGAGACCACCCCGTGAAGGTCATCGGCGCAGGATTTCAGTGTTTGAGCGCGTGGCCTTCTTCCGATTTGCACGGCTGACGACCGATTGGGGTGGCGGTGTCAGCTTGGCCATCTCTGCTCAAGCCGTGAGGCGTTAACTCGGCGGGATCGATCATCACCGCCCCGATGGGGAGGTCCTCCACCGCTGCCGAGGAGAAAGCCGCACGATGCCGGCGTAGTTGGAGACCAAGCATCCCGACGCAGAGCCCGTGGGGCGAAGACGGGGCGAAGGGCGCCGCTCGCCGCCACCCGGTTCGGACCTCTCGGCTTGCCGCTCGTTCTCCCACGCCGAATAGTCTGACGCCGGACATCGTGGAATTGGAGCCACGACGCGGACGATCCCGCCACGTTGTGCTCCGCCGGCCGTTCCGCGCTCGGCTACGACGTGTCCTATAACCGGCACTCCGTGGAGGCCGACCGCCGCATTATCGTCGGCTTCATCGAGCCACACTTCCTGGCCGGATTCTCCGGCGGCGACAAAGCCTGCTGCCCGGGCGTCATCGGCATCGAGAGCATCCTGCACGATCACGCCGCGCCCGTAATCGGCGATATCACCAGCACCTCGGGCCGTCTCGAAGGCAACGCCACCCAGACCCACGTGCGCGCCGGCGGCTCGCTCCGGCCCGTCGATTTTCTCGTCAACGTCACCCTCAACCACCACCGCGCGATCACCCGCTTTTTCGGCGGTGAAACCCTCGCCGCCCACCGCGCCGGTTGCGCCCAGGTGCGCGAAGCCGCGAGGGTCCCGTGCCCGCACGCGTTCCCCATCGCCGGCACCACCCCCAGCGGCTGCCCGCTCGATCAAAATCTCTCCCAGGCCGTCAAAGGAAGGTCCGCCGCCGCGCAAATCGTCCGCCCCGGCGGATTCATTCTCGCCGCCGCCCGGTGCAACGACGGCTTTCCCGATCACGGCAGCGTCCGCCGCCTGCTCCTCGCACACGCCTCAGCCGACGCGATGCTCGCCACCCTCGGGGTCCCGGGTTTTCGCGAATTCAACCGGGGGCAGGTGCAGCGCTTCGCGTTGATCCTGAAAAAAGCGCGCGTCGGCCTGGTCTCCGAATTGCCCGACGCCAACGTCCGCCGCGCCCACCTCACTCCAGTCGCGGACCTGCGCCGCGCACTCGACCCCGAACTCGCGCGCCTTGGCCACGACACCTCGTGGCCATTTTCCCCGAGAGCCCCCTCACTATCCCCTCCGTCACCGGTCCGGCCTGACGGGCCGGACGCTCGGAACTGCCTCGCTTCATCCCGCGCAGAACCGGTCGCGCGAAAAAGCCGCGCCGCATGGCGGACCGGGCGCCCCGTTGGCGCATCCTCCACCTCCCGCGACGCGTCGGCCCGCACCACTCGGCCAAAAAATCCGGTCGCTCGATCTTATTTCGGATAATCGGCTTTCCTCGCTCGACGACTTTCGTCTCTCCGCTACAGACACCCTTGGCTTCCGGCTCGTTCACCGCTTGGTCGGACGCGCCACTTCACTCAACCCATCCATGTCCGTCCCGTCGTCATCGCGCACCAAGCTCACCGGCATCTGCCCGGCGGCCCGCGGCGCGGTCCTCGCCGAGCTCGTCCGGGCGCAACCCGCCCCGGTCTGGCTCGTCGTCGCCGAGGACCTCAAGACCGCCGAACACGTGGCCGAGGATGTCGCCTTTTTCCTCGCCACGGCTGCCGACCCCCAGCCCCAGCGCACGCTCGTATTTCCCGAGTCGATGACCGACAGCCGCGACATGCGCGAGGCGTTCGCCGCCTCCAGCGACCGCCTCACCGTGCTCTCGCGCCTCCGCGCGGTCCGCGCCATGACGTCCACGCCCGACACCGTGATCGTTGTCACCACGCCCACCGCTCTGTTGCAGCCCGTGCCCGCCCTCGAGGAATTCGCGACGCGCGAACTCACGCTCACCCGCGGCCAGACCCAGTCGTTTCAAGGCCTGCTCGAGCAGCTTCAGAAACTCGACTACGATTCTGAGGCGGTGTGCGAAGCGCCCGGCCACTACGCCATCCGCGGCGGCATCATCGACCTCTATCCCGTCACCGCGAACCAGCCCTACCGGCTCGATTTTTTCGGCGACGACATCGAGGAGATCCGCGAATTCGATCCCGTCACCCAGCGCTCCGGCGCGAGTGTCGGGAGCATCACCCTGTCCGCCTCGCCCCGGGTAAAACTCGGTTCGTCGAAAACCGGTCTCGCGGACTATCTCACCGCAAGCACACACCTCGTGTTCGTCGAACCCGCCGCTCTCGAGGAGGAGTTCAGTTCCTTCGCCCGCGAAGGCTTCGACGGCCTCACGCCGCTGCTCGAAAAATGCGCCGCGGCTTTTGGCCTCAGCGATCTTGACGAGGCCAGCGCGCTCTTCGACGCGGGCGCCACCGAACTCACCTGGGACACCGAGAGCCTCGCCCACCATCGCAGCTATCCAGCGGACTCACTCGTCGCGCAGGAACGCCTGCAGGTCGAGGAGGATGCCCGGCGGAAATTCCTCGTCCAGGTGGCGACGTGGCGCAAAGCCGGCTACGGCATCGCCTTTGTTGTCTCCAAAGAAGGCGAGGAACAACGCACGCAGGAAATCCTCGCCGCGGACCCCGCGCTGAAACCCATCAAGCCTCGCTTCTTCCGCGGCTCGCTCAACGAGGGCTTCCGCGTGACGTCTCGCGACGACGCCCGTCTTCGCCTCTCGTGGGATAAGTCCGCCACCGCCGGCCTCGTCGTTGTCACCGAGACGGAAATCTTCGGCCGCCAGCGCCAACGCCGCCCCTCGCTCAACCCCCGCGCCGTCGCGCAACGGGCGCAGATCGACCAGCTCCTCGATTTCTCCGAATTGGTCGAGGGCGACTTCGTCGTCCACCTCCAACACGGCATCGCCCTCTACCGCGGGCTCACAAAACTCGACACCGTCCAAGGCCTCCGCGAAGTGATTTCCCTCGAGTTCGACGACCATGTGACCCTCCACGTGCCGTTGCAGGAATCCCACCTCATCAGCCGCTACGTCGGCCTGAGCAAGGCCCGCCCGCAGCTCGGCCGCATCGGCTCCGGCCGGTGGGAAAAAGCCCGGCAGGCCGCCGAGCGGTCGACCATGGATCTCGCCGCCGAACTGCTCCGCATCCACGCCGCGCGCGAGGCCCAGCCCGGCCATGCGTTTGCCGAAGACACGACGTGGCAGAAGGAATTCGAGGCGTCGTTTCCGTTCACCGAGACACGCGACCAGCTCAAGGCCATCACCGAAACCAAGGCGGACATGGAGAAAACGCGGCCGATGGACCGCCTCATCTGCGGCGACGTCGGCTTCGGCAAAACCGAAGTCGCCATCCGCGCCGCGTTCAAAGCCGTCCAGGGCGGGCGGCAGGTCGCGCTCCTCGTGCCGACGACCGTCCTCGCCCAGCAACACCTCAACTCCTTTCGCGAACGCATGGCGGGCTACCCGATCGCCGTCGAAATGGTCAGCCGTTTCCGCACCAAGGCGGAGCAGAAAAAAATCCTCGAAGCCGTGACCGCCGGCCAGGTTGACATCCTCATCGGTACCCACCGCGTGCTCCAGCAGGACGTGAAATTTCGCGAACTCGGTCTCGTCGTCATCGACGAGGAACAACGCTTCGGCGTGAAACACAAGGAGGCCTTCAAAGCCATGCGCGCCACCGTCGACGTGCTCGCGATGAGCGCGACGCCGATCCCGCGCACACTCTACATGGCGCTCACCGGCGCGCGCGACCTCAGCGTGATCGAGACCGCGCCGACGAACCGCCATCCGATCCAGACCATCGTCAAGACCTACGAGGAAAAAGTCGTGGTCGACGCCGTCCACCACGAGATCCGCCGCGGCGGACAGGTCTTTTATCTGCACAACCGAGTCCAAACCATCGAGCTCGTCGCCGCCCGCCTCCGCGAACTCCTGCCCGCGGTCACCATCGGCACCGGGCACGGCCAGATGAGCGCCGACGAACTCGAGCACGTCATGACCGATTTTGTCGCCGGCCGCTATCAATTGCTGGTGTGCACGACGATCATCGAAAGCGGGCTCGATATCCCGAACTGCAACACGATCATCATCGAAGGCGCCGACCGGTTCGGCCTCTCGCAGCTCTACCAGCTCCGGGGCCGCGTCGGCCGGTTCAAACATCAGGCCTACGCCTATCTGCTGCTCCACCGCCACACGCGCCTGCTCGAAGTCGCCCGCGAGCGCCTCACCGCGATGCGCCAGCACAACCAACTCGGGGCCGGCTTCCGCATCGCGATGCGCGATCTCGAACTGCGGGGCGCCGGCAACCTCCTCGGCGCCGAGCAAAGCGGCCACATCGTCGGCATCGGCTTCGAACTTTACTGCCAGCTCCTCCGCCAGTCCGTCGCACGCCTCAAAGGCGAAACCAACGCCGCCGCCATCCGCGCCACCGTCAAACTCGATTTCGTCTTCGTCGGCGAAAGCGCCGGGCGCGACCCTGCGGCGGCCGACCGCGGCCGGCACACCGACAGTTACACCGCCATCCGCGATGCCGAACACGTCGCCGGCGGGGCCGTCGACGTGCCCAAAATTCAGGCCCGCATTCCCGCCACCTACCTCGCCGAAACGCGCCTGCGCATCGATTTTTACCGCAAACTGGCCCTCGCCGACGCCCTGCCTGCGCTCAAACTCATCGAATCCGACCTGCGCGACCGTTTCGGCAAATTTGGCGACGAAGTGAAAGCGCTCCTCCTCGTAACCGAAATCCGCGTGCGGGCGGAACAAAGGGGCATTGTCTCCGTCGAAACCGAGTCGAGCCGGCTGAAATGCCTGCGAAACAGCGGCCGCCGCGACGACTGGGTGCAAGTGGGCACCCGGTTTCCAAGGTTGACCGCCCCCAAGCCCCTCCTACGTTTGCGCGAAATCATTATCTTCCTGAACAACCTGCCGACTCCATGACGCTCCGCCGCAGTCTCGCCTCCGCCGTTTACGCCACCGTGGCCGCCACTGGTTTTTGCGCGCAACCCTCCGCCCCCACCGCCGGCGACAACCTCAATCTGCGTTACGCCAACGGCATCGTCGCCGTCGCCGAGGACAAGATCATCACGGTGGCCGACGTCAGCCGAGAGATCACGCCGCTTCTCCCCGGGCTCCAGCGCGAGACCATCCGCAACGAGCAGGAGTATAATGCCAAGATCGAGGCGCTGCAGGACAGCGTCATCCAAGATCTCATCGACCGCGTCCTCATCATCAAGGAATTCAAAAAGGATGAGAAGAAGCATATTCCGGAGGCCATCGTTGACGCCGAAATCGCGCGCATGCAGAGCGACCAGTTCGACAACGACCGCTCCAAATTCCTCGCCTACCTGCGTTCCCGTGGCACCACCCTCCGCGAATTCCGCAAGGAGCAGGAAGACGAAATCATCTACCGCTACATGCAGGGCCAACAGCGCAAGTCGCAGAGCGTGGTCAGCCCCGTGAAAATCGAGCTCTTTTACAACGAAAACAAAGACCGTTTCTACCGCGAAGACGAAGTCCACCTCCGCCTCATCCAGCTCACGCGCACCGAAGGCGAAACCGACGCCCAGCTCGCGGCCATCGGCACCGACATCCTCGCCAAGCTGAAAGCCGGCACGAGTTTTGAAGACCTCGCCAAGGAATACAGCAAGGACGCCCGCAAATCCAAGGGCGGCGACTGGGGCTGGCTCAAACGTTCCGATTTCAAAAAGGAATTCAGCGACCCCGCGTTCGCCCTGAAAAAAGGCGAGGCCTCCCAGCCCGTGCTCCTTCCGGAAGGCTGCTTCCTGCTCTTCGCCGAAGACCGCAAATTCGCCGGCATCCAGCCCATCGACGAAGTGCGCGACCAGATCGAACGCATCCTCGTGACGCAGATGTCCCGCAGCGGTCAGGAACGCTGGCTCGAGCGCCTGCGCCGCAACGGCTACGTCAAACACTACTGATCCAGCTGGCCGCGCCTTACCGCGCCCACCGCGAATCGGTTTCATCCGGAGGCGCCAGGGGCCCAACGAACGCCCCAAGGGAGATCGGCTCCAGCCAGCGCCCGCGCCCGTCAACCGCCCCCGCCCGGCGTGACGCGCCTCTCACCGCCCCGCAACGTCGGGGCAAACGCTTTGACGATCGCGCCAATCAAGTCGTCGTGAGCACACCGTCGTGCGGTCCGAAGCGCCGTCGCAGCACCCCATCCTGCGCCAGCCCCGCGGCGTCTTGGCGAGCAGGCTGGGAACCACCGGCCAGCCCGATTCGGCGACGAAAATAACCGTCAGCCCCATCCGCCCATCCCTCATCGCGACCCGCTCCACCGCGAGCACAGTACGTGCCCACTCGACCGCATTCGCAATCACGCGGCGGACGTTCGGGTCGAAATAGGTCGGATAAATTTCGTGCCCCGGCCGAAAGTAAAAAAACTTTCCGTTCCCCGCCGCCAGCAACAGCCGCGGCGGAACACTTCACCGCCTTCAAACCACGAGATAAACACCTGCTCATCCGGCGGGGGCACGGCGAAGGATTCGCCCTACATTTCCTCCCGCGCCAACTCGAAACACCGGTCGCCCCCCCGCACGATCGGATGCCCCGGATTGCATCCCCACAACCGCCGACGTTCGCCCGCCACGCGCCACGTCAGCGAGCAGGGGGTGCCCATCAGGCGCTTAAAAATCTTCGAGGAGTACCCCGAGTGCAGCCCAATCAGGCCCATCCCCACCCCCACCGCCACTGCACGCGGTCCACGACCGCATCGCTGACCTCCGCGTGCCCCCGATGGCCCCACCACGTCTGCACCTCCGTCGCGCCCCAGCGCTCCGCCGACAGCCCGTGCTCGGGCTCCTGCAAGGTCGCGATCGTGACGTCTGCGTCCGGCAGCCACTCCCGAATCCCCGCCGCAATCGCCCCGTGCATCCCGTCCGAGTAA
>CANHJG010000099.1 GCA_947461205.1 Opitutia bacterium
ATGATGTCTTGGAGGGCCAGCAGAATCAGCGCCGGCGTCCCCGGCCGCTGGGGCAGGCGGCGGGTATTGAGCCGCAGCACCCGGTGCCCCGCCTTCGGAAAATCGGTCTCAAGGCGAAACCCGTCGACGACTTTTTTCTCCGAGAGCACCTGCTCCAGCGGGCAGCGCAATTCCGGCCCGTCTCACCCGCGCCGCCGATCTCGTAAATCAACTCGCCCTCAACCTGGCGCGGCAGCCACTGGACCCGCCTGTAAAACGCCTTGTTGGCTGACACCAGCCGCAGGTACTCATCGAGCACCAGCAGCGGCTCCCGGACCGTCTGGAAGATGCTTTCTAAATACTCCCGCACCTCCTGCCCCGCTCGTTCCACGCGAGTCACGCCCGCGATGTCCGCGAACGTGATGACCACCCCGTCGATCGGATTCTCCAAAGCGGTCGAGCCGCACCTGCCCGACGAGATGCGGGATCCGCCCCTCCTTTGTCGCACCCGCCGGCGCCAACCCAGCCGGCCGGTCCGCCCCGGTCGCGGTGCCGACCGCGAACAACGCCAGGTTGGGCTCTCCGAGCGTTTTTTCGCGCCGGAATAGCGTCCACTCCCGGTCCAGGGGCCGGGACAGATCGCTGCGTTCGCCGATCGTTTCCGAACCGCCCAAAAACAGGAGTGCGCCGGGCTTCAGGGCTATAATGCAACACGTGCAGCAGGCGTTTTTGTCGCCCCGCCCTCAGGTAGATCAGCAGGTTGCGGCAGGAGATCCAATCCAGCCGCGTCAAGGGCGGGGCGAAAATCAGGTTCTGCGGCACAAACACCACGAGGCTCCGCGTCTCCCGGTTGATCACGTCATGATGGTTCTGAGGCGTGAAATGGCGCGCGAGCCACTCCGCGGGTACGTCCGCCGCGATCACCTCGGGGTACTTGCCAGCCCGCGCCATCGCGATCGCCCACGCATCCAAATCGGTGCCGCACTCCTCCCCGTCGTTGCGCCGCTGCATCCGTACCAGACCTTCCGGCCACAAAATCGCGATCGGATAGGCCTCCTCGCCGGTGGCGCACGCCGGCACCCACCCGCGGATCGGCGCATGCTCGGGCAGCGCCCCGATCAGCTCCGGTAAACTTTTTTCCGCCAGGACGTCCCACCCCAGCCGGTCGCGGAAAAAACTCGTCACGCTGATCAGCAGTTCCTTGAAGAGCCGATCGAGTTCCGTCGGGCTCTCCCGCCAAAACCGCACGTCGTCCTCGGGCTGCGCGATCTGGTGGAGGTTCATCCGCCGTTCGATCCTCCGCCGAAACGTCGCCCGCTTGTCGGCAGAAACATCGTGCCGCGGGCGCGACCGGAGCAGCGTCAGAATCTGGCGCAACGGCCCGCTCGGCACTGCGAAGTCCGCCGGCTCTTTCGCGCGCGTCTGCAAAAAAGCTCCGCGCAGGTAGGTCACCCACTGCACCGGCATCACCGCCGGCGGCAAAATGTCGTCGGCGGGTCCGGCGGCCAGGGCGCTGCCCGGCCTGCCCGCCTACTTCGCCGACTGCGTATCCAGCACCCTCGCCATACCCGTCTCCGCTTTGATCGCCTTCAGGCCCCGCGAACCGTCCGCCCCGGTGCCGGATAAAATGATCCATCCCACCCGTTCCTTTTGATCTTCGGCCACGCTGCGGAAAAATGATCGATCGGCCGATGCCGCGCGGCTTCCGTCTCCGGCGCCGTCTGCCGCAGCCGCCCCCCGCGCACCGCCCCGTCCACCCCAGCCGGCTTGACGTAAACCGGGTTGGGCAAAAGCGACACGCTTTCCGCGCGTTTTGCATCCCGCCGCGACCGGCCCACCCCTCCTGCCCGCCCGCCGCCGTCGCGGCCCCCACCTCCCGCCGCGTAGCCGCGAAACCGCATTTGCAATCTGCCCGGCATTGGCGGCTAATTCCGCTCCACGTTTCCGCCTCTTCGCTCCTTTTTCCTCTTGGCCGCCAAATCCCTCCCTCCACCCCTCCTCTACGCCGACACTGAGCGCAGCCCCGACGCGCTCTATTTCGGCCGCGTCGGCGTCCCCGACGCCTTCGTCGCCTTCGGCCTCCGCGGCAAGAAATACGCCGTGGTCAGCGCCCTCGAATTCGGCCGCGTCCAGAAAACCTCCGCCTTCGACGTCGTCCTCCCGCTCGAGGCCTATATCCAGCGCGCCCGCGAACGCTGGCCCCGGCGCCGCCCCGGCGCCGCCGAGGTGATCGGTCTCCTCGCGCAAGAGTTCAAGCAGACGCGCTTCACCGTCCCGGGGGATTTTCCCGCGGGCGTCTACGAAAAACTCGGCGAACTCGGCCTCGACCTCACCGTCGCCGACGGCGCCCTCTTCCCTGCCCGCGAAATCAAAACCGCCGCGGAGGCCGCCGCGATCCGCGAGGGCAACCGGCTCAGCGCCCTCGGCTTCGCCGCCGCCGAAAAAATCCTCCGCGCCAGCCGGGTCTCCGGCCGCCGCCTCCTCCACCGCGGCCGCCCCCTCACCAGCGAGATGCTCAAATTCGCCATCGAGGTCGCCATCCTCGAAGCCGGCGGCGTCTCGACCAACACCATCGTCGCCGGCGGCGACCAGGCCTGCGACCCGCACGAACGCGGCTCCGGCCCGCTCCGGCCGCACGAACTCATCATCATCGATATCTTCCCGCGCGTGACCGCCACCGGTTACCACGGCGACATGACGCGCACCTTCCTCCGCGGCCGCGCCACCGACGCCCAGCGCGCACTCGTCGCCGCCGTCCGCGCCGCCCAGCTCGCCGCGCTGAAAGCCATCCGCGCCGGCGCCAACGGCCGCCTCGTCCACGGGAAATGCGTCGAAGTCTTCACCGCCCGCGGCTTCAAAACCAAATCGACGCCGCAGGGCTCCGTCGGATTTTTCCACGGCACCGGTCACGGCCTCGGCCTCGCCGTCCACGAAGCGCCCCGCCTGAGCGGCGCCGTCGACTCCATTCTCCGCCAAGACTCCGTCGTCACCGTCGAACCCGGGCTCTACTACCCCGGCCTCGGCGGCTGCCGCATCGAGGACGTCGTGCGGGTCACCGCCGCCGCCCCCCAGCTCCTCTCCCGCTATCCCTACGCTTGGGAACTCCGCTGAACCACGCATGAAAGCCCTGCCTGCCCTCCTGAAAAAAATCGCCGGCCTGCGCATCCTCGTCGTCGGTGACGTGATGCTCGACCGCTACATCTGGGGCGACGCCACGCGCATTTCGCCCGAGGCCCCGGTGCCCGTCATCGACGTCGCCCGCGAAACCTGGACCGCCGGCGGCGCCGCCAACGTCGCCCTCAACCTCGCCGCCCTCGGCGCCCGTTGCACCGTGGCAGGCTACGTCGGCTCCGACGAGTCCGGCGCCAAACTCACCCAGTCACTCGCCAGCAAAAAAATCGCCGTCATCAAGACCCCGGGCACGGCCCAGACCATCGTGAAAACCCGTGTCATGGTGCAGCGCCAGCAGCTCTGCCGCATCGACCGCGAGTCCCCTCCCCCCGACTACCGCTTCGGCGCTGACGCCGCCGAAAGCCTCCTCGCCGACGAAATCGCCGCCTGCGACGCCATCATCCTCTCGGACTACGCCAAGGGCATTTTGCACGACGCCCTCGTCGCCCGCGTGACCAAGCTCGGTCGGGCCGCCGGCAAATTCATCGCGCTCGACCCGAAACCGAAACGCCAACTCGCCTTCCACGGTCTCGACCTGATCACCCCCAACAAGCGCGAGTCGCTCGAACTCGCCGGCCTCACCGCCTCGCCGCACCTCCCCTTTCCCGCCGCCGAAGTCTGCGCCCGCCTCCACGAGCGCTACGCCACGAAATACCTCGTGATCACACTCGGCGAAGACGGTATGCTCCTCAGCTCCGGGGGAAAAATTCTCAGCACTATCCCCACCGCCGCGCGCGAGGTGTTCGACGTCTCCGGCGCCGGCGACACCTCGCTCGCCGCCCTCGTGCTCGCCCTTGCCGCCGGCGCGAAACTCGCCGCCGCCGCCCACTTCGCCAACGCCGCCGCCGGCGTCGTCGTCGGCAAACTCGGCACCGCCACCGTCACCCCGGCCGAGCTCCGCGCCTACGTCGCCCACAAAGCATGAGCAAAGCCCTCTTCCTCGACCGCGACGGCACGCTCATCCTCGACAAACACTACCTCGCCGACCCCGCCGGGGTGGAACTCATTGCCGGCGTCAGCGCGGCCCTCGCCCGCGCCCGCGCCCTCGGCTACCTGCTCTTCCTCGTCACCAACCAGTCCGGCATCGGTCGCGGCCTGTATGCCCTCGACGATGTCCTCCGCTGCAACGACCGCATGGACGAACTCCTCGGATTGCCCCGCCCGATCTTCGACGGCATCTGCATTGCCCCGGAAGGCCCCGACCAGCCCTCGCGCTACCGCAAGCCCTCGCCCGCCTACCTGCTCGAATCGATCGCGCACCACGGCCTCGACCCCGCGCAGTGCTGGATGCTGGGCGACCGCGAGTCCGACATCCGCTGCGGCCTCGACGCCAAAATCAATTCCGCCGCCGTCTGCACCGGCCAACACGACGCCGCCGCCTGGGCCGCCCTCGCCCTCCCCGGCGTGCCCGTTTTCCCCGACCTGTCCGCCTTCGTGGCCACGCTGCGTTAGGCCGCCCGCGCCCGCCGTCCACCATGCCCGAGCTCGCCGAAGCCGAATTTTACCGCAAGCGCTGGGACCTCGCCGCGCGCGGCGCGCTCGTCACCGGCGTGCTCCTGCATGATCACGCCAAGATTTTCCGCGGCACTGATCCCGCCGTGCTGCGCCGCCATCTCACGCCGGCCCGCTTCCTCGGCGCCCAGGCCGCGGCGAAGCAAATCCTCGTTCGCTTTGCGGGCGACCGCTGGCTCGGCGTCCACCTCGGCATGAGCGGCGAACTCCGCGTCGAAGCCCCCGGCTACATCCCGCAAAAACACGACCATCTCGCACTCGTCACGGCCCGGCACACCCTCGTCTTCACCGATCCGCGCATGTTCGGCCGCGTCCAGTTTCACCACGACCCGACGCCGCCACCGTGGTGGACCAACATCGCCCCCGCGCTCACCTCGCCCGCCTTCACGCCAGAAGCCGTCGCCGCCTTCCTCACCCGCCGCGCCCGCGCCCCCCTCAAGGCCGTCCTCCTGCTGCAGGAACGTTTCCCGGGCATCGGCAACTGGATGGCCGACGAAATCCTCTGGCGCGCCGCCCTCCACCCGAAACGCCTCGCCGGCTCCCTCTCCCCCGCGGAGGTCCGCACGCTCTGGCGCAAATGCCGCCACGTCGCCCGCCTCGCTCTCGCCACAATCGCGGGCCGGGGCCCCACGCTCCCACCCGACCTCAACGCCCACATTCCGCCAACCTGGCTGTTCTGGCACCGCTGGGAAAAAGGCGGCGTCTGCCCGAAAACGAAGCAACCCCTCGCGCGCGAGGACGTCGGCGGCCGCACCACCTGCTGGTCGCCCGCCCGCCAGAAACTCCGCCCCGCATGAACGCCGCGCCCAAACTCCGCCTCGACGAACTGCTCGTCACCCGCGGCCTCGCCCCCACCCGCGCGCAGGCCAAGGCGCTCATCATGAGCGGCCGCGTCCGGCGCGGCACCGACCGCCTCGACAAACCCGGCAAAGAATTTCCGTCCGACCTCGACGTCACCGTCGAACAGCCGCCCCGCTTCGTCTCCCGCGGCGGCGAAAAACTCGCCGGCGCCCTCGCGCGCTTCGCCCTCGACCTCCGCGGCGCCCACGTCCTCGACGTCGGCGCGTCCACCGGCGGCTTCACCGACTGCGCCCTCCAGGCCGGCGCCGCCGACGTCGTCTGCGTCGACGTCGGGCGCGCCCAGCTCCACCCCAAACTCGTCGGCGACCCGCGCGTCACCAATTTCGAAAAAATCAACGCCCGGCACCTCACGGCCCGCGACCTCCCCCGCGGCGAGTTCGACGCAGTCGTGATGGACCTTTCCTTCATCTCCCTCCGCTCCGTGCTCCCCGCCGTCTGGCCGCTGCTGCGCGTCGGCGGCTGCCTCGTGGCCCTGGTCAAGCCCCAGTTCGAAGCCGGCAAAGCCGCCGTGGACAAAGGCCGCGGCGTCATCCGCGACACCGCCGTGCAGGACGCCGTCCTCGTCGGCATCCGCGAGTTCGCCCTCGCCGGGCTGCCCGGGGCCCGCCTCATCGGCACGATGGACTCGCCCCTCACCGGCACGGACGGCAACCGGGAGTTTCTGCTCGGACTGCGTCGCGAATCGTCCCACGCTCCCACCCGTCTATGAAGCCCATCCGCCAGCTCGCGTTCGTGGTCAACGAACAAAAAGAGGGCGCCCCCGCGCTCGCCCGCGAACTCGTCGCCCTCGCCCGCACCGCCGGGGTCACCCTCAAACAGACCACCCGCTTCCCCCTGCCCGAGGGCTGGCTCCACGGCTGTGACGCCTGCTGCGTCATCGGCGGCGACGGCACCCTCCTCGGCGTCGCTCGCGAATCGGCCCGCGAACAGGTCCCGATCATCGGCGTCAACCGCGGCAGCCTCGGCTTCCTCACCACCTTCTCCGCCGACGAAGCCCGCGCGCAGTTCCTCGACTTGCTCGAAGGCCAGTTTCGCGTCGACCACCGCGCGATGCTCGAATGTTCGACCGGCACCGGCCCCCACGACCTCGCGCTGAACGACGTCCTCATCAAGGACGAGGTCAACTCCCGCCTCGTCCGCCTCGAGGTGTTCGCCGACGGCGAACTCGTCACCGATTACACCTGCGACGGTCTGATTTTTTCCACGCCCACCGGTTCCACCGCCTATAACCTTTCCGCGGGCGGCCCCATCATGCACCCCGCGGCGGGCGTGATCGCGATGACGCCCATCTGCCCGCACACGCTGAGCAACCGCTCGATCATCTTCCGCGAAAACGTCCGACTCCGCGTCTTCAACCGCAGCCCCACCGCGCGCCTCCTCGTCGCCATGGACGGCCAGCGCAACCTGCAGGTCGGCGCGCAATCGCCGGTGGAAATCTCCGTCGCGCAACTCCGCCTACCCCTCGCTCAACGCGCCGACTACTCGCACTTCTCCGTCGTGCGCACGAAGCTCAAGTGGAGCGGCGGCTTTGTGGACAAACGGTAGCCTGCCCGGCCGCCACCCCCGGGCACAAAAAAGCCCCGGCGTTTTGCACCGGGGCTCGGAAAGCTAAACTAGGCGGGGAATTACTTCCCTTCGCTCTTCTTCTTCTTCTCGGCCTTGGCCTTCTCCATGTCGGCCTTCATGGCGGCCTCTTCATCGGCGTCGAGTTTGCCATTCTTGTTGGCGTCATACTTCTTGAGGTTGTCGGCGTCGCGTTTGGCCTTCTTGGCGGCCTTTTCGGCGTCATCCGCAGCGCGGAGGGCGGGAACAGTGAACATGCCAGCGACAGCGAGGAGGCTGACGAGCAAGGTGAATTTAGAGGATGTTTTTTTCATAGGGCGACGAGAGACAAGCGCAGGCCGGCCCGGAAATCCAGCCTGTTTTTCACAACCAGGATACGACCTCGTCCCTGACCCGTTCGATCCGTTTGTAGGCCGCCATCTCCGGCGCCATTGTCAGCAGGGCCCGGCGCAGGCCGGCCGCCGCCGCGGGATCCCGCGCCACGGCGTCGAGGCGATGCAGGGCAATCCGGATCCCCAACACCACCCCGCCCGTGCGCGGCAGCGCCACCAGCGCCTGGTGCTCCACGCGCAACCAGAGCCGGTCGGGGGCGGTCGGTCGATCCGGGGCCGCCAGCCCCCGCGCCGGGTGCAGGTTGCGCGCATCAGTCGCGGCCAGCCCCCAGTTGTCGCGGTGAAACGCCACGCCGGGCTTGAGCCGGGCGAGGAACTGCCCGAGCGGCGCGGCCAACGCGGCGTTGAGCCCGGGCACGACGCCATGGATGAAGTCGAGCGTGTGCCCGAGTTTCTCCTCCAGCGCCCAGCCCGTCGGAAAACACAGCGCCCCGCCGCGCAACCGGAACGCCCCGGCGGCATCGGGCGCGAGCAGCAGAAAGTCCGGTTCCACTGCCCCGCCCAGCGCCTCCACCGTCGCAGCCTCCGCCACACCCCACGCCGCGCACAGGGCGGAAAACTCCGCGAGCAACGCCGCACCCTCGGCGGTCAACGCCGCATACCGCGCCGGCTCCTCCACGAGCCAGCGGGCGCGCTCGGCGCGCACCTCCCCCGTGGGGTCGCGGGGCCGGAAAAAATCCCGCGGCTCCCCCCGCCGCAGCGTCAGATGGTGGCGGTAGTCGCCGGCGGGAAACAGCTCGGCGAGCCCGCTCACGGCCGCACCACAAGCTGCGTGCGCCGGGCGCGTTGGAAATAGTTCTGCGCGAAGGCGGCGAGATCGGCGATCGTGACCGCATCGATCCGCGCATCGTAGTCCCGCCACCCGTTGGCCGGCTGCCCCTGCAGCGTATTGAGCGTGGCCTGGAGCGCGCGCGACGAGTTCGTCTGCATCGCCTGCCGCTGCCCGGCCTTCAGGCGGGCCTGGCAGCGGAGCAGCTCGACCGCCTCAACCTGCCCCGCCTGCACGCGCCCAATCTCCGCATCGATCTCGGCGATCACCTCGCCCTCCTTGCCCGGCTGGGTGCCAGCGATGAAATAGAACATCCCCGTGTCGAGCCCGAGCACCCGCCCCGAGCGCACAAAATACGCGAGCCCCTTCTCCTCGCGCACGCGTTCAAACAGCCGGGACGCCATCCCGCTGAACAACTCGTCGGCCACTTCGCCCACATAATAATCCGCCGCGTGCACCCGCGTCCCGCGGAACGCCTGCAACACCACCGCCTGCTCGCGCGGCTGCGTTTCCACGAAGTCGCCCGCCTCGGCGGGAAACGCAGGGGGCGCGGCCCCCGCCTCGCCGACCGGCGCGGCCCCGCGCGGCAGCTTGGCGAGAAAGGCTTTGAGCTTCGGCCCCAGTTTCTTCGGGTCAAAATCGCCCGCGACCGCCAACACCACGTTGGGGGCCACGAAGAGCCGCCGGTGCAGGGCGCGGAGCGCGGCGGGCGTCAGCGCTTTCACGCCAGCTTCATCCCCGCTGGCGTCGAGCGCCAACGGGTGGGACCCGAAAAATTTTTTCCGCACCAGCTTGCGGGCCAGCGTGACCACGTCGTCCGCATCCTGCGCGAGGCCGGCCAACTGCGCGTCCCGTTCCATCGCGAACGTCGCGGCGTTGAACTTCGGCGCCAGCACCGCGTCGGCAATGATCGCGAGCGCGCGCTCCCAGTCAGGCGGCAACACTTCAGCGGCAACCCCGATGCTGTTGTTGCCGGAGAGCGGGCTGAACGACCCGCCGACTTCCTCGATGAACTGCGCGACCTGGGCGGCCGTGCGCTTCCCCGCATCCTTCGTCAGCATGGTGCCGAGCAGAGACGTCGCCCCGCGCTGGCCGGGCTCCTCAAAGAGCACCCCGCCGTTCGCGCCAAGACGGAAGTGGAGATTGGGCAGATGGCGGTTGGGCTGCAGCAGCAGGCGCGCCCCGTTCGGGAGTTTGATCTCCTCAAAGTCCGGCGTGGCCGTCCGGGCCGTCGCCGCCGCGCAGTCCGCCGGAGCGGACGCCTTCGGGTTGAGCGAGACCGACGTCAACCGCGCGGGCGAGAGGTAGGCTTTCAACGCGCGCTGCAGGTCCGCCGGCGTCACGGTGCGCAACTGGTCGAAATACGAGCGGCTGTAGTCGAGGTCGCCCACGACCACTTCGGCGGCGCCGAGGCGCGAGGCCTGGCCGCTCATCGTCTTGCGGGAGTTGATTTCGCTCACGACGATCTGCCGCAGGGCCTTCTTCAGCTGCGCGGGGGTAAACCCTTTCCCGGCGCAGCGGGCCAGCACGCGTTCGACCGCCGCGGCGGCCGCCACGCGTTTGTCCGCGTCCGCCGTGAAACCGATAAAAAAGAGGCCGCTGCTGCCCGGATTCCAACTCGACGCGTCAATCGTGTGCACGAGCCCGGCCTTTTCGCGGATTTCCTGCCAGAGCACCGAGCTGTCGCCCCCGCCCAGCACGGTCGCGAGCAGATCGAGGATCGGAGCGTCCGCGTGCGTGAGGCCGGGGATCGGCCACGTGAGGGCCGCCCGCGTGAGTTCCACGTCCTCGAACCGATGCTCGGCGCGCGGGGCGAGTTGCAGCGGCTCCGCCGGCACCAACACCGGGGCGAGCCGCGCCCGCGGCGCGGCGCCGAAATGCTGCTCGACGGCCGCCCGCGTCGCGGCCAGATCCACGTCTCCGACGATCACGACCACGAGATTGTTCGGGACATAGCGGGCCCGGTAGTAGGCGACGAGGTCCTCCCGCGTCACGGCGGAAAACACGTCGCGATGCCCGATGATGGGCTGCCGATACGGATGCTCCCGAAAGGCCGTCGCAAACAACGCGTCCCACAGCCGGTTGTCCGGATCGTCCTTCGTCATCGCGATCTCTCGAAGGATCACGTCTTTCTCCTTCGCCGTCTCGTCGGCCGACAGCGTCGAGTGCAGTACCGCGTCCGCCAACAGATCGATCGCGACGCCCGTCTGTTCGCTCGGCAGATCGATATAGTAGACGGTCCGGTCAAACGTCGTGTAGGCGTTGATGTAACCGCCGTGCGCCTGTACGGTCGCCGAAATCTCCCGGCCGGCCCGGCGCGTCGTGCCCTTGAACAGCATGTGCTCCAGGTAGTGCGAGAGTCCCGCACCGAGGTGGGCGTCTTCGTGGATACTCCCGGTCTTCACCCAAACCTGCACCGAGGCGAGCGCGGCGGAGCGGTCGGGTTTGAGGATCAGCGTGAGGCCGTTGGGCAGAACGGTGCGCTCGACCGGCTCCCGCCAAAAGGCGTCGAGCAGGCGGAGATCGGCGGTGGCAGAAGACAACGGTTTGGGCATGAAAGAGTGGGGGTGGAATGCAGCCGAGCCACGCAGGGGTGCGCTCCCACCAAAAAAACGCTAGGCCGTGCCGAACGCCTCGGTGGTCGACGGGCCCCCGTTGGTGCGCGGTCGGCGGGCCGGCTGGAAGGGCTTCACAAACGCTGCGTCAAAATCGTAGAGATTGGTAAAATCCTCCCGCCGGTCGCCCTCGGTCTTGGAGAAAACACTGTATTCGATCAGATTGAACACGATGTCGCCAAAGTCCGAGCACCGGGTGACGCCCCAGGCGTTGAGCACCGTCTTGGTCAGCGGGCCGAACTGGTCGAGCGCGTAAACCCGAAGCCCGTCGAGCAATTCCGCCCCGCTCACGTGGCGCGATTTGTCCGCCCGCGCCGCATCCTTTTTGCGCAACTCCTTCACCGTATGATCCAAACCAAGGCGCACAAAGTCGTAGGCTTTGCGGTCAAAGCGCGGGTCTTCTTTGCAGATGAGGGTGACGATTTCGGCGAAATCCGGGTCTTGCATGGGGAGCGGAACCGGACCGTGGCACACGCCCGGGCGACGTGCAACCCTCGGCTAACGCCGAAGCGGCGACCTCATTCGCACCAACCGGTTACTCGGTGAAAGTCCCTAGGGCAATGGACTGGCAATACTGCGGCGGACCGTGGCATTTTTCCCAGCAATGCTCGCATCAACCCAAACGAATCATCCGCTGGCCGGCGCCCGGTCGGGAAATCGTGCCCCCTCCCCGGTCGAGCTCGCCACGGCGAAACTGCAGTCCGCCGGATTGCGCATCACCCAGCCGCGCATCGCCATCCTCGCCGCCCTCAACAAATGCTCCGCCCCGACGAGCATCGAGCAGTTGCACACCGAGCTCGGGTCCGGCACCTGCGATCTCGTGACCGTTTACCGCTGCATGGCGGCCTTCGAGGAGATCGGACTCGTCCGGCGCGCGTTCTTCCACAACGGCACCGCGGTCTACGAAATCAACCTCGGCCAGCCCACCCGCTATCACGTCGTCTGCAAAGCCACCGATCGCGTCGAGGAACTGGATACCGAAACCTCGGCCGAACTCAGTCGCACGCTCACCGAGGTCGAAGCCAAGCTGCGCGCCCGCGGTTTCGCCGAACTCGGGCACATCGTCGAGTTTTTCGGCGTCTCGCCCCGAGCCGGACTCACCGCCGCCCACGCCTCGCCTTCGACGCCGGCCGCCCGCTGACGTCCGGCGGAAATGGTCCCGGGCTTTTCCCGCGCGGGCTCCCGCCCGCGCTTTTTTGTCCTCAGCGGGCGCCGCCGCCCAGCCGGATCCGCGGATCCAACCACCGCAACAGCAAATCGCTCACCAGGAGAAAACGAACGGGGGCAGGCTTTGGGGTTTGGGGTTCACGTTCACTAGCCGATTTTAGGTGGACTTGATTGATCGCTTGCCCCGGGCGACAGCCGGCCCCCTCGTCCACGCCGCCACTTTGCGGCTGACTTCGTGCAGGTTGCCCAAATGCAGCGCCTCGCCCAGCCAGCGATTCGTCACCGTGGTCTGCGCCTTCAAGACCGCAGCCAAGGCCAGTTTCCACTCGACCGATTTCCCCTCGCTCGCCAGTTCGCCCGCCGTGCGACCCGCTTTGGCCAACAGGCCGGCCAGCGTCTCCTGCCACACCGCCTCCTGCGTCACCCGGGTTTCCTCCGCCATCCGCCGCCCCTGTGATCGGGGTCGATTTTGGATTGGCGGTTAAGGGTGGAGATCGCAGAAGACGAGGCGGCTCGCGGCCGCGAGCCGCCAGTCAGCCAACCGGCGTTGGAGAGTTCGTAACTGGCCATCGGGGAAGCGCGCGGGATAAGTGCGCTGCAGCCGCGCAAACAGCTCCACGCCGATCTGATCAGGTTCGGCTTCGAGCCAGTTGGTTATCTCCAACCAGACTTCCTCGAACGGATCTTTACGGGAACGCCACGTTCTTACCGGCCGCAGCTTCGCCGTATGAGTGAGACGTCGGGGTGATTTCCCCCCAACCGCGTAACCGATTATAGCGGAACTATCCGCCGCGCGTCTTACCGTTTTCAAGGTCGGCCAATACCGGTGAAAAGGAATTGGGCGGTGCGCCATTCCCCGCGGCGCTGGGGCGCGGCGCCGCTCATTACCCGGCGAATCACGCACGGTTGCCCTTTGGCGGCGGGAACCGTCCGGGAGAACAGTTGGCGATGGCGCACGCGGTAGACGAGCATCGAACCAGGGTTGCCTCGCCGGACACTCCGCTCCGCAGCATGCTTGCCAATCCCAGTGCATCAGCCGACCCTCCGAACTTCCGCCATGTCCTCGCCCATCTCTCGTCGCACCGCCCTCCGTTCGATCGCCGGCGTCGCAGCCGTCGCCGCCCTCCCGCGCACCCGCGCCGCCGAGCCCGCCACCCAATCCGCCCCCGCCACGCCCGTCCCCGCCGGGGAAATCCGTCAGTCGGCCTGCAAATGGTGCTGGCCGAAAATTGACCTGGAGACCTTCGCCGCCGCCGGCAAGGCCATGGGCCTCGTCGCGATCGACCTGCTCCAGCCGGAAGATTTTCCCACGCTCAAAAAACACGGGCTCCTCTGCTCCATGGTCAGCAACCCCACCGCGAAGACCCCGCAGGGCGTCACCGTGGGCGGCATCGCCAAAGCGTTCAACCGCGTCGAGCACCACGACACGCTCGTGGACATCTACACGAAGCGCATCGGCGAAGTCGCCGACGCCGGTTATACGAACCTCATCTGTTTCTCCGGCAACCGCGAGAAGCTCGACGACCAGCGGGGCCTCGAAAATTGCGCCGTCGGGCTCAAACGCCTCATCAGCCTCGCGGAAAAACGTGGCGTCACCCTCGTGATGGAACTCCTCAACTCGAAGGTGAACCACAAGGACTACATGTGCGACCGCACCGCGTGGGGCGTCGAACTCGCCAAGCGCATCGGCTCGGAGCGCTTCAAACTGCTCTACGACATCTACCACATGCAGATCATGGAAGGGGACGTCATCCGCACGCTGAAGGACAACGCCGCCTACATCGGCCACTATCACACGGCCGGCAATCCCGGGCGCAACGAGTTCGAGGCGCAGGACCAGCAGGAACTCAACTACGCGCCCATCATGCGCGCGATCAAGTCCACCGGCTTCAAGGGTTTCGTCGGCCAAGAATTCCTGCCGAAGCGCGACCCGCTGACCTCGCTCCGCGAGGCCGTGAAGTTGTGCAACGTGTGAAGCTCGACCCGACCTTAAAAAAATTCCTGCGCTTCGGCCTCATCGGCTGCGGCGCACTGACGGTCGCTTCCGCGGTCGTCAACCTGATCGCGGCTTGGCAGCTGATCGAGGCCGCCGAGGAACAGTCGCTCGGCATCACGCGCAACGAATTCGTCGGCGCTTACGGCGTGGTCCTCGCGGTCGGTGTCGCGCTGGTTGGCGCCGGCCTTGGCTGGCGGAAATAGCCGCCGGCGCTCAGGCGTCGAACCGGTAGCCCACACCGTGCACCGTCAGGATTGTTCGCGGCTCATCGGGCACCGCTTCGACCTTTTTCCGCAGTTGCGCGACATGCTGGTCGAGGGTGCGCGTGGTGCCGAAATAGCCGATGCCCCACACCGCATTGAGCAACGCGTCCCGGGTCAGCACTTCGCCCGGATGGGCCGCCAACACCTCGGCGAGCCGGAGCTCGCGCGCCGTGAGAACGCTCGTGCGCCCCGCGACCGTCGCCGTAAATTTCCGGCGATCGATTTCCGCCGCCCCCATCCGGAACACCGGCGGCAACGCCGCCGCCGCGCTCCCCTGCTCTACCGCCGTCGTGCGCGAGCGCCGCAACAGCGCCTCCACGCGCGCGAGCAGCTCGTGTACCCCGAACGGTTTCGTCACATAGTCGTCGGCCCCGATTTTCAACCCGACCACTTTATCGATTTCCTCGCCTTTCGCAGTGAGGAACAAAATCGGGACCCGGGCGCCCTGCGCCCGCAGCGCGCGGCAGACCTCGTAGCCGCTGGCCTTGGGCATCATCACATCGAGGATCACGAGGCTGAATTTATCCTGCGGAAATAACTTCAGCGCCTGCGCCCCGTCGCCCGCCGCGGTCACGGCGTAGCCTTCGCTCTCCAAGGTGGCGACGAGTCCGAGGCGGATATTCGGATCGTCCTCGGCGAGGAGAATTTTGGCTGTCATGGGAGTTCAACGACAAACGACGCGCCCCCGCCCGGACGCGGCTCGTGGCGCAACTCGCCGCCCAGACCGCGCGCCAGTTGCCGCGCGATGCTGAGCCCCAGCCCCGCGCCGCTTTTCTCGGCGGTCAGCGTATCGTCCACGCGGTGAAATTTATCGAAGATCCGCGCGCGATGTCCCGCGGGCACGCCTGGCCCGCGGTCGAGCACCGCCAGCGCGACGCCGCCCGCCGGGCGGGGCCCCAGCGCCACCGTTACCTCGCCGCCCCCGGCCGCGTATTTGCACGCGTTGTCGAGCAGGTTGATGACGATCTGTTCGAGCGCGTCGCGGTCGGTCGTGATCGACAGGACGGTCGCGGGCAGGTCCCGTCGCAGGGTCAGGCCCGCCTCCGCCACGCGCGGGCCGTGGGTGTCGAGCAGCCGGGTGACCGCGGCCGTGAGGTCGAGCGGTTCGCGGGCAAACTTCTTCTGCCCCTGCTCCAGCCGGCTGAAATCCAGGGCGTTGTTCACGAGCCGGGCGAGCCGCTGGGTTTCCCGCGCGATCGTCCGCAGATAGTCGCCGCCCTGCGCGGCGTCGCGCACGCGGCCCTGCTCCAGTAACTCGGCATAGAGCCGGATGGTGGTAAGGGGCGTTTTGAATTCATGGGAAACGTTGGCGACGAATGAGGTTTTTTGCGCCGCCTCTTCCTCGCTGCGACGGGCCTGCCGGAGCAGCAACAAACCGCCCGAAAGGATCGCGACGACAAAGCTGCCCACGAGCAGAGAGCCGCCGAGGAAAAAGCCGCCGCCCGCCCCCACCCCGCCCGCGCCGGCGCGCACCAACCCCGCCACCTCCCAGCCCGGCAGCAACCGATCGGACAACGGGACGATGATCGCATCCGCCTCGCCCAGCGCCGCGCCGGATTCGCGGCCGGGGGTGTAAGTTTTGCTCTGCCGGGTCGCGCCCGCCTCGCGCACCGCAAAGGCATCGGCCAGATCGCCGTCGCGCGGGAGCAACTCCCCGAGGCGCGCGACGATCGCGGCCAGGTTCACCTCCACCCCTACTACGCCGCCGAGAACCGGCTGACGCCAGCCGATCAGATGCAATCCGTCGGGCCCCCGCCACGGCGTCCAGCCCGTGCGTTCCGCCACCGCCGGGGCCGCGGCCGAGGCCTCGGCTTTTTTCAGCGAATCAGCCGTCGCGCTTTGCCGGGCCGTTTCCTGCAGACTGCTGCGGAGCGTCTGCGCCTGGGCCACATTTGCCGACGCGTCCTTGCGCTCGCGGCGCGACAGTTCGCTCTCCTGCGCAGTCAGCTTTGCACCGCGCCACGGCACCCCGGCCTGCAGCCAGGCCGAGAGCCAACGACCCGCCTCCACGTTCGTGGGCCGAAGAATCCGGTCGTCGGGCGCCAGGCGAAACGTCGAGCGCACCAGCGGATTGTTCGCGCCCCACGCATCGAAAAACCCGTCGGGATCGGTTGCGGGCGCCTGGTTGAGCGTGGCCATCAGTCCGCCCTGCACGTCGCCCACGAGCAGTTCCACATTTTCCGCAATCTGCCGCGCCCGCGCCGCGATCGTCTCCCGCCGGAGGGCCGACACTCCCCGGGCCTGCTCGTCGAGCCGCACCTGCTCCCGCCGCAGGAGTAACAGGGCGCCGATGCCCACCGCCAACGTCGGCACCAGGAGCAACAGCCAGTAGAGAAAACTGCGGCGCGAGGGAGCGAGCACGGCGGGAGCCTGGCCGCATGGAGGCAGGGAAGTCAAAGGAGCCGTGGAGCGAAACTCAGGGCCGGACGTAGGCCGACGAGCCCGCCGCCTGCTGGCTTTTCGCCTGCGCGGCATCCGCCCGATACGCCTTGCGCCCTTCGTTACTCAAACCGTCCCGCTCCAGGCGGTCGGCTTCCTTCTTGTTGCTTGCCGACAGTTCCGCCACCGCCGCGTTGGCGTAAACGCTCGCCATCTTCTCCAATTCGACGGTGCGCGCCCGCAGTTGCCGCGCCGCCTCGTCCCGGCGGTTGGAATCCACCAACCCCACCGCCTGATCCTTGGCCTCCGCGGTCACGTTCACCGCATAGTCGGTCTGAACCTGGCGATTGGCGGACGCGATGACATCGCGTTCGACCGCGGTAAAGCGCGCCGCGCCCCGGGCGGTGATGTTCACGGAACGCTGCGTGAGCGCATCCTCGAAAACGACCGTGGCGGCGGCCACTTCGCGTTCCTCGCCGGCGTGCGTCGCCGCGACCTCGACCTCGACCAACGCAAACTTCTCCTGGCCGCCGTAGAGCTGGTTCAGTTCGAACTCGGCCCGCTG
>CANHJG010000100.1 GCA_947461205.1 Opitutia bacterium
ACGCCGAGGCCGTGGCATTGAGGGGGGCGGACGGGCAGTTAGTGAGCGTGCCCCGGGCGACGATCAAAGCCCAACGCGGCAGTCCCGTCTCGCTCATGCCGGCGGGCCTGCAGGCGGGCCTGTCGCTCGTGGAGTTTGCCGATGTGGTGGAATATTTGGTGAGCCTGAAGCAGCCCGAAAATTCACTGCGGGCCCATCAAGGCATGCCGGAGGTGATTGCGGAATTGGCGACGCCTGTGCCGCTGCGGCCGCTCTATGCCGAGGCGCTGCGGTTTCCGGCCACCGTGGTCCGCAAGGCGGGCGAATCGCGCACGGGGCTGGTGTGGTTCGGAGCGCTGCCGGGTGCGGCCGACACGTTTATCGCCGCGCAGCAGACCGGGCGGGTTTGGCGGATGGAGCGGACGGCGGGCGTGTTTTCGAAAGCGGAGTTCGGCGATTTTTCCGCCGAGGTTTTTTCGCAACGCGGTCCGAACGGTCTGCTCGGCGTCGCGTTTCACCCGCAGTTCGCGGTGAACCGGAAATATTATCTGAAGCACCAGGTTTTCGAGGACGGGCAGATCGCGACGGCCCTCGTCGAACGGCGCGCGACGGCGGACGGGCGCACCGACTCCGGCGAGCTGTCGCGGCGTTTACTCACGATTCCCTGCGTGACGCAGAATCACACCGGCGGGTGCATCGAGTTCGGTCCGGACGGGATGCTCTATCTCGGGATGGGCGACACCGGTCCGCAGCAGGACCCGAACGGTCACGGGCAGGACCTGCGCCAGCTCCTCGGCAAAATCGTGCGGATAGATGTCGACCGCCGCGACGGCGACCTGCCCTACGCGATTCCGGCGGACAATCCGTTTCGCGGGCGCACTGACGCGCGGCCGGAGATCTGGGCGCTGGGCTTTCGCGAGCCATGGCGCTTCTCGTTCGATGCCGCGAACGGCGACCTCTGGGTCGGCGACGTCGGGCAAGACCGCGTCGAGGAAATCGCGATCGTGCGGCGCGGCGAAAATCACGGATGGAACGTGTATGAAGGCTTCGAACCGTTCTCCACTCGGCGGCGACAGCACGGTGCGGTCTACTTCCCGCCGGTAGCCGCCTACAAACGACGCTACGGCAACTCGGTGACGGGCGGATATGTTTATCGCGGCAACCAGGCCTCGTCGTTCTACGGCGTCTATGTGTTCGGCGATTTTACGTCGCGGCGCATCTGGGGACTCACCCAGGAGGGCGGTCGGCTCACGGGCATTCGGCAAATCGCGCTTTCGCCCGAAGGCATCGCATCGTTTGCGACGGACGGGCAGGGGAACCTCTACGTCGTGGGCTACGAAGGCATGGTCTACGCACTGGATTTCGCGGCGACCGGGTTTGAACGCGGCCCGGCGCCCGCAGAGGCGAAATCGGCGCCGCCGCCGGCGAAGCCCATCACTTGGGAACGCCGTTCGTTTCCGTTGCCCGAATCGATCTGGAGTGTCGCGGCGCTCGACGTGAATGCGGACGGTCAGCGCGACCTGGTGGCGATGGGGGTGACCAAAGTCTTCGCCCTCACCGCGCCGGAGTGGACGCCGGAGACGCTCTTCGATGCCAAGGAGGGGAAGATGTTGTATTGCGTCGCGCTCGATGCGAACGGCGACGGCGCCACCGATCTCGCCGTCGGCCGCTATCAGATTCCGTGGATCGAGTACCGCGCCGCCCAGACCAAGGGGAAGACGCTCGCGGAGCCGACCGGCCCCGACTTCAGCGTGGCGTGGATCGAGAATCCCCGGCGTGCAGGTGCGACGTGGCCGGTGCACGTCGTCGACCGGGAACTCAACGGCATCCACGGCTTGCACGCCGCCGACGTCAACGGCGACGGCCGCACCGACGTGATTGCCGACAGCATCAGCGGCCCCGCGTTTCCCAACAGCCTGGCGTGGTTCGATCTCGCCGCACCGGGCGGGCCGCGCCGCGAGGTCGTCACGCCGGCGGGCGCCGACGGCCGGCCGCACTATCTCGACTTCGCCGACCTCGATGGCGATCGGCGAGGGGACATCTTGCTCGGCGACTCGGGCGGCGGGACGTTCACGTGGTGGCAGCGCGGCGCCGCCGGCGAGCCGTGGACGAAACACCGAATCGCCCAGGAAAAGGGCGCGACGAACATCAAGGCGGGCGACGTCAACGGCGACGGTCGCATCGACGTCGTCGGTGCCTGCGGCCACGGCAAGGGCGTGTTTTGGTTTGAAGGGCCGAGGTGGACGAAGCGCGTGATCGACGCCGATCTGGCGACGCCGCACGCGCTCGCGGTGGGCGATTTCGATGGCGACGGCGACCTCGATGTCGCCGTCGCGTCCTACACGGCCTTCATCGTCCGCTGGTATGAGAACGATGGGCGCGGTGGCTTCACGCCGCACGACATCGACGTGGGCCACCAGCAGCAGGCCTACGACCTGAAAGCCGCCGACCTCGACGGCGACGGCCGGATCGACCTGATCCTCGCCGGCCGGGAAACGCGCAACGCGGTGGTGTATTTCAATCGGCGGTAGCGCCGGCTACGGCTGCATCAGCCGTTGAAACCCGGCTTGCTCGAAATGTTGGTCACCGGTGAGTGCGGCGGTGAGGCCGTGGTGCTTCATCACGACAAAGGAAGTGCAGTCAGTGAGCGACCACATCTTGTCGGTGCGTGGCGCAAACAGTGCGCGGGCCCGCTCGAATAGATCGTGAGTAGCAGGGATAATTTCGACATCGGGTTGGTTGCGCAGGGCGGTGACCAATCGCACGAAGCGCGTTCGGCCCGAGGGAACCGCGAGCGCATCGCCCAACTCCATCAGCACCCATTCGGTCGTGATCATCGGGCCCGGCGGATGCTCGTTGAGGTTTGCGGCTTGCGGGTGCAGGTGGTCGCGAGCGTTGACCAGTGCCAGAAAAAACGCGGTGTCAGCGAAGACAGCCTTCACCGCTTGGGTGCTCCGTGGAGATAGTGGTCGTGATTCGCGGCGTAGTCGGCTGGCAATTCTTGCACCGTGCCGGCGAGATCGCGCAACGCATGACCCCAGTGGGCGTTGGTCGAGGGTGCCGCACGATCGAGCAATACGATCAATCGGGCCTCGATCGCTTCCAGCTCACCGCGCGAGAGCTTGGGTAATTCAGCAATGATTTCGGTCGCGCTCATGGGTGGAATTTAAGAGGGGAAACAGTGCCCACAACTCGAAAATCGAATGCCCGCCTCTTCAACGCGGCGAAACTCGCTCACGAAACTTGAGCGTTGAAGGATCTGCGCCGAGCCTTGAGGGTCCCGCTGGCTCTCTATCCCCACCCCCGTCTCCCCATGATCTCTTTCCTGCGATTGATTGCGTGCGCGCGTCCGGCCGTGTCCGCCGGTTGGGCGTTTTCCTTGGTCGCTGCGGTGTTCGCGGCCGAAGCGCCGCGGCCATCTCCCTCCGCCACCGAAGCCGTGCAGCTCTCGCCGTTCCTCGTCTCCACCGAGGGCGACGAGGGCTACCGCGCGGCGAACACGCTTTCCGGCACGCGCATGAACGCGTCTCTCTTCCATACGCCGGCCGCGATTTCCGTGCTCACCAAGGAATTTCTCGACGACATCGGCGCGGAAAACGTCGCCGACATGCTCAAGTTTGCCACGAGCTCCGACAACGACCGCACCGACTCCAGCGGCGGCCTGGCGCAGGCGTGGGACGTGCGCGCCACGATCCGCGGGTTCACGGAGTCGGTCATCACGCGCGACTACCTGCCCAACATGGTTCAGAACCGCGGCATTCTCGCCAGCGACCGCTTCAACGTCGATCGGGCCGACGTGAGCCGCGGCCCCAACTCCATCCTCTACGGCGCGAGCCGGCCCGGCGGCGCCTTCAACCTCAACTCCAAGCGCGCCGTGCTCAACGGCCGCCAGAAATCCGCGCAGTTTCTCGTCGGCCGCTGGGCGAAAAAACGCAGCGAGGCCGACTTCGCGTTTCCCCTCATCAAGGACAAACTCGCGCTCCGCACCAACGCCATGTGGGAGGATCGCGCGGGCTGGTTCGAGTTCGAGTCGCTCAAGGCCAAGGGGCTCGCGGTCGCGACGACGTATCAGCCGTTTAAGACCACGCAGGTGCGCGTCGGCGTGGAGCGCATGGTGCGCCAGCAGGTCTCGCCCGGCAATTTTCCGCAGGCCGATTTCGGCTACTCACGCTGGGTGCTCGCCGGCGCGCCGCGCGCCCCCGATCCGCTCCAGCCCGGCACCAATCCCGCGCCATCGCTGCTGCGCGTCATCAACACGTTGCAGCCGGTCTACGCGCCGCAGCTCCGCGCGCAGCCGTTCCGCCTCTCGACGACCGGCGCCGATATGCGTCCCGATCTCGCGGGCACGCAGGGCCCGGGTTTCTTCGAGACGATCAGCGCCGGCGCCGCGCCGTCCGGCGGCACCATCGACGATCCGTTTTTCGGCCAAGTCATCCCGGCCAACGCCTATCTCGCCGGTCCCGGCCGCAGCGCGGACAACGATTACACGCTCGCCTCCGTGTTCCTCGACCAGCGCGTCGGCCCCGTGAGCGTTGAGCTGGGCTACGTGCGGACGAACTACTATCGCGGTTTCACGCAGCCCAACGCCAACGCCATCGGCGATGCCAACCCCGTGCTGCCCGGCGCCTATTTCGCCGACGGCGACTCCGTCATCGCCGCCGGCCGCCTGCCCGGCACGCTCCTGCCCGACGTCGCGCGCCCCAATCCCTTCGTCGGCCGGCCCTACGTGCAGTCGCAGGCCGTGCGCCAGCTCTTCGACCAGCGCAGCGAAACCTGGCGCGCCACCGTCGGCTACGAACTCGATCTCGCGCGCCGGCGCGCCTGGCTCGGCCGCCACAGTTTCGCCGCCGCGTGGCAGAAGGAGCGCAGTTATTTCGGCAACGGCAACATCGCCGAGTTCAACCTCGCGCCCGGTAATGCCCAGCCCATCGACTCCGCGACCAATACGATCCTCCGCCGGACCTACCTTGAGTTCGACAAGCCCGGCGGTGCGCGTGGCGGTCTCGACGCTTGGGCTAACCCGATCCCCGAGTCCCCCGGGATGAAGGCCGGCTTCGTCTTCAACAGCCTCTACCCGTGGGTCGCGCAGAAAAACACCAGCGGCATGCTCGCGGTGCAAAGCCGGTGGGCCGGCGACCGGGTCGTGCTCACCGGGGGCTACCGTCGCGACCGGGCCGAGGTGATGGACGCCAATGCCGGCGGCGAGCGCCTGCCCAATTCCACCAACGCGTGGCTCGTGCGCCCCTACCGCTTCGACCAGGCGCTCCGCACCGTCAACACCGGCGCGACCAAAACGCTCGGCGTCGTCGTCACAGCGCTGCCGTGGCTCGGTCTGTCCTACAATCAGTCGCAGAGCGTGTTTCCGCAGGGCGCCTTCAAGGACATCTTCGCCCGCGTCCTCCCGCCCATCGAGGGCGACGGCCGGGACTACGGTCTGCGCTTCATGCTCCTCGGCGGCCGCCTCTCGGCCAACGTGAACGTCTACCGCGCCGACGGCGTGAACCAGTTCCAGCCGGCGCTCAACGCGCCCAAAAATAATATCTCCACCGCGTCGAACGCCGTGCTCACGACGCTCCGCGCCCGTGGCCAGCCGCTCCCCGCGTCCGTCACCGCCGCGGGCATCACACTCCTCAACTCCGAGTCGCAGGCGCGCGACAGCTCCGACCTCGCCGGCCGCGGCTCCGAGATCGAAATCACCGGCCGCCTCGCGCCCGGCTGGAGCGTCACGCTCAACGTCGCCCGCAACCAGCTCAAGCAGGCCAATATCCTCTCCGACTCGATGGCGTTCCTCGCCAGCGTGAAGTCCGATTGGGAAAAAAGCCCCGCGCGCCTCGACGACACGCCCGCCGTCGTCGCGACCTTTGTGCGCACGCGCGACGCCACGCCGCAGCGCGACTTCGTGACCAACCCCGCGACCTTCGCCGATGTTTATGCCTACAGCCTTGCGGTCGCCGATCCGTTTCTGCGCGGCACCGGCAAGTCGCCCTTCGCGCACGTCGAGCAGACGTTCAACGCCTTCACGAGCTACCGCTTCGCCAACGACGCCCCGCGCTTCGCCCGCGGCGTGCGCGCCGGCCTCGGCGCCAACTACCGCGGCCCCGCCGTGATCGGCTACGATGCGGCGAACGGCGATGCCGTGATCCTCGGGCGCAGCGCCATCACGTGGAGCGGTATGCTGGGCAAACGCTTCGCCCTGCGCCGCGGCCAGTCGCTCGACCTCCAGCTCAACGTCGAAAACATCTTCGGCCAGGAAGCCCGCCTCCCGTATTCCGCCACCGCCCCCGGCGTGATCGTGCGCTACCTGCTCCCCCGCGTGCGGCACAATTGGACGATGCGGGCGACTTACGGGTTTTAAATCGGCCGGGCCGCCGCCCCTTTCTCGTCCATGACCTCCCGGGTAGCCGGTTTACCGCAAGCGCAGTCGAAGGGTCATGGGGAGGAGCCGAAGGAGTCGGGGTGAACTTTGGACAGCTGCGCCGTGAGAGCCCCGAAAGAACAAACTGAAAAACCCGGTCAGATCGTGGGGTTTGGGCTGGTGCCCGCTGCCTGCGATCGCTCGGCGCCGAGGCGGTCGAGGGCCGACTTGATCGCTTGCAGATAGTTGGGGTGCCAGAGCTCGTGCTCGGCGGCGGGGACGGCGACGTAACGGCTGTGGCGGTAGAAGTCGCGCACGGCCGTCGCGCGGCGGTGCATCTGCTCGTCTTCGAGGGCGCCCACCAGCACGTCGGCCGGCGTCGCGGCGTTGCCGCTGCGGTAGGAAACCATCCAGCGTTCGGGTTCGTCGTCGTCCTCGAGAAAAAACGGCGAAATTGAGCCAAGAATCAGGTGCCGGGCGTGCAAGGCTCCGAGATGGGCGTAGAGCGCGCCGAGGGAAAACCCCAGCACGACCTTGCCCGCGGTCTGGGTATCGATCGGGCGAAAAATTTCGGTCGAGCCAAAGGGAGGGCGATGGCTGGGCCAGTCGAGACGGACAAATTCCGTTTCCCAGCCGCAGGTGTGCACGAAGTCGACGAACGGCTGGAAGCGGCGCTCGGCGCCCGGCATCGGCGGGACAATCGTCAGCAAAGGCATGGCGAAAATGGGTGGCGGCGCGTCGAAAAAGGTCAAATGGGGGCGAGAAAAAAGGTATCGCAAAGGCCAACCAAGCCGTGCCGAGCGACCGCGTGGCCGCTGATGCCCGGCGGATCGCCTGCGGCGTGCGCGCCGCTCATCGACGATGCGGGCGACTTACGGCTTTTAATCCGGCCACGCCTCCGCACCGTTTTCCTTCATGAACCCTCGCGTCGCTGTTTCCCCGCCCGAACCCCCGCCGCCCGCCGCACTCCGCGCCGCCACGCGCCGCAATTTTCTGGGCGGGTCGCTCGGCGTCGCCGGCGGACTGTTGCTCGCCCCGTACCTCCGGGCGCAGAGCAAGACGGCCCCGGATTTTCACGGCGCGATCATCGGCCACGGCGCGCACCGTTATCGGGTGGATCTGCGCTGGAGTCGCGCCGACCCGGCGAAGACGCCGGTCAATAATTGCCACGAGATGGTCATGACCGCGGACCAGCGCCTGTTTCTCCTCACCGACAACGCACGCAATAACGTCCTCATTTACGCGCGCGACGGCGCACTGCTCGGCTCGTGGACGCTCAATCTCGCTGGCGCGCACGGGCTCACCCTCGCGCGCGAGGGCGGCCGCGAGGTGCTGTGGATCACCGACACGAAAGGCCGCGTCGTGAAAGCGTCGCTCGACGGCGAGCTGTTATTGGAGCTGCCGCACGCCGCCGCGTGCGGCGCCTACGCGGCCGGCGCGAAGTATGCGCCGACGGAGTCGGCGGTCGGCCCCGACGGTCAGGTCTACGTGGCGGACGGCTACGGGTCGCAGTTCATTCTGCGCTTCGATGCGGCGGGAAAATACCTCGGCAAATTCGGTGGCGAGAGCTCCCTCACGTCGGGGAAGTTTGTGCAGGCGCACGGCATCGCCGTCGATACGCGCACGCCCGAGCCGCTGCTCGTGTGCACCGAGCGGATGCGCAACGAGTTTCAATGGTTCACGCTCGCCGGCGAATTCGTCCGCTCGGTGTATCTGCCCGGCGCCTTCGTGAGCCGGCCGGTGATCGCGGGTGATCTGCTGATGTCCGGCGTCTGCTTCGGCATGGAGCCGGGCGACTATCGCATGAAGCTGAACCGCGGATTCGTCACGATCCTCGACCGCGAGAATCGGGTGATCTCCAATCCCGGCGGCCACGCTCCCGCCTACGGCGCAGACGGCAAACTCGCGCTCCTGTTGCAGGCCCAACCCGTGTTCAAGCACTGCCACGACGTGTGCGTCGATGATCGCGGCGATCTCTACGTCTGCCAGTGGCGCGCGGACCGCGTGTATCCCACGAAATTGCACCGCGAGGCGTGAGCGCGCGGCCGGTCGGCCCAGCGGGTCGCCGGGGCGTCCGATGGGTTCGGGGCGATCGACGCAGGCGCCGGCTCCGGCAGGGGCGACGGCGTGCGCCCCGCGAAGAACTCCCGCGGACCGTCCCGCCGTCCACGGTCGCTCATTCTCGCTCAGCCGTCCCGCCTCAGACGAGTGCGCACGTCGCCGATGCGGCCAAGCGCGCCCGGCCGCGACCGCTCTCGCTTCCGGCGAATCGGCGGCCATGAATGGCTTCGCTCTTGGGGCCGGGAGAGGGGGCTTGGCGCGTGTGAAGGGCCCTGGGTGACCCCGGGTGGCGCGGGTGCGACGGTGCGGGCGAATGAACCCGCGCCGCCGGCGAATGTTCGGCTGGCGGTTTTCAGAAAAAAGTTCGTCAGTTTTGGGTGGATGCCGGAGTCCTTCACTGAAGCGCCTCTCTGCCGCATGTTAACCCCGCCGTCGTCCTCCCCCCGTGAATCGCATGAAATCTTCATGCAACTGCTCGCGCGCCACGAGCCGGTGATCCGTGGCTACTTGCGGTCGCTGGTGTCGCGGGCGGCCGATGTCGATGAACTGATGCCGGAGGTGGCCCTGGTGGCGTGGCGGAAGTTTTCGGAGTTGCGGGAGCACGAGGGCTTTCCCCGCTGGGCCTGCGTGATCGCGCGCTACGAGGCCCTGCGCTTCCGGCGCGACCGGGCTCGCGACCGGCTCGTGCTCGACGAGGCGGTGATCGCCAAGCTCGCGGATGAAGGTGCGGGCGAAACGCCGCTGCGGGCGCGCCAGCTGGCGGCGCTGGAGGGGTGTGTGGGCCGTCTGCCCGCCGAGCGGCGTGAATTGCTCCTGGCGTGCTATGCGAGCGAGACGGCGATCAAGGAGGTCGCGGCCCAGACCGGCCGCACGGTCGATGGACTCTATCAATTGCTGCGGCGCATTCGCGTCGAGGTGCAGCGCTGCGTCGAGGGCACCCTGAATCAGGAGGCAACTTCATGAATACCGATCATTCCCCACTAATCCTCGCTTATCTCGACGGGACAATTTCGGACGATGAGCTGGCCCGACTCAACGCGGTTTTACTGGAGAGTGCCGACGCCCGGGCCCAGTTGCGCGCGTGGGCTGCTGCCGATGTGCGTCTGCGTGAGCTCGCCGCCGACGCCGCGTGCGCTGCGCCGGTGGGGCCGAGGGTGCATCAGTCCCGGCCTGGGACGACGATCTCGTGGCTCGACCGCGTGGGGCTGCGTGGCTGGCGCGCGCCGATCGCAGCGGGACTGGCGATCGGGGCGGCCTTCACGTCCGTGGTCTGGGCCTACGTCGCGCCGCCGGCGGCCGAAGCGATGCAGCATTTGGCCACGTTGGTCGCCGACAGTTTTGAAACGGGTTCTCGCCCGGGCCGCGAGGGCGTGCCGCAGGCGTTCGGCACCTGGGGCGGCGATCACGCCGACCTCGCGACGGCGGGCGCGGGCGTCGCGCCCCGCACGGGCGCGCGGATGCTGCGGCTCCTGCGCTCCGACTATGTCGGTGAGAATTCGCGGCTCAGCCACGTCGGCGATCAGCTTCAGATCATCGACCTCGCGGCCTATCGCGCCGAGATCGAATCCGGGCGAGTGGTCGCCCATGCCGAGGCGTGGTTCAACCAGGTGGCACCGGGGGCGGGGGAGGAGTTTGCGGGCGGCGTGACGTTGTTCGCCTTCGCGCGCGATCCGCGCGACTACCGCAGCGAGACGTGGAATGCCTGGTATGAAGGCCATCTCGGCCTCAGCGGTCAGCAGCAGGAACGCACCGATCGCGATCCGGCGACGTGGGAGCGCGTGTCCACTCGTCTGCCGCTGCCGTCGGGCACGCGGTTTCTCGTGGTCCACATTCGGATCAACCGCACGAGGCCGGAACCCACGGCGACGCCGATTACGTTTGCCGGCTCCTATGTTGACGACGTGAAAGCGGAGCTGTTGCTGCGGCCGGCCGCCATGGTCGCGGCGGAAAACGCCGCGCAGTGACGCTCCTGCAGCGCGTTCGTTCCTCGCCCCTGTTTTCAATCCCCACCCCTGATCCCCATGAAAAACACCCGCTACCTTGCTGTGTCCGTGCCCCTGTTGCTCTTACCCATGGCTGCGCTCGCGCAAGCCGCCCCTTCGCCGGTTTTGGCCGCTGCGGCGGCGGAACCGAAAGCCACCGTCACCCTCTCACCGTTTGAGGTGTCCGAAGACAAGGATCAGGGCTACGCCGCGTCGCACTCGCTCGCCGGTGGGCGCGTGAACACTGAGCTCATTAAAACCCCGGCCGATGTGACCGTGCTGACGAAGGAATTTCTCCGCGACATCGGCGCGCTCGATTACCTCGACGCGGCGCCCTACATGACCTCGATGAGCCTGACCTCGCCCGTCGCGACGACCGATTTTGGTCACAACCAGTCGCTCTTTCGGGGACTGCCGGCGAGCGTGCAGATGCGAAACTACTTCCGGGTCACCCGGCCCGTCGACGGCTACATCATCGAGCGGCTCGAGGGGCTGCGCGGTCCCAACTCCCTGCTGTTTGGCGACGGTGCGATCGGCGGCGGGCTTAACACGATGACCAAGCGTGCGCGGACCGGAAAGAGTTTCGGCGAATTCACCCTGCGCGGCGATTCGGAGGGATCGCGCTACGGTGCGCTCGATGTGAATCGCGCGCTCAATGCCACGACGGCCGTGCGCGCCAATATCTTTGGGCAGCAAGCGCTCTATTGGATCGAGCGAAAATTCGACAACCGCAGCGCCGTGGATGTGGCCGCGCTGCATCGCCCATGGGCGAAGGGCGAGCTGCGACTCGAGGGCGAATACGGGAAATCCTCCACCAACTATCCGGCGGTGTTCTTCCGTGAAAGCTACACCAACTACAACGGCGTCTACCGCGTGACCGCACCTTTGACCGCGGCGCCCGCCGGCACCGGCATCACCCGGCTCACCACCGATACGCTGATCTGGAGCCCCAACCAGAGCGGGCGCGTGCAAAACCTCCTGAACTTCGGCCGCACCACCGGAACGAATCTCGCGATCGGGCCCGAGGTGCGCGCCGCCGTGCCCGCGATTGTGCCCATCCCCCGCAACTTGGATATCCAGCCGCGCAACGGCACAGGCGACATCCGACACTACCTGCTGAACGCGGCCTTCGAGCAACAGTTCAGCCGCGATTTCGTCGCCGAGTTTGCCGTGCAGTTCGTGCAGAACGCGCGCCACGCCCGAAACCAAAAATGGGACGGTGCCTTCATCGACGTGAACGCCGTGCTGCCCGACGGAACCCCGAATCCGAAGGTCGGCAAGACTTACGCCGAGACGCCGTGGCGCTGGTATAAGCAGGACACCGAGCATTTCGATCTGCGCACGGCGCTCGCCTACAAGCTGCCGGTGCGCGGATGGAACCAGCGGGTGAACGCGTTTCTTTTCCGTCGCCGAGAGATCACCGATTACGAGACGTTTATGATTGGTCGGAACAACAACCCGGCGAATCCGCTGATCAACGCTACCGTCAACGAACCGATCTTTCGGATCTATTGGGACGACCCGCAGACGCGATTTGTCCCGCCGTCGGACGATGCGGTGTACAAGTGGGAGACCCTGCGCACCACCGACCAGCGCGTGATCCAGACCATCGCGAGCGCGCAGGTTGCGACGGTCGCGGAGTTTTGGGACGACCGCATCAGTGTCGTCGCCGGCGTGCGACTGGACGATTACCAACAGCGTCAGCGCGACGGTGCGACGCGTGATACCGCGGGCCGTTTCACGGCGCAAACCTGGCAGGAAGCGGCGGCTCGTCCGCTCACGTCCTCAGGCGGTTTCGTATTTTTTCCGATCCGATCGCTCGGCGTTTACGGAAACTACGCGGAGACCTTTAACCCCGCGACCAGCGGCGGCCGCGGCCTGAATGGCGAAGTGTTTGGCCCGACCCGGTCGCATTCCTACTCGAGCGGGGTGCGCTTCCGCCTCGCCGATGATCGAATCGTGGGCTCGCTCGGCTACTACACGATGCAGGAAAAAGGGCGCCTGCTCCAGTATCAGTCGGCCGCGATCAATCGCATCTGGACCAACCTCAACAAGAGCGAGCTGCAGGTTGATCCGGCGCTGACCAACTATCGCGACAGCCTCGATTACGCGGGCAGCGGCGTGGAGTTAGACCTGACCGCCAATCTTGGGAAGAATCTCCGCCTGCGCGGCAATATCGCCAAGCCGCGGACAGACCAAACCCACACTGTTCCCGGCCTGCGTACGTATTATGCGAACTACATTGCCGAGTGGCGGAGAGGCGCGGCGGACACCGCCAATCCCAACCGCACCCAAATCGTGACGGATATCGCCTCCATCGAAACTACGATGAGCAACGCGAATGAAGGGCGCGTGCTCAACAACACCCCGGACTACACCGGCAGCGTGTTCGCGATGTATTCTATACCGACGGGCAGGCTGAAAGGACTCCGCTTCGGCGGCGGGGTGGCGTGGCAGGGCCCGAGCATCATCGGCAACGAGATCAACCGCTCCTACGACTATATTTACCGCGCAGGCTACCACACGGCTAATCTCTCGCTCGGCTACGCGCTCCGACTCGGCAATCGCCCCATTGATCTGCAATTCAACATGACCAACCTGTTCGACTACGCGGAGCCGATCTACACCGGGACGAACACGTTTCAAAACCGGACGCTCCGCACGAGTCTCTACTACCTCGACGCTCGCAAAGCCGCGCTGGCCGCGACCTATCGCTTTTGACGGCCGTGGGGAAATTTGCGGAACTCCGGCCACGCCGAATGAAGCCAACCCTCGTACTGCTGATCGTCGTTGGGTGTTTCCCTTTGGCGGGAACGTGCGCCGAACCGCCGTCCATCGGCTGGCCGCTCAGTGAAGCCGAGACGACCTACGTGCTGCGCCCGGAGCACGAGCGGCGGCCGGGCGTGGCGGAGAAAAAACATCAGCCCGCACTCTGGCCGGTCACGCCAACGGCCGGGCATTGGGGTGGGTCGAAATGGCTAGAGGCCCACGCGAAACTGGTCGCGCACGTGCAGGCCAACCGCGGGCCGATTGATGTCCTGCTGGTGGGCGATAGCATCACGCAGCAGTGGGGCGGTGTCCTGGAGCGCAAGCCGCTCAATGCCGCGTGGCAAAAACACTTCAGCCGCTACCCGACGGTCAACCTCGGGATTGCCGGAGACAAGACGCAGAACGTCCTCTGGCGACTCGACCACGGAGGGGTGGCAGGGCTCCAGCCGCGCCTCGTCGTCCTGCTCGTCGGCAACAATAACATGTTTTACACGCGCGAGACCGGCGCCGCCGCCGCCGCGCAAGGCATCAAAGCCTGCGTCGAAAATCTACGGGCCAAGTTTCCCGACGCCGAACTCGTCGTCGCCACGATTTTTCCCGCCCATGCTCCGGGGCATGCCTTCTACGAGGATATCAAGCGGACGAATGCCGCGCTCCGCGCGATGCAGCTCGAGCGCGAGCCCAAGGTGCACCTCCTCGACCTCTGGCCGGAGATGATCGAAGCCGATGGCACCCTCCGGCGCGGGCTCTTTCACGCGGACAACATTCACCTCACGCAAGATGGCGGTTACGCGTTCTTCGCGGCCCAACTGCAGCCGCTTTTCGCGCGTCTCCTACCATGACCCCGTCCCAATCCGCCGGAGGTCACGCCGGGATCAAGCCGCAGGGCGGCGGACCGATTGCTCCCGGATTCGCTCGGATTTTCCGGGGTATCGTCCGTGCGTTGCCGGTGTCGGCGGTGCTCCTCGGCGTCGCGGCGACCGCGGCGCCGGCGTCGCTTTCCCCTCGGACCGCGGACTTTTTCGAACAGCACTGCTACAACTGCCACGATGCCGACACGAAGGAGAGCGGGCTCGATCTCACAGCGCTCCCGTTGCAGCTGTCGGCGAGGGAGAACTTAGCCCGCTGGGAAAAGATCCACGACCGCATTACCGCCGGCGAAATGCCGCCCAAGAAAAAGCCGCGCCCGCCGGCTGCGGAGGCGAAGGCGTTGCTCGGCGAACTCGACGGTATGCTGGCGGCCGCTGATGCGGCGCGGCTCGCGCAGGAAGGCCGCGTGCGGCTGCGGCGGATGACGCGCAGCGAATACGAAAACACTCTGATCGATCTGCTGGCCCTGCCGCGGTTGGACATCCAGGCCCTGCTTCCGGCCGACGGCACCGTCGCGGGCTTCGACAAAATCGCGAGCGGTCTCGACCTCTCGCCTGCGCACCTCGCGGCGTATGCCGAGGCGGCCGAGCAGGCGCTCACCGCGGCGATCGCCACGCGCAGCACGCCGCCGCCGGTGTTCAAGCGACGCATCTATCCCGCGGGATTGTTCAAATTCGGGGCGAACCTCGTTCATGGACAATATGTGCTGCTGAAGGACAAGCTGCCGGACCCGGCGCTCCCGGTGCGCGGCGGCTTTGAGGACAAGCGGGGATTTGTCGATTTCAGGGGGCCGGATCTCGAGGAGCGGCGTAACCAGGTAAATGAAATCAAGAAAGCGCAGAGCCGGAGCGCGGTCGGACTGCTGAATCCCAACCTCGCGGGCTACGAGGCGGCGATGAATGTGTCGCCCCTCTACGCGGGACACTATCGCCTGCGGCTCTCGCTGTGGGGATTCCAATGGAACCAAGGCAAACCCGAGCCGTGCGCCGCGCCGCAGGCTGCCGTATTGCGGGCGCACGCGGAGGGGAAGCAGCAGGAAGGAGGGCGCCTGCTGCGCGCGTTCACGGCGCCATCGATGCACTCGAGCGAGCAGGAAATCACCGCGTGGCTCGAAGCACACGAAAGCATCGTGTTCGATCCGGTGTCGGTGCCGTGGCTCGGGCTGCGCATCGGGCAGATCGCGGGGCGCGCGGCGAAACATGTCGGTCCCGGCGTGGCGCTGGATTGGTTTGAGATCGAGGGGCCGCTGAATCCGGCGTGGCCGACGGAAAGTCATCGGCGGTTGTTCGCCGACCTGCCGATCGCAAGGCTGGCCGCGGGCGCAAATGTCATCCCACCGCGGCGCGACGCCGTGCGCGGCATCGGGGGCTACCTGCCCAACTTCTATACCGACCTCCCGCCCGACGAGCGCACGCCTCCGCTGGAGACCGTGCAGTCGGCGCAGCCCGCCGAGGATGCGCGTCGGTTGCTCGCGGGATTCTTGCCGAAGGCGTTTCGTCGTCCGGTGAGTGCCGGCGAGATCGCCCCCTACGTCGTGCTCGTGCTGAAGCGGCTCGCGGCGCAGGACTGCTTTGAGGACGCGATGCGGCGCGCCTACATCGCGGTGCTCACGTCGCCGGAGTTTCTGTTCCATGCTGCCGATGTGTCCCGCGAGCCTGCACCGTTCGCAAATGCGAAGCTCTTCACGCTGGCGTCGCGCCTTTCCTACTGGCTGTGGAATGGCCCGCCCGATGACGCGTTGCGCGCCGCCGCGCACGATGGCTCGCTGCCCAGCGCAGCGGTGCTGCATCGCGAAGTGGATCGCCTGCTCGCCGACCCGCGCAGCGAGCGCTTCATCCGCGATTTCACCGACCAGTGGCTCGACCTCCGCCGCGTGACCGAGACCACGCCCGATCCGCAGCTCTATCCCGAGTATCGCTTGCTGCTGCACGAGGGCGTGGTCGCCGAGACGCGCGCGTTCCTGCGCGAACTCATCGCCCGCGACGCGCCCATCTCCGCGCTCGTGCGGCCGGGCTTCGCGATGCTCACGCAGCGCCTCGCGGAGCACTACGGCATCGCGGACGTGAACGGCGTGAACGTGCGACGGGTGGCGTTGCCCGCGGGGAGCCCGCGCGGCGGCCTGCTCGGTCAGGGGGCGATCTTGAAACTCACTGCCAACGGCACCACGACGTCGCCCGTGAAGCGCGGCGTTTGGGTGATGGACCGCCTGCTCAACGACCCCGTGCCGCCGCCGCCGGCGAGCGTGGGCGCGATTGACCCTGACACGCGCGGAGCCACCACCGTCCGCGAGCAGCTCGATAAACATCGCAACGACGCCAGCTGTGCCGCGTGCCACGCGAAGATCGATCCCGCCGGCTTCGCGCTCGAGAGCTTCGACCCCGTCGGCGGCTTTCGCACGCGCTATCGTTCCACCGGCAACGGCGACGCGCCGCCGGAAAAAGAACGCGTCGCGTGGAAGGTGAACTACACGCTCGGCCCCGCCGTGGACGCGAGCGGCACACTTTCCGACGGCCGCGCCTTCAACGACGTGCACGACCTCACCGCGCTGCTCGCCCAAGATCCCGCCCGCCTCGCCCGCGCCTTCGTCGCGCATCTGAGCCGCTACGCCACCGGCGCGGAGGTCAGCTACGCCGACCGCGCCGAGATCGCACGCATCGTCGAGAGCGCGGCGGCGAAACACTATGGCGTGCGCTCGCTGATCCACGCGCTGGCCGAGAGCAGACTCTTCACTCCGGGAAATCCGTGAAGCCATCAACCCACCTCTTCCCACGTCTATCCGCGCAGCGAGACGGGCGAAACTTGCCGGGTACACCAACCGTTGAAAAACTTCGGGTGGGCTCGTTCCGAGGGTGGGAAATATCCCGTGGGACGACGGCTAATGACGGGATTGGACGAATCGAATGAAGACCGCAGAAACAACGATGAAGAAGCTCACCCTCCTCACGGCCTTGCTGCTTGCGCCGCTGGCTGCGCTCCACGCGGCCGTGCCTGGCGCCAAACCCGCTTGGGGCGATCAAGGGGATGGCACTTATCGCAATCCCATTTTGTGGGCTGATTACAACAACCCCTGTGTGTTCAAGGCAGGCGACACTTTCTATCTGACCAGCGCCTCGCATCATTTCATGGGCATGCCGTTGCTGGCGTCGAAGGATCTGGTCAACTGGACGCACGCGGG
>CANHJG010000101.1 GCA_947461205.1 Opitutia bacterium
CGCCGCCACGCCCGCTGCGACTCCGCGCACCCGCCCCAACATCCTCTTCGCCATCTCCGACGACCAGTCCCATGCGCACACGTCGTTCGCCGGCTACAAGGCCGTCAACACCCCCGCCTTCGACCGCGTCGCGCGCGAGGGCATCTTCTTCCGCAACGCCTTCGCCCCGTCGCCCGGCTGCAGCCCCACCCGCGCCGCCTTCCTCACCGGCCGCCACACGTGGCAGATCGAACATGCCGGCACCCACGCCAGCTCCTTCCCCGCGAAATACGTCGTCTTTCCCGATCTCCTTGAAAAAGCCGGCTACTTCGTCGGCCTCACCGGCAAGGGCTGGAGCCCCGGCAAGTTCGAGGGCGACGGCCGCACCCGCAACCCCGCCGGCCCTGCCTTCGACCGGCGCCGCACTGAGGGCCCGACGCCGGGCATCGGCAAGAACGACTACGCCGCCAACTTCGCCGACTTCCTCGCCGCCCGCCCCAAAGACCAACCGTTCTACTTCTGGTTCGGCGGTCAGGAACCCCACCGCGCCTTCACCCCAGGCTCCGGCCTGAAAGCCGGCAAACGCCTCGCCGACGCCCCTCCTCCGCCCTTCCTCCCCGACACCCCCGAAGTCCGCAGCGACCTCCTCGACTACTGCCTCGAGATCGAGTGGTTCGACACCCACCTCGGCCGCATGCTGCAACAGCTCGAGGCCGCCGGCGAACTCGACCACACCCTCGTCATCGTCACCAGCGACAACGGCATGGCCTTCCCGCGCGCCAAGGCCAACCTCTACGAATACGGCTTCCACGAGCCGCTCGCGATCCGCTGGGGCGCCCGCGTCGCCGGCGGCCGCATCGTCGACGACCTCGTCGGCTTCGTCGATCTCACCGCCACTATCCTCGACGCCGCCGGCGTCACCCACCCCGGCACCACGTATCCGCTCTCCGGACGCAGCCTCATGAACATTTTGCAATCGAAGCAGCAAGGCCGCGTCGACCCCACCCGCACCGCCGTCTACGCCGCCCGCGAACGCCACTCCTCCGCCCGCTACGACAACGCCACCTACCCGCAACGCGCCCTGCGCACGCCCGAGTTTCTCTACGTCCGCAACTTCCGCCCCGACCGCTGGCCCGCCGGCGATCCCGTCGTCCTCGATGGCAAAGGCAAACCTGAGCGCCCCCACAGCGGTTACAAAGACATCGATCCCGGCGCCACGCTCGACTTCCTCATCGCCCGCGCCGACGACCCCGTGCTCGGCCGCTACCTCCAACTCGCCGTCGCCAAACGCCCGGCCGAAGAACTCTTCGACATCGTAAAAGACCCCGGCTGCCTCGACAACCTCGCCGCCCGCCCCGAGTTCGCGACCGTGCGGGCGCAACTCGCGAAGCAACTCGAAGACTACCTCCGCCAAACCGGCGACGCCCGCATCCTCAACGGCGGCGAGATCTGGGAAACCTACCCGCGCTACAGTCCCGTCCGGAGCTTTCCTAAACCGTAGGCGTCCCTCACTCACCGCCCGCGTCCGGCCACTTCCCGCTGGCCCAGGGCCCCATCGCACACAAACTCCCCTCCACCCATGCGCGCCTCCCGCCGTCTTCTCCCCCTCTCCCGACCTCTCCTTCTCTCCGTCTGCCTCTTCCTCGCGGCCTCTGCCGCAATCGCGGCGACGCCTGCCAAGCCCAACGTCCTCTTTATCCTCTGCGACGACCTGCGCCCCGAGGCCGTCGGGGCTTATGGCTCCGCGCACGTCAAGACGCCGAACATCGACGCGCTCGCCCAAAGCGGGGTGAAATTCGCCAATACGTTTTGCACGACGTCGCTTTGCTCGCCGAGCCGCGCGAGCATTCTCACCGGCCTCTACGCCCATCGCCACGGCGTCCGCGATAATTTCACCGAACTCCCCGCCGCGCTCCCGCACTGGCCCGCCCGCCTGCGCGAAAGCGGCTACGCCACCGCCTATATCGGCAAATGGCACATGGGCGAAAATAACGACGCCCCCCGCCCCGGTTTCGACTGGTTCATCACCCACAAGGGCCAAGGCAAATACTTCGACACCGAGTGGCGCGTCAACGGCCTGCGCCACGAAACCCCCAAGGGCTACTACACCCACGTCGTCACCGACTACGCGCTCGACTGGCTCAAGTCCCGCGCCGCCACCGCCCCCGGCCAACCGTGGGCGCTCTCCATCGGCCAAAAGGCCCCACACTCCTTCTATTTTCCCGAGGAGAAATACGCCCACTCCTTCGACCATGTGACGGTGCCGTATCCCGCCAGCGCCTTCGCCCTCGAGGGCAAGCCCGACTGGATCCGCCAGCGCCTCACCACCTGGCACGGCATCTACGGTCCGCTCTTCGAATGGCGTAAGAAATTTCCCGATACCCGCCCCGAGGCCGTCGTCGATTTCCAAGCCATGGTCCGCGCCTACTGGGGCACCGTGCTCAGCGTCGACGACAGCGTCGGCCGCCTCGTCGCCTACCTCAAAGCCTCCGGCCAATACGCCAACACCGTCATCGTCTTCATGGGCGACAACGGTCTCCTCGAAGGCGAGCACGGCATGGTCGACAAACGCACCATGCACGAGCCGAGCATCCGCATCCCCCTCATCGTCCGCGGCCCCGGTCTCCCCGCCGGCCGCGTCGTCGACGGTCAGGTCCTCGCCATGGACCTCGCCCCGAGCCTCCTCGACCTCTGCGGCGCGCCCGCCCTCCCCGGGATCCAAGGCCGCTCGTGGCGTGCCCTCGCCAACGGCAACGACCCCGCGTGGCGCACCGCCTGGTTCTACGAATACAACTACGAGAAACAGTTTCCCTACACGCCCAACATCCGCGGCGTCCGCACCGACGCGTGGAAATTCATGCGCTATCCGCACGGCGACGGCTCGCCCGACCACCACCTCCCCGAACTCTACAACGTAAAGGACGACCCCCAGGAGCTCCGCAACCTCGCCGCCGATCCGAAATTCTCCGCCCGGCGCCGCGAGCTCGAACAACAGCTCGCCACCCTCCTCGCCGCCGAGGGCCTCACGCCCGACCGGGACAAGATGCCCCTCGACGAGGGCGTGAAGTCCGAACTCCCCGACGCCAAGATCCGTTGACCCCACGCCCGCCGCGCCTCGCGCATCCCCTATGCAACTCCGCCTCCTGCTACCGCCCGCTCTTTCGCTCGTTCTCTCCCTCTGCACCACCCTCTCTGCCGCGGACGCCCCACCCTCCCCGCCGGTGGACCTCGCCGCCGTCGACGAGGAAACCATGCGCCACTTCCAGGCCCTCGTGCGCTTGGACACCAGCGATCCTCCCGGCAATGAGGCCCCCGCCGTCGACTACTTGAAGCGCATCCTCGAGGCCGAAGGCATCGAGACAAAAATCTTCGCCCTCGACCCCAAGCGCCCGAACCTCGTCGCCCGCCTCCGCGGCAACGGCGCCAAACGCCCACTCCTCCTCATGGGTCACACCGACACCGTGAATATCGATCCCAAGAAATGGAAACACGGGCCGTTCTCCGCCACGCGCGAGGGTGGCTATGTCTACGGCCGCGGCACCGTCGACGACAAAGACAACGTTACCTCGTCGCTCATGACGATCCTCCTGCTCAAGCGCGGCAAGGTGCCGCTCGACCGCGACGTGATCTTCCTCGCCGAGGCCGGCGAAGAGGGAAACGTGCAGTTTGGCATCGAGTATATGGTGCGCGAACACTTCGCCGAGATCGACGCCGAGTTCTGCCTCGCCGAGGGCGGCGGGGTCGTCCGCACCGGCGGCAAAATCCAATACGCCAGCATCCAGACCACCGAGAAAATCCCGAACCGCATCCGCCTCGTCGCCACCGGCGTCGCCGGCCACGGCTCCGTCCCGCTCCGCTCGAACGCCGTCGTCCATCTCGCCAAGGCCATCGCCAAGATCGCCGACTGGCAGCCGCCCATGCGCCTCAACGAGACCACCCGCGCCTTTTTCGAACGCCTCGCCACCATCAGCCCGCCCGCGGAAGCCGCCCGCTACCGCACGATCCTCGCCGGCGACGAAACCGGCACCGTCCAGGACTATCTCGCCGAACACGCGCCGCGCTTCAACTCCACCCTCCGCACCTCGATTTCGCCGAACATGATCAGCGGCGGCTACCGCGTGAACGTCATCCCCTCCGAGGTCGAAGCCACCCTCGATATCCGTTCGCTGCCCGACGAAGACATGGTCCGCTTCCTCGACCAGCTCCGCAAAATCATCAACGATCCCAGCGTCGAGGTCGTCCACGCCCCCGGCCACAGCCGCCCCGGCGCCGCCCCTTCACGCCTCCGGACCGAAGCCTTCGAGGTGCTCGAGGCCGCCGTCCGCCGCCACTACCAAACCCTCACCCTGCCCACCATGAGCACCGGCGCCACCGACATGGCGTTTCTCCGCGCTCGTGGCATCGAATGCTACGGCATCGGCCCGATGACCGACAGTGAAGATGCCCTGAAAGGCTTCGGCGCCCATAGCGACCAGGAGCGCATCCTCGAAGAAGCCCTCTTCGCCTTCACCCGTTTCAACTACGACGTCGTCCTCCGTCTCGCCGCCACCACACCCTGACGTTAACGCGTCCTCCCCTCCGCCTCCCGCCCGCCCCATGCTCCGCCTCCGGCTCACCCCGGAAAAATCCGCGTTCACGCAGCAAGCCGGCGCCACCCCCTTCGTTGCGCACCTCGAGGATTTTTCCCGCCGTAGGGCTGGGGCCTCGCCGACCTCGCGGTTTGTCACCGGCGGCGTTTTGCCGGCAGCCGCCGGCCTGCGCATCGAGTTTTGAAATTCGGTCAGTCTTGGATGCGCGGGGGTTCGCTCCGACGTGCCCTCCGGGCCACCGCGCCGCTTTCCCGCTGTTTCTCCGCACTTCCCGCTGGCCCGGTTCGCGCCGCCGCCCATGCTCCCTGCACCCTATGCGTCCCCTCCGCTTCGTCCGGTTGCTGCTCGCCTCGTTTTGTCTGCCCCTCGCGCCCATCGCGTTCGCCGCGCCCGCCCCTGCGCGCCCCAACGTCCTCGTCATCGTCGCCGACGACCTCGGCTACGCCGACCTCGGCCTCCACGGGGGCCGCGAAATCCCCACCCCGCACCTCGACGCCCTCGCCCGCGCCGGCACTCGCTTCACCAGCGGCTACGTCAGCGCGCCGTATTGCAGTCCGTCGCGCGCGGGTTTTCTCACCGGCCGCTACCAGACGAAGTTCGGGCACGAGTTCAACCCGCACGTCGGCGACGAGGCCACGCTCGGCCTCCCGCTCGGCGAGCGCACGATCGCCGATCATCTCCGCGCCGCCGGCTACGCGACCGGGCTCATCGGCAAATGGCATCAGGGCTTCAGCCCGAAACACCACCCGCAGTCGCGCGGCTTCGACGACTACCTCGGTTTCCTCGTCGGCGCGCACAACTTCACCCTCCGCCGCGACGCCGCGCCCAAATTCGGCACCGCCAATTCGCAAAACCTCATCTACCGCGGGCGCGCCGTGCAGCCGATCGACGGCTTTGCCACCACCGTTTTCACCGACGAAGCCATCGCGTTCGCCGACCGCCACGCTGCGAAACCGTGGTTCCTCTATCTTTCCTACAACGCCGTCCACACCCCCCTCGAAATCGATCCCGCCGTCGCCGCACGTGTGCCGGCGTCCCTCACCGATCCCGCGCGCCGCGGCTATCTCGCGCTGCTCCTCGGCCTCGACGACTCCATCGGCCGCCTTCGCGCCCATCTGGAAAAAACCAACCGCGCTAAGGACACGTTGATCGTATTCTTCAGCGACAACGGCGGCGCCGGCCGCAAGCCCTTCTTCGCCTACAACACCGGCGTGAACACACCCTTCCGCGGCGACAAGGGCCAGGTGCTCGAGGGCGGCATCCGCGTGCCGTTCTTCGCCACATGGCCCGGCCGTATCCCTGCCGGTCGCACGTTCGATCATCCCGTGATCGCACTCGACGTCCTGCCCACCGCGCTCGCCGCCGCCGGCGCACCCATTCCCGCCGGCCTCGACGGCGTGAATTTGCTCCCGTACCTCACCGCCACCTCCGGACCCGCCGCCACGCCGCACGCGGACTTGTTCTGGCGCTTCGGCCCGCAGCGCGCCGTGCGCCGCGGGAAATGGAAACTTGCCGACTGGCGCGATTTCGAGGCCAAGACTCAGAGCGGCTGGCAACTCTTCGACCTCGCCGCCGATCCCGGCGAGTCGCGCGACCTCGCCACGCAGCATCCCACGCTCGTCCGCGAACTCGCCGCCGCGTGGGAAAAGTGGAACGCCGCCAACACCACCCCCGTCTGGCGCGGCACACCCAACGAAGATCCCGCCGGCCAGCCTCCCAGCGCCCCCATAGCCTCCAAGAAAAAATAACCGCCACCCCACTCCCTCCCCCCACCACCCCATTCCCACTTCCCCGATGCGCCTCCCGCTCCTTCCCCTCCTGCTCCTCCTTCCCCTCCTGCCCACCCGGGCCGCGCAGCCGTCCGCGCCACCCAACCTCATCGTCTTCCTCGCCGATGATCTCGGCTGGGGCGATCTCGGCGTGCAGGGCCACCCGGTCATTAAGACGCCGCACCTCGACGCCTTCGCGAAACAAGGCGTCCGTCTCACCCAATGCTACTCGGCCAGCGCCGTGTGCAGCCCTTCGCGCTCCGCGATCCTCACGGGTCGCACTCCCCACCGAAATGGCGTTTACACGTGGATTCAGGAGCGCTCCGAAGTCCATCTACGCACCTCCGAGATCACGCTGCCACGACTCCTCCAGTCCGCCGGCTACGCCACCGCGCACAGCGGCAAGTGGCATCTCAACGGCCTCTTCAATAACCCCGCGCAACCCCAACCTTCCGACCACGGCTACGACTGGTGGCTCGCCACGCAGAACAACGCCGGCCCCTCGCACGAAAATCCGTCGAACTTCGTCCGCAACGGCCAGCCCCTCGGCCGCCTCGAGGGCTACGCCGCCCCGCTTGTCGTCGACGAAGCCGTCGCGTGGCTGAAAACCAAGCGCGATCCCACGAAGCCCTTCTTCCTCACCGTCTGGACGCACGAGCCGCATTACCCGATCAAGTCCGATCCGAAATTCAAGGCCCTGTATCCCGATCTCGGCGACGACGTGCAGCGCGAGCACCACGCCAACGTCACGCAGATGGACCACGCCTTCGGCCGCCTCATGCAACACCTCGACGCCGCCGGCCTCGCCGCGAGCACGTTCGTCGTCTTCACCTCCGACAACGGCCCCGAGGGCAACGGCATCACCACGCCCGGCCGCGGCTCCTCCGGCGGCCTCCGCGGGCGCAAACGCGATCTCCACGAGGGCGGCATCCGCGTGCCCGGTCTCGCCCGCTGGCCCGGCAAGATCCCTGCCGGCACCGTCTCTGCCACGCCGGTGATCGGCAGCGACCTCTTCCCCACGTTCCTCGCCGCCGCTGCCGTCGCCGCGCCCGCCGACCGCGTGATCGATGGCGTCAACGTGCTGCCCGTCCTCACCGGTGCCGCCAACGACGTCGCCCGCCCCCAGCCGCTCTTCTGGCGCCTGCTCATGGCGCCCAACGCCAAGATCGCCCTGCGCGTCGGCGATTGGAAAATTCTCTGCGACGAAAAACTCGCCGACTTCGAACTCTATAATCTCGCCGCCGATCCGCACGAGACGACCGATCTCAAGGTCCAGGAGCCGGCGCGCTTCGCCGCCCTCCGCGCGCAACTCGTGAAGCACAACGCCGCCATCGACGCCGAGGGCCCCGACTGGTGGCGCCGCCTCAGCCCCAATGGCGGCGCCGCGATCGACCCCAATCCCTCCTCCACCAAAAAAAAGAACGCCAAAAAAGCCAACGATTGATCCCCATGCGCCCCCTCCTCCTCGCCAGTCTCCTCCTTTTTCAAGCCGCCAGCTGCCTTCATGCGGCGGCCGCCCCGCCCCGCCCCCACATCGTCCTCGTCATGGCCGACGACATGGGCTGGGGCGAAACCGGCTACAACGGCCACCCGCTCCTCAAAACCCCCCACCTCGACGCCATGGCCGCCGCCGGCCTGCGCTTCGACCGCTTCTACGCCGGCGCCCCCAACTGCTCGCCCACCCGCGCCACCGTGATGACCGGCCGCAACAACGACCGCGCCGGCGTCGAGAACCACGGCTTCGCCCTGCGTCGCCAGGAAAAAACCCTCCCCCGCGCCCTCCGCGACGCCGGCTACACCACCGCCCATTTCGGCAAATGGCACCTCAACGGTTTCCGCGGCCCCGGCGCCCCCATTCTCGCCACCGACGACCACAACCCCGGCGAGTTCGGTTTCGACGAATGGCTCTCCGCCACCAACTTCTTCGACCGCAACCCACTCCTCAGCCGCCGCGGCAAATTCGAAGCGTTCACCGGCGACTCCTCCGAAATTATCGTCGCCGAAGCTCTGAAATTCCTCGCCCGCCACCGCACCGGCTCGAAACCCACCTTCTCGGTCATCTGGTATGGCTCGCCCCACTCCCCCTTCGACGCCGACGAACCCGACCGCGCCGCCTTCGCCTCCCTCGCAAATCTTTCGCAACACCACTACGGCGAACTCGTCGCCCTCGACCGCAGTGTCGGTACCCTCCGCCGCGGCCTCCGCGACCTCGGCCTCGCCGACAACACCCTCCTCTGGTTCTGCAGCGACAACGGCGGTCTGCCGGAAATTTCGCCCTCCACGGTCGGAAATCTCCGCGGTTTCAAAAATACCATTTACGAGGGCGGCCTGCGCGTCCCCGGCATCATCGAGTGGCCCGCCGTCATCACGCAGCCCCGCATCACCCGCTACCCCGCCGGCACGATCGATATTTTCCCCACCCTCGCCGACATCCTTGGCCTCCCCGCGTCCGTGATGCTCGCCCCCGTCGACGGTTCGAGCCTCCGCCCGCTCTTCACCGCCGACCTCGCCACACGCACCAAGCCGCTCGCCTTCCACCACCAACGCCGCGCCGCGTGGATCGACAACCGCTACAAACTGATCCAGCCCACTCTCGCCGAGGAAAAATTCGAACTCTACGACCTCGACGCCGATCCCGCCGAGTCGCACGACCTGGCCGCCGCCCAGCCCGAAGTCTTCGCCCGCCTCCGCACCGCCCTCCTCGCTTGGAACGCCTCCGTAGCCGCCAGCGTCGCCGGCCAGGATTACCCCGAACGCCGCGTCAGCCCCACCGAGCCCCCCTCCCGCGACTGGACCACCGCCCCCGAGTATCAACCCCACCTCGCCCAGCTCGCCACCCGCCCCGAATACCAGTCCGCCCTCGCCCCCAAAGCGGGCAAGAAAAAGAAACCGTAGGTAGCCCCGGAAACACCGCCGCCCGCGCGGTCACTCCGCTCCCTCGCTAACGCCGGGCCGATTTCGTCCGGCGCCTTGACCGCTCGCGCCAACGAGCGAGCGTACCGCATGCCCCACCTGCTCCATTCCCTGCCGCCGCGCTTTCGTCGGCCAGTCCTCGGGGCGCTGCTCAGCGTTTTTGCCCCCCTCGCCCTCGCCAGCCTCAAGACTCCGACCCCACCTGCCGTGATCCTTTTCGACTTTTCCGCAGCTGCCGATGAGCCCGCGTGGATCGCCGTCAACGATGGCGTCATGGGCGGTGTTTCCCGCGGCGGCGCGCGACTCAGTGATGGCAGCCTGCACTTCAAGGGCGTCCTCTCACTCGAGAACAACGGTGGCTTTTCCTCGATCCGCTCCGGCGGGCCGACCCGCGATTTGAGTGCCGCGAAAGTCATCGTGCTCCGCGTCAGAGGCGATGGCCGCACGTATCGCCTCCAACTCGCCACCAACGCGGAGTTCCGCCGCTCCCGCCTTTCCTACCAGGCAGAATTCCCCACCAAAGCCGGCGAGTGGACCGAGGTCACCGTGCCCCTCGCCTCCCTCGTCCCGCAGTTCCGCGGGCAGAAACTTTCCGGCCCGCCCCTCGATCGCACCCGCATCGAAGAAATCGGGCTCTCCCTCTCCGACGGCAACCCCGGCGCCTTCGCGCTCGAGGTTGATTGGATCAGAGCAGAGTGACCGACCTGGCACGCCGCTGGTCCCCCCTCCGCCCGCGCTGCCCGCGCATCGGTTGGCCCTCCCCCGGCGCCATCGCCCTCCGCGCCCATCCCATCACGGTCGTGCGCCGCGATCCCCGCCCCGCCACTTCGGCGAAAGGTTTGCTCCGGTGCCGCTCGCCCATCAACGTCCCGCCGCCTCCACCCCACCCCCTTGCACCCCGCTGAACTGAGCCTGAGCCCCTGCCATTGCCCACCATTCCCATGAACCCCCTTGCCACCCTCCGCTCCCCAGCCATCGCGTGCCTCGTCGCCTTGACCGTCACCGCATCGCTCTCCGCCCAAGCCCTGCCGTCCATCGCCCCGGCGGCCCCTCAACCCGCCAGCCCGACCGAGTCGGTGGTCGAACTCTCACCCTTCGTCATTTCCTCGTCGTCCGAAACCGGCTGGATCGCCACCGAAACCCTCGCCGGCAGCCGCCTCCGCACCGACTTCAAAGATGTCCCGAACCAGATCGAGACGTTCACCAAGGACTTCATGCAGGACCTCGGCCTCACCTCGCTCGACCAAGCGCTCATCTACACCGCCAACGTCGAAAACGCGTCTGACTTCATGCCGGCCACCGCGAACGCCAACTACGTTTCCGATCCCGCGCTCAGCGGACGCGTGCGCGGCATCGGCTCCGGCACGCTCACTCGGAATTTCTTCAAGGTCCAAAATCCCACCGATAATTTCAATATCGAGCGCGCCACCGTCGCCAGCGGCCCCAACGCCATTCTCTTCGGCCTCGGCAGCCCCGCCGGCATCCTCGACGCCACCCCGGCCCGCGCCCTCCTGCGTAATCGCTACGGCTTCGAACTCACCTACGACTCGGAAAATTCCCGGCGGGGCACCTTTGACGCCAACGTCCTGGTCGTCCCGAAAAAACTCGCCGTCCGCCTCATGGGCCTCTCCAAACGCGAATATACCGAAAAGACGCCCAACCTCGATCGCGACGAACGCCTCTACGGCGCGGTCACCTTCAAGCCCTTCAAACCCACCACCGTCGTGGCCCAATACGAGAAGGACTCGCGCAACTGGAACCGCGCCGGTCGCATCGCCCCCACCGACCAGTTCAGCCCGTGGCTCATCGCCGACAAAGTCCCCGGCAGCGGCTACACCAGCGCCAAGCCGATTTACGACAACTCCAGCCTCGCCGGCCTCGCCACCAATCGCATTTTCACCCAGGCGGGCACCGCCCCCGTCGTGATCCAGGGCGGCTCGGTCCCGACGCGCAGTTGGAACCAATCCGTCACGGTGCGCAGTCCCGGCACGCTCCCCGGGGTCGACCAGACCTTTGATGCCGGCGGCGGCTTCACCGTGCTCGATCCCAAGTTGTTTCCGCTCGACGTGAATATCGTCGGGACCGGCCGCACCACGTCACTCGGTGGCACGACCCAGACCCTCATCCTCGAGCAGAAACTCGCCGATACGCTCTTCCTCGAGGTCGCCGCCGAACGCGAAAAGGCGATCAACCACAAGCTGAGCGGCGGCAGCTCCTCGGGCAGCAGCGAATTCCGGCTCGAGGTGGACGCCAACCGCTACCTCCCCGGCACCACGACGCCCAACCCGAACGTCGGCCAGCTTTACTATCAGGGCGGCGCCTCCAATGCCCTCGAATTCCACGACCGCGACGATTGGCGCGTCACCCTCTCCTACGAGCTCGATCTCGCGCGCAAGTTCGCGCCAAACCATGCCACCTGGAAAAAATTCCTCGGCCGCCATCGCCTCTCCGCTCTCTCCACCGGCACGAAGTCCAACGATCGTGGCCAGCTCAATTTCGACCGGCGCATCCTCGACGATCCGGTCATCCCGGGCGTCACGCTTCAGCCCAAGACCGTCTCAGGCTGGGCCAACCACGCCTCGCGCCAGCCCCAGTTTCGCCACTACTTCACCCACCCCTACGAGCCCACGCAGGCCGCCTTCTCGATGACCGGCGACGTCTCCCTCACCGACGCCAATGGCCGCCCCTACCCGCTCTACCTCTACGACACCCCGCTGCGCGCGGCCGACGGCAAGCGCCTCGCCGCCGGCCAGGTCGCCAGTGGCAGTCTGAACCAATCCGTCGCCCAGATTTTCGCCTGGCAGGGCTTTTTCCTCCCCGACCGGGAGCGGCGCGACCGGCTGGTGCTCACGTATGGCTATCGGAAGGACAGCGCCAAATCCGCCAGTTTCGACGCGGCCTCCACCACGCAGGATTTCTCCGGCCTCTTCCCCGTGCTGTGGGACAGCCGCTACGCCGCCTACGGCCCCACCCAGACGGGCATCAACCGGAATATCGGCATCGTCGCGCGCCCGCTCACGTGGCTCACCGCGTTCTACAACACCTCCACCACCTTCGATCTCAACATCGGCCGGTACGATCCCTTCGGCAACGACATCCCCGGCGCAGGCGGGGACGGCCGCGACTACGGCCTCCGGTTCGATCTGTTCGGCGACAAGCTCACCCTCCGGCTCAACCAATACGAAAACGCCCTTGGCCCGCAGCGCGCCTCGAACCAGATCAACCAGTTTCGCGACATCTTCTTCAATCTCGAGCAGCGCGTCCTCGCCCTCGATCCCACCGCCCCCACGATCAACGTCACCGACGGCAACAAGCGGGGCTACCGCACCGCCGGCCGCCCGAATTATTTCATCATGTCGGACTTCAGCTCCCATGGCTACGAGGCCGAACTGAATTTCTCGCCGACGCGCAGCTGGAACATCCGCCTCAACGGCGCGAAGTCCGAGGCCGTCGAATCCAACATCGGCGCGCCGTGGTATGCGTGGCTCGACGCGCGCCTGCCCGTCTGGACCGCCGTCGTCGCCAAGAACGGTGAGCGCGACACCGCCGGCCAGCCCGTCACGTGGAAAACCGCTCCCTTCAGCGCCACCGCACCGACCGGCCAGACGCTCGAGCAATACTACAACAACGCCCTCATCGGCCAAGCCCTCGCCTTCATGACCGCCGCCGACGGCCGCGCCACCGCCACCGCCCGCGGTGGCCGCGCCAACCTCATCACCAACTACCGCTTCAACGAAGGCCGGCTCAAAGGCGTCAACGTGGGCGGCGCTTACCGTTGGCGCTCCGCGCCGACCATCGGCTACGGCATCAAGACCAACGCCACCGGCACGACCCTGCTCGATCTGGACAAGGCCTACCAGGGCAAGGCCGAGGGCTACCTCGACCTTCTCGCGGCCTATCGCGGCAAGCTGAAGGCTTTCGGCCAGCTCAACTACCGCGTCCAACTCAACGTGCGCAACGCCCTCAACGAAAACGACCCGATCCCCGTCGGCGCGCTCACGACCGGCGCCATCGCCCGCGTCGCGACCGTCGACTCGCGCGTCACGCAGCTCACCTTCGCCGTGGATTTTTAAGCCGGACCGATTCGGCGACGAGGCCGCCCAGGTTCCGTTTGCCCCCGTTGCCTTTCTCACGCCCGCGCCCTTCCCTGCCCCTCTCCGTCTACCTCGTTCTCCCTGCCCGCCTCCTCGCCGCCATCGACTTCACGCCCCCCGACCAACTCGCCCGCGCCAAGCTCGCCCGCATCGGCATTCCCGGCTGCGCGGTCGCGGTCGACGGCCAACTCGTCCACGCGCAGGGCTACGGCGTCGCCAACGCCGACACCGGTGAACCCGTCCGCGCCGATCGGCTCCTCCGCCTCCGCTCCACGAGAAAGATCTCCACCGCCGCCACCCTCGTCGCCCTCGCCCGCGATGGCCGGCGGAAACTCGACGCGCCCATCGGCCACATCGTCCCCAGGCTCGCGCCGAAAATCGCCCGCGTCACCCCACACCCGTTGCCCGCCCCTCGCGCCGGCCTCGGCCACGACGCTCCGGTGACCGAACCGCATGACGAGTCCGCTCTCGCCGCCGCGTGCCGCGCGCTCACCGATCGCCCGGTCTTCGCCGCGACCGCCAAAATCTACTCGTAGTCCAATCCCGGTTTCTGGCTCGCCGGACTCGCCGCCGAGGTCGCCGATGGCCCACCCCACGCCGACCCCGCCGCCGAACGTGTGCTCGCGACCTGCGGCCTGGTGCGCGCCACCGTTCGCCCGACGCTCGCCAGCGTGGCCCGCCGCACAACGCTTCTCCTGCGCCGCTGAGTTCGCCCGCTCCGCCGCACCGATCGATCGTTTCGGCCTTCACGTCGATCCCGCCGCCGGCCTCCCTGGGGCCACCCGAGCATCCATCGCCGAGATTCCTAATCGACTCGCACGGTTTCTCGGACTTTTCTCTGCCGCGAAGCAAGGTCCACCGCCACCCGCGGTGCCAGCCGTATGATCACCCCATGAAAACCCGCCCGCCGCTCCCCATGAGACCTCGCCCTATCCCCCTCCTCCTGGCCTGCCTCCTGTCCGTCTCCGCCGCCGAAATTCCCTCGACCGCCTGGCAGCTCAAGACCGCCGTTCTCGCCGCCCCCAAAGCCCAGCAGGACGCGGCCACCGTGCTCGGTTACGACTCCAGCGGCGCCCTGATCACCCTCCGCGCAGGCACCAACAGCCTCATCTGCCTCGCCGACGATCCGAAACAGGACGGCTTCAGCGTCGCCTGTTACCACAAAGATCTGGAGCCATTCATGGCCCGCGGCCGGGAACTCGCGGCTCAGGGAAAAAAGGCCGTCGAAATCACCCGGATCCGCGAAGACGACGTGAAGTCCGGCAAGTTGAAGATGCCGGACCGCGGCGTGTTGAATGTCACCTCCGGAAAACACGACGCGACGTCCGGTGAAGTCACCGAGCTCTACACGCGTTACGTCGTCTACATTCCCTACGCCACGCCCGAGACGACCGGCATTCCGCTCGCCCCCGTGACCCCGGGCGGCCCTTGGATCATGGACCCCGGCACCCATCGCGCCCATATCATGATCAATCCACCGAAGCCGAAATAGGCGACAGCGGGCCCCGATCTCGTCCGCCCGTAAACCAGCGCGACACGAGGGAACGAGGGCGGGGCGATTCGGTCGGTCAGGCTCTCTCATCACACCATGAACTGGGAAGAAAAATACCAAAAAGGCGACGTGTTCTGGGACCGCGGCGCGCCCTCGCCGCCCATGACGCACTACTTGGAGCGTCAGACGGTGCGCGGCCGCACCTTAGTCCCGGGCTGCGGGCACGGGCACGAAGTCGCGCTCGCGGTGGAACACGGCCTGGACGCTACCGGGCTCGACATCGCCCCTTCGGGCGTGGCCGCCGCGCACGCGCTGTATCCGCACCTCGCCGACCGGATCGTCGTTGGAGATTTGTTCCATCCCGCACCGGCCCTGCGGGGCGCCTTCGACGTCGTGCTGGAACACACGTGCATGAGCGGGCTGCATCCGTCGCTGCGCCCCGACTACCGGCGCGGAATCGACCTAACCTTGCGCCCCGGCGGCCTGCTGATCGGCGTGTGGTTCATCAACCCGGACCTCGATCCCGGCCATGAGGGTCCGCCCTTCCCCTTCAGCGTCGCGGCTCTGACCGAACTCTTTGCCGACCGCTACGCCATCGTCGACGACTACGTGCCGGATCAGTCCTTCAACGGCCGCGAGGGTCGGGAGCGGGTGCGCGTGCTCCGCCGGCTGGCATGACTCGTGCGCGCACCGACGTGAAGGCGCAACACCCGGTGCGTTTTTCCCGTCGTTGTCCTCGCGGGGTCGGGGCACGCAGCGACGCTGTCATCCCTCTCCGTCCTCCCACGCTCCGCCCGCCCCACCGCTGGTCCCTGCGAGCAGCGCAGCAACGGAGCAGTCCCCCCACCCAATCCCCGCTCGTCACGTGCATCGCCCCTTTTTGCCTTCCCCGCCGATGAACCACCGGCCCCTCCCCATCCTCCGTCTCCTGGCCCCTGTCCTCGTGCTCCTCTCCGGGTCCCTCCTCGCTGCGCTCGCCCGCGGCGCTCCGCCGGCAAGACCGAACGTCGTCCTCATCCTTGCCGACGACCTCGGCTGGACCGACCTCGCCTGCTTTGGCAGCGACCTCCACGAGACGCCCGCCCTCGACCAGCTGGCGCGCGACGGCATGAAGTTCACCCAGAACTATTCCGCGTGCACGGTCTGCTCGCCCACCCGCGCGGCTCTCCTGACCGGCCGGTATCCCGCGCGCCTGCATGTCACCGACTGGATTCCCGGCGCCATGCCCGACAATCCGAAGCTCCTCGTCCCCGATTGGACCAAGTTCCTGCCATTCGAGGAGACAACGATCGCCGAGGTCTTCCGGGCCGCCGGCTACACGACCGCCAGCATCGGCAAGTGGCATCTCGCGAAGGTCGGCACGCTGGAATCCTATCCCGCCGCCCACGGTTTTGATCTCAACATCGCCGGCACCGACAAAGCCCAGCCACCGACCTACTACGCGCCATGGAAAATTCCGACCCTAAAGCCCGAAGGCGAAGACGGCGAACACCTCACCGACCGCCTTGCGGAAGAGGCGGTGAAATTCATCGAACGTTCCAAAGACCAACCGTTCTTCCTCTACCTTCCGCACTTCGCCGTTCATACGCCGATTCAAGGTCGTCCCGATCTCACCGAAAAATATCGAAGAAAAATCGCCGCGAAAGATAAGGATAAACTTATCCACAAAAACCCCGACTACGCCGCGCTGACGGAAGGCCTCGACATTGCGGTTGGCCGCGTCCGCGCCAAACTCGCCGAACTCAAGCTCACCGAGCGCACCATCGTCATCTTCACCTCCGACAACGGCGGCCGCGTGCCGACGACCTCCAATCTCCCGTTGCGCGTCGGCAAAGCCTCCGCTTACGAGGGCGGCGTGCGCGTGCCGCTGATTGTATCTTGGCCCAGCGTGACGAAGCCCGGCAGCGTTTCCGAAGCGCCCGTGATCACGATGGACCTCTTCCCGTCGCTCGTGGAAATGGCCGGCCTCCCCGCGACGTCCGCCCGGACCGCCGTCGACGGCGTGAGCCTCGCACCGCTGCTGCGCGGCGGCACGAAACCCGCCCGCGACACGCTCTTCTGGCACTACCCGCACCACCAACACTATCAACTTGGCGGCGCGATGCCCTACGGCGCAGTTCGCTCGGGGGATTTCAAGCTGATCGAGTTCTTCAACGACCTGCACGTCGAGCTCTACCACCTCCGCGACGACCCCGGGGAGAAAACCGATCTCGCCGCCGCCCAGCCGAAGAAAACCGCGGAACTTCGCGATCGTCTGCACGCGTGGCGCCGAGCGGTCGGCGCGCAGATGCCCACGCCCAATCCCCACCACGATCCCGCCAAACCCGAATTCAACCCGCCTCCCGCCAAAACCA
>CANHJG010000102.1 GCA_947461205.1 Opitutia bacterium
AGCGAAGTCGTCGCCCCACTCGGCGGCGTCGTCGACGACCTCGCCTTCGTCCACAATATGGTCGGTAAGTCCGGCGTCCACAGCGCCGCCACGCTCCTCCAGTCCACCGGTTTTCAATTGCCCGGCTTCCCCGGCGCCGGCTGCTGGGTCAGCTACGGCCTCGGCTCGCTCAACGAAAACCTGCCCACCTTCGTCGTGCTCCCCGACCACCGCGGCTTCGCCTCCAACGGCGTGAAGAATTGGGACGCCGCCTTCCTCCCCTCCCAGCACAGCGGCACGATCATTTTTCCGGGGAGCGATGCGCCGGTCGCCGATCTTTTCCCCCATGCCGCCGGCAAATTCGTCACCCCCGGCGGCGAGGCCGCGGCGCACCGCCTCATGGCCGACCTCAACCGCCAGCACGCCGCGACGCGCGAGGGCGACCAGCGGCTCGACGCCCGTATCCGCAGTTACGAGCTCGCCGCGCGCATGCAGCTCGCGGCCCCCGAGGCGCTCAATCTTAAGGCCGAGCCCGCGCACGTCCTGAAACTCTACGGTCTCGACCGCGGCCCGCAGACTTGGCCGAAGGAAATCAGCGCCGACGAGGAAGCGTTTCATTTTTCCCAAAAATGTCTCGCCGCCCGCCGCCTGCTCGAGCGCGGCGTGCGTTTCGTCCAAATCTGGAGCGGCAACGACAACAGTTTTCCGCGCCGCAATTGGGACTCGCACGAGGACGTGAAACGCGACCACGGCCCGCTCGCGCTCGGCATGGCGCGCGGCGCCGCCGCCTTCATCCAGGACCTCAAGCAGCGCGGTCTGCTCGAGGACACGCTCATCCTCTGGACCACCGAGTTCGGCCGCATGCCCTCGTCGCAGGGCGGCAAAGGCCGCGACCACAATCCGTTCGTCTTCACGAATTGGCTCTGCGGCGGCGGCATCAAGGGCGGCGTCACCCACGGCGAGAGCGACCTCTGGGGTTATAAGCCGCTCGACCGCACGAGCCCGACCACCGTCTACGACATCCACGCCACGATTCTCCACCAGCTCGGGCTCGACCACACGCGCCTCACCTTCCGCCATAACGGCATCGACCGCCGCCTGACGGATGTCCACGGCCACGTGATTAAACCGCTGCTCGCCTGAGCCCCGGCGCTCCGCGCACACCTTGACGGGCCCGGTCGTGCGGAAAACGCGCACCCGGCGAAAACGATTTGGGCGCCGGCCTCCGCCGTCCAGTATGACGGAGTAATCTTCTCCTTCCGCGCAAAAGGCTCGGTCGCCGCTCTGGCTTTTTTCGTTCCGCTGGTCTTTGCGGCGTTCACTCACCACGCGTGGGAAGACGATTTCATCACCCTGCGCGCCAGCCGTAATCTCATCGACGCCACGGCCTCGTCTTCACCTCGGACGAACGCCCGCACACCTTCACCTCCCCGCTCGGCACTCTGCTGCCCGCCCTCTGCACCGTCCTCGCCGGACCCGACCGCGAAGAGCTCGCCCTCTGGCTGTTCCGCGGCCTGAGCGCCGGTCTCCTCGCCGGCGCGGCCGCATTGCTCTGGCGCCGCTTCGACCCCCTCGGTCTCGGTCCGCTCGGCCGTTTCGTGTTTTTCGGTCTCCTGCTCGCCGACGCCAAGCTCACGGACTTTTCCATCAACGGCCTGGAGACCGCCATTCTCCTTTTCTTTGTCGCCCTGCTGTGGACCGAACTCGAAGCGCCCGCCGGTCCCGCCACCACCCGCCTCGCCCTCGCGTTCGGCGGCCTCATGTGGCCCCCCCGACGCGTTCATTCTCGCGGCCGCCCTGCTGGTGCCGCACCTCCTGTTCCGCCGTAGTGCCCGCGCCCCTTCGAACGTGTCGTGGGCGCGGTTGTGGCGCGGCGCCCGCCTCGGCGGACTCCTCTATCTGCCGTGGTTCGCCGGGGCCTGGTGGTATTACGGCTCTCCCGTGCCCCACACCATCGTCGCCAAATCCGCCGTCACGCCGCCCGCGCACCTGCTCGACCGCGCGCTCGTGCCGCTCCCCATCCTCTCGGGCAAGAGCCTCACCGGAAATTTCTTTCTCCCCACCTACGCGGAGTTCGGCGGGTGGCCCGCCCTCGTCTGGTTTTTCGCCCGCTCGCTGACGCTCGTCGCGGTCTTCGGGTGGCTCGCGCCCCGCCTCTCGGCGGTGGCCCGGCGGTTCTCGCTCACCCTCTTCGTCGGCACGTTCTACCTGTGTTCCTTCGTGCTCTTTCCGTGCTATGTGCCGCCTTGGACCTTGCTCGCCAGCCTCGTCCTCGCCTTCCCCGTCGACACCCTTTACCGCCACCCGGCGGTCGGCGCGCGTCCGGCCGCGGCCAGCACGATCCGCATCGGGTGCGTGCTCGCCATCTTCGTCCACGGCGCGATTCTCGCCTGCGTCGCCTGGTAGGTGCGCGTCCAACAACTCGTCGTGGAAAACGGCGCCCGCCGCCCCGTCGGCGAATGGTTGCGCGCCCACGCCGCGCCCAGCGACACCGTGTTTCTCTAACCACTCGGCTCCATCGGCTATTTTTCCCGCCTCAAAACTTACGACTTCCCCGGCCTGAGTTCCCCGGAAGTCGTCCGCGCGGTCCGCGCCGGCGCCCGCAACGACCCGGCGGTGATCGCGCCGCACCGACCGCAGTGGCTGGTGCTCCGCCCCTACGAACTCATCCGCCCCGCGTTCCTCGATAATCCTGTGCTCAACAACGACCGCTTCGTGGCCCTCCCCGGCGTCAACGCGCAACTCGCCGCCAGCCCCTTCCTGCCCGGCCACCGCTGGAACGACTTCGAGGCCCGCCACTCCGTCTTCCGCCGCAAATCACCCGCATCGCTGCCGTGACAACTCGCCGCCCCCACGGCGCCCGTCACCGCCCGCTCGTTCGCCGCCCGCTGAGCCTTGCCCTGCTTCGCGCCCACCCATGAAACCCACAGGCATTAATAGATAATGACCTTTCTTGGCCTTTGGCGGTATTTTTCGCGGCAGGGAAACACCGCGGCCGCTGCACGAGGAGAAGGAGGGGCCCGGTTGATTGACGCCGTGGCCGCGAGCCTTCGAAAATTCCGCGCGGCAGAGCGAGGCGTTGATGCGCGGCCGCAACGCTCCGCACGCCGCGGCGCGCACTCGGAAACGGGAAATCATCTCGACCATCACGGCCTTGTCCCCCGCTCAGGCGACGGCACTTCAACTCCGGGAAATTTATCGGCTACGCCGGCCAATCGAAATGCTGTCCCGGTGCCTGAAATCGCTGCTCCACCCGGACACCTTCCCCTCGCGACGAGGCCCGACTGCGAGAAACTACCCTTGCTCTAATCCCGCCAGCGCCCGTTCCAGGCACGCTACCCGGGCCGTAAAAAATCACCCCCCGCCTGGGTCAAGCCCACCCCTTTCGAAAAAGCCCCGCTCGACTGAAAGCACTCGTCTCCGCCAATCTGACTGTCTCTCACCCATTCGCCTCGCTCCTTTTTCGGCCCGCTCCACCGTGCGCACCGCGCGCCCGACACACCGCTCCATTCCTTTCCTTCCCCAAGTCGTCCCCACGATGCCCCTTCTCCTCCATTTCATCCGCGCCCTTCTGGTCACCGCCACCGGGCCGTTCGCTCTGGCTGCCCACCTCACGCTGCGTCAGGACGCCAGCACGCACACGATCTCCGTCTATCGTGACAACGTCCCCGCCCCCATCCTCACGCAGAACGCGAAACCCGATTTCCGCCCCTATCTGCACCCTATCGTCTCGCCCGACGGGAAAAGCGTCCTCACCGAATTCAGCCCCGGCCACCACAAGCACCAGACCGGCATCTACTGGGGCCTCACGCGCCTCAACGGCCGCGACTATTTCCACCATCCTGCCAACGGCTACTGGCGCCGCATCTCCAGCGCCATCCTCGCCGAGCACGGCAGCACGGTGAAGTGGTCCACCGTCTACCATCTCCTCGACGAAGCCGGCCAGCCGATCATGGCCGAGACGCAGACGTGGACCATGCGCGACTCCGGCGACCGCTACCTCCTCGATCTCGAGTGGCAGGGCGAAGGCCTCATCGATCTCACCGTCGCGAACTACGACTACGGCGGGCTCTTCGTCCGCATGCCGTGGCGAGCCGGCATGGAGGGCGGCGTGGTCAACAGCAACCGCCAGCGCGACAACCGCGCCACCGGCCAGCGCGCCCTCTGGGTCGACGTCGGCCTCAAGCTCGAGGGCCGCACCGATCAGGCGCACATCGCCGTGTTCGATCATCCGAAGAACTCCGGCTACCCGCTCCCTTGGCGCGTCGACGGCCAGCTGGGCATCGGCCCGAGCCGCGCCATCTCCGGCGATTGGTCCATCGCGAAAGGGAAAACCGAAACGATCCGCCACCAACTCGTCGTCTACAGCGGCGCCGTCAACGACCTCGCGCTCACCGAGGCGTGGAAGGCCTTCTCCGGTCAGGTGGGCCCTTACGGCGACGCCGTGCTTTGGAACCTCGCCAAAGCCGAGGGCCTGAGGGCGACCTTCCTCACCGGCGAACAGGCCGCCGCCAAAATGTCCGTCCCCGCCGGCTTTGAAGCAAAACTCGCCGCCGCCGAACCCATGATCACCCAGCCGATGGCCTTCTGCTGGGATGACCGCGGGCGCATGTGGGTCGCAGAAAATCGCGACTACGAAACCCGCAAGACCGGCTTCGCCAACCACGGCGACAGCCGCATCGTCATTCTCGAAGACACCGACGGCGACGGGAAATTCGACACCCGCAAGGTTTTCGTCGAAGGCATCCCGTTTCCCGCCGCCATCGCCGTCGGCTTCGACGGTCTCTGGCTCGGCGCGCCCCCCAATCTCCTCTTCGTCCCAGACAAGAACCGCGACGACCAGGCCGACTCCGCCATCGAGATTCGCCTCACCGGCTGGGGCATCCAAGACCGCCATGAAACGCTCAACAGCCTCAACTGGGGGCCCGATGGCTGGCTCTATGGCTGCCAGGGCTTCGCGACCCGCTCGACGGTCGGCAAACCGGCCGATGGCGGAAAACTCTTCAAAAAGGGCGAGCCATTCCCCGAGAAAATTCCCGTGCTCGACGGCCAATACCTCGACGGAGGCGTCTGGCGCTATCATCCGACGAAGGACCGCTTCGAAATTGTCGCGCACGGTTTCAGTAATCCCTGGGGCCTCGATTTCGACGACCACGGTCAAATGTTCATCACCGCCTGCGTGATTCCGCACCTCTGGCACGTCATCCCCGGCGGCATCTACCACCGCCAGGGCGGCAAACACATCAACCCCGCCATCTACGACGATATCAAGACCATCGCCGACCACCGTCACCGCTCCGCCCACGGCGGCGCCCGCATCTACCTCGCCGATGAATTCCCGCGCGAGTATCGCGACCGGATTTTCATGGCCAACATTCACGAGCACGCCGTGCTCACCGATACGCTCGTGCCCAAAGGCTCCGGCTTCGTCGGCCAACACGGCGACGATACGCTCCTCGCCAACGACGCCGCCTGGGTCGGCTTCAGCATCGAGATCGGGCCCGATGGCGCCGTCTACGTGCTCGACTGGCACGACGGTGACATCTGCGGCAACTCGCTCACCGAGAAAGAAACCGGCCGCATCTTCCGCCTCGCCCCCAAGGGCCTCGCCGGCAAAGCCAACCTCAACCTCGCCGCCCAGTCCGACCTCGAGCTCGTCGCGCTCCTCCCGCATCGCAACGACTGGTATAGCCGCCGCGCCCGCGTGATCCTCCAGCAGCGCGCCGCCGAGGGCCGCCTCGATGCCGCCGTGCCCGCGCGCCTCTGGGACCTGTTCGCCCAATCGAGCACCGCCGCGCAAAAACTCCGCGCCCTCTGGGCACTGCACGTCACCAAAAATCTCCCCGCCGATCGCCTGCTCCCGCTCCTCGATCACCCGGAGGCTTACATTCGCGGCTGGGCCATCCAACTGCTCGGCGAGGACCATTCCGTCGGCCCCGCCGCACTCAAGAAATTCGCCGCCATGGCTGTCTCCGATCCCTCGCCCGTCGTGCGACTCTACCTCGCCTCCGCGCTGCAGCGCATCCCGCTCGCGCAGCGTTGGCCAATCGCGCAAGGCCTCGTCGCCCACGCCGAAGACACCGCCGACCACAATCTCCCGAAACTGATTTGGTCCGGCGTCGAATCCCTCGTTCCCGTCGACGCTCCCCGGGCCCTCGCCATCGCCGCAGGCAGCGCCATCCCGCAACTCACCCAGTGGTTCGCCCGCCGCGCCGTCGCCGCCCAACAACTCGAAGCCGTCGCCGCCACCCTCGCGACCTCCTCCTCACCCACCATCCGGCTCGCCCTCCTCCACGGCCTGCGCGACGGGCTCGCCTCCCTCAGCCGCCGCGAGACGAGCCCGCCGAAAAACTGGGACTCCACCGCCGCGGCGCTCGTCGCCACCGGTGACGCCAAACTGCGCGAACTCGTCACTCAGGTGAGTCAGCTCCTCGGCGATACCAAGGCCGCCGCCTCCCAGCTCGCGGTCCTCCAAGACCGTACCGCTCCCGTTGAACGTCGCCGCGACATCCTCCGCGGTTTCGCCCGCGATGCCTACGTCGCGTCCCTGCCCACCACGCTCTCGCTCCTCGACGAAGCGCCCCTGCGGCGCGACGCCATCCGCGCGCTCGCTGCATTCGACGATCCGCGCGTCGCCCAAAATCTCCTCGCCCGCTACGCCGCGCTCGACGCCGCCGACCGCGCCGAAGCCATTCTGACGCTCTCCGGCCGGCAAACCACCGCGCGGGCGCTCCTCGCTGCGCTCACCCAAAACACCATTCCGAAACGCGACGTCACCGCCTTCGACGCCCGCCAACTCTCGCGCGTGCTCGGACCCTCGTTCGTTGACTTCTGGGGCCCGCTCACCGCGCCCGCCGCCGACAAACAGGCCGACATCGCGAACTACCAGCGCCTCCTCACCGACGCCGAGTTCGCCCGCGCCAAACCCTCGCACGGTCGCGCCCTCTTCGAGCGCACCTGCTCCGCCTGCCACATGCTTTACGGCGCCGGCGGCAACCTTGGCCCCGATCTCACCGGCTCCAACCGCGCCAATCTCGACTATATCCTCAGTCAGATCGTCAACCCCAGCGAAGTCATGAGCGAGGCCTACCAACTCGTCACCGTCACCACCCGCGACGGCCGCACCCTCTCCGGCAACGCCGCCGCCGAAGACGCCCAGCAACTCACGCTCCGTCTCGTCGGCCAGGACACCATCATCGCCAAAGCGGACATCCTCTCCCGCGAGAAATCGCCGATTTCCCTCATGCCCGAAGGCCTGCTCAAAGCGCTCTCGAACGACGAAGTCCGCGACCTCCTCGCCTACCTGCGCACCACCAGCCAGGTCCCGCTCCCTCAGCCCTGAGCCCCGCGCCGCGCGGCCGCCGGTGAGTCCTGTTTTCTGACTCTCCGGCGCACCGCCCGCTTGCTCCGCCGCCATTGTTTCCCCCAACCTCACCCATGCCCCTGTTCCGACTCGCCGCCCTCCTCCTGCTCGCACTGCCCTGCGCCGCCCACCCCATCCGCGTCCTCTACCTCGGGACCGCCGACCGCACCCCGCGCATGACCGCCCACGTGCTCATGCGCGACCTCGGCCGCGATGCAATCTGGTTCGACTACGTCTCCGATCCCGCCGCCGCCACGCCCGAGTTCGCCGCCACGTTCGACCTCGTCGTCCTCGACGCCCCCGCCGCCAGCCACGCGCGCACCCTCGCCGCCGTCCCCGCCGCGAAGCGCCTCGCCGCCTCCGCCCTCGGCGACCCCACCGCCGCCGACTACGCGCTCGCCGCGAAACCCAAACTCCTCGCCGCCGTCGGCCGCGACCGCGTCGCCGCGTGGGAAAAATTCGTCGCCCAACGCGAGCCCGAGCAACGCGAAGCCCGCCCCACCATCGCCAACTACGAGAAACGCACCCAGCCCGTCACCTTCCAGTTTCCGCTCGGCGTCAAAGGCAGCACCGAACGCACCCAGGTCGCCCCCGATCTCCGCCTCGAACTCTTCGCCGCCGAGCCCGATATCGCCAAGCCCATCTTCCTCGCCTGGGACGACCGCGGCCGCCTCTGGATCGCCGAAGCCCGCGACTACCCCCACGACGTAAAACCCGACGGCCTCGGCACCGACACCATCAAAATTTGCGAAGACACCGACGGCGACGGCCGCGCCGACAAGTTCACCCTCTTCGCCGACCGCCTCAACATCCCCACCGGTTTCACCTTCGCCAACGGCGGTATCGTCGTCGCCCAGTCTCCGCGTTTCCTCTTCCTCAAAGACACCAACGGCGACGACCGCGCCGACGTCCGCACCGAAATCATGACCGGTTGGGGCATCAACGACACCCACGCGCAGGCCAATAATCTCCACTACGGCTACGACAACTGGCTCTACGGCGCCGTCGGCTACTCCGGCTTCAAAGGCACCGTCGGCGGGGTCGAGAAACAATTCGCGCAGGGCACGTATCGCTTCAAAGCGGACGGCTCCGCCCTCGAGTTTCTCCACCAGTTCACCAACAACACGTGGGGCCACAGCGCCAACGAGTTTGGCGACCAATTCGGCGGCACCGCCAACAACGCCCCCATTTTCTTCGGCGGCATTCCCGCCTCCATCGTCCCCAAAGGCACGCGCGCCATGACCGCCAAGCGCATCAACACCGAGGATAAGACCCACACCCTCACGCCGAACTTCCGCCAGGTCGACGTCATGGGCGGCTACACCGCCGCCGCCGGCAGCGCCTTCATTTACTCCGACAACCTCCCCGCCCGCCTGCAGGGCAAGGCCATGATCTGCGAGCCCACGATGAAGACGATCGCGCTCTTCGACGTGCAGCGCGACGGCGCCGGCTACACCGCCCACGACGCCTTCAACCTCGTCGCGAGCAGCGATGAGTGGATGTCGCCCGTCTTCGCCGAGGTCGGCCCCGACGGCGCGGTGTGGTTCTCCGATTGGCAGAACTACATCATCCAGCATAACCCCACGCCCAGCCCCGAGCGCGGCGGCTACGCCGCCAAAACCGGCGTCGGTGGCGCCCACGAAAACCCCCTCCGCGACCACGGCCGCGGCCGCATTTACCGCGTCGTCTGGAACCAGGCCAAACCCGCCGCGATCTCCTCGCTCAAAGGCGCCACCACCGCCCAACTCGTCGCCGCCCTCGGCAGCGGCAGCCAATTCTGGCGCCTCACCGCGCAACGCCTCCTCGTCGAAGGCCAACGCACCGACGCCGCACCCGCGCTGAAGCGGGCCATCGCCGGCACCGCCCCCCTCCCAGCCCTCCACGCCCTCTGGACGCTCCACGGCCTCGGCCAACTCGACGCGACCACCCACCGCGGCGCGCTCGCTCACCCCGACGCCGCCGTCCGCCGCAACGCCACCCGCGCCCTCGGCCGCGATGCCGCCGCCGTCGCCCTCTACTTCGCCTCCGCCGTCATCAGCGATGCTGACCCCCTCACGCGCCTCGCCGCCTTCGCCAAGCTCGCCGAATTCCCCACGACCCCGCAGATCAAAACCGTCGTCACCGCCCTCGTCCGCAACCCTGCCAACCAAAGTGACGAGTGGCTCCGCGAGGCCACCCGCCTCCTCGGCAAAGTCCATGGCGCCACCCTCTTTCGCGAAGGCCCCAATCTCCTCCCCAACCCCGGCTTCGAAATCGCCGGCCCCAACGGTCTCCCCGAGGGCTGGACCCGCCGCGACTACGGCACCCGCGAGGGCAACACCACCGCCGCATGGTCCCTCGTCACCACCCCCAAGGAAATTCACAGCGGCCAACAAGCCCTCCGCGTCATCACGCGCGGCGACGCCGACACCAGTCTCCACGCCAACGTCCCGCTCAAGCCCAACACTCAATACCGCCTCGCCGGTTGGATCAAAACCCACACCCTCTCCGGCCGCGTCAGCCTTAACCTCCACGGCGCCCGCCTCGAGACCGAGATCATCCGCCGCCGCGACACCGATTGGTCCGAGGTCGAACTCGAATTCAACAGCGGCGCGCTCACCACCGCCTCCGTCAACGTCCTCCACGTCGCCCGCGGCGACGCCTTCTTCGACGACGTGCGCCTCACCGAACTCACGCTCGTCGACGATGGCACCAAGCTAGCCGCCGCCGATCCCAAGCGCGGCGCACAGATTTTCCACCAACATCCCGCCGCCTGCGTCCTCTGCCACATGCTCAAAGGCCAGGGCAGCGCCGTCGGACCCGCGCTCGACGGCCTCGCCACCCGCGCCACCCCCGCCTACATCCGCGAAAGCCTCCTCGAACCGAGCAAGGTCATCGCGAAAGGCTTCGAGCAATACGGCAAGATCTCCCCCATGCCCCCGATGGGCGATATCTTCAGCCCCCAAGAAATCTCTGACCTCGAAGCCTTCCTCCAAACCCTGAAATAATTTTCTCCCGTAGGCCGCCAGCTTGCTGGCGCTCCCCTCCTCCCCTCCCCCGTAGGCCGCCAACTCGCTGGCGCTCGACCCCAGACCCAAAACCCAAACCCATTCCCCCTCCATGAGCAAAAAAATCAACATCGCCATCATCGGCCTCGGTTTCGGCGCCGAATTCATTCCGATCTACCAGGCCCACCCCAACGCGCACCTCTTCGCCGTCTGCCAACGCGACCCAAAGAAACTCAAGTCTATCCAGGACGCCTTCGGCATCCCCAAAGGCTACACCGACTACGATGAACTGCTCCGCGATCCCGAGATCGACGCGATCCACATCAACACCCCCATCCCCGATCACGCCGAACAATCCATCAAGGCCCTCCAGGCCGGCAAACACGTCGCCTGCACCGTCCCGATGGCCACCTCCATCGCCGACTGCAAACGCATCGTCGATCTCACTAAAAAGACCGGCCTCCGCTACATGATGATGGAGACCGTCGTCTACGCTCGCGAATACCTCTACGTCAAAGAACTCTACGACCGCGGCGACCTCGGCAAAATCCAGTTTCTCCAGGCCAGCCACCAGCAGGACATGGACGGCTGGCCGAACTACTGGCCCGGCCTCCCGCCCATGTGGTATGCCACGCACTGCGTCGGCCCCATGCTCGCGCTCACCGATGCCACCGCCGAATATGTCTCCTGCTTCGGCTCCGGCACGATCCGCCCCGAGCTCGTCGCGAAATACCGCTCCCCCTTCGCGGTCGAGACCGCCCACATCAAGTTCAAGGACTCCGATCTCACCGCCCGCATCATCCGCTCCCTCTTCGACACCGCGCGCCAATACCGCGAAAGCATCGACGTCTACGGTTCCAAAAAATCCTTCGAATGGTCGCTCGTCGAAGGCGAGCAACACGTCCTCCACACCGCGAAGCTCGCCGAGCACAAGATCCCCAAAAAAATCACGGTGCCCGACTACGCCAAGCGCCTGCCCGCCGGCATCCGGAAATTCACGACGAAGGGCGTCTACGACCTCGGCAAGAAAACACACCTCAGCTTCACCCAGGGCGCCGGCCACGGCGGCTCGCACCCGCACCTCGCCCACGAGTTCATCACTGCCCTCGTCGAGGGCCGCGAATGCTCCGTCAACGCCGTGAAGTCCGCCAACTGGACCTGCGTCGGCCTCTGCGCCCACCAATCCGCCCTCGCTGGCGGCAAGATCGTGAAACTCCCCGCCTTCACCCAGGGCTGACGGTTCGCCAGGTAGGCGCTCGCTTGCGAGCGATTTCAGAGATTCAAAAACTCCGCCGTAGAAGGGATTTTCGATTTTTCTAGCCATCGCGCGCAGGCGCGCTCCTCCACTCCGAGCCATGCGCGATCCGACCAAAGGCCATGCGGCTCTGCGCCGCGGCCGCGTCTCGCTTCCGCACACGGACTATTTTCTCACCGTCTGCACCGACGAAAAACGCCCCGGCCTCACTTCGCCCGCCGTCGCGACCGCCATCCTCACTGCGCTGCGCGCGATGGATGCCGACGGCACGTGGCAACTCCGCTGCGCTGTCGTGATGCCCGACCACCTTCACGCCCTCGCGGTCCTTGGCGGGCGCCTGACCCTTGGCCAATCCGTCGGCCGTCTGAAACCGAAAACCCAGGCGTCACTCCGAGCCGTCGCCGCGAACTGCGCCGCCTCTCTTGCGTGGGAACGCGATTTCTACGACCACCACGTGCGCCCCGACGAGGATCGCCTCGCGCTCTTCCGCTCCATTTTCCTCAACCCCGATCGCGCCGGCCTCTGTGCCACGGGCGACCGCTGGGCGTGGTATTACTGCTGCGATGACGATTGGTCGTGGTTCAAAGGAGAGCTCAATACCGAGCGCACCTACCCGGAGTGGCTGCTCTGAGGTAGGAGCTCGCTTGCGAGCGATTTCCGCAACCCCTCGCTCGCCAGCGAGCTCCTCCCTCCCGGCAACCTGCGTTTTCCTGTTTCCAAACCATCGCGTGCAAGCACGCTCCTCCCTCACCATGATCGAAGTCAGCCATCTCACCCGCGTCTTCCGCACCTACAAAAAAGCCCCCGGTTTCTGGGGCGGCGTGAAGGGCCTGTTCAAACGTGAATTCGAGGAGACGGCCGCGGCGAAAGACATCTCGTTCACCATCGCAGAGGGCGAGTTCGTCGGCTTCCTCGGACCCAACGGCGCCGGCAAGACCACCACGCTCAAAATGCTCTCGGGCCTCATCTACCCGACGAGCGGCACCGCCCGCGTCGCCGGTTTCGATCCCACGAAACGCGAAAACGCCTACCGCCGCCTCTTCGCCCTCGTCCTCGGCCAAAAAAACCAGCTCTGGTGGGACCTCCCCGCCATCGAGTCGTTCAACCTCCTCCGCGCGATCTACGCCATCCCCGAAGCTCAATTCAAAACCACGCTCGACGAGCTCGTCGACCTCCTCACCGTCCGCGCCAAACTCAACGTGATGGTGCGCGAACTCTCCCTCGGCGAGCGCATGAAGATGGAACTCATCGCCGCACTCCTCCACCGCCCGCGCGTCCTCTTTCTGGACGAACCGACCATCGGCCTCGACGTCGTCTCCCAACGCGCCGTCCGCCAGTTCCTCCGCGACTACAACCGCAAGTATCGCGTCACGATTCTCCTCACGAGCCACTACATGGCCGACATCAAGGAACTCTGCGAACGCGTAATCGTAATCCACCAAGGCGCAAAAATCTACGACGGCGCGCTCGACCGGCTCGAGAGCGCCGGCGGCGCCCGCAAGAAAATCATCACCTTCCTCCCGGGCGCCGGCCTGGCCTTCCCCGACACGTGGCAGTCGTCCTTCGGCACCACCACCCGCGCCGACGACGGCAAGTTCACTTTGCGCGTCCCCGGCGAGAACGTCGTCGCCGTCTCCCAGGAAATCCTCCGCACCGGCCCCGTCGCCGACATCACGATCGAAGACGTCCCCCTCGAAGACGTCATCGCGGAACTGTTTTCGGCGCAGGCTTGAAGCTACACGTCGGGCGAAAGCCAACCCGGCACCGATCCGACCATCCATTCGCGCCGCGTCGCCGCCGATGGCTCCCCCGCAAATCCCCAGCGGGCGCTCGTCGGCACGGCGTTCACCGCGCCGAGCGTCTCATCGGCCATGAGACGCTCGATCCTCCGCGCATCCCGAACACCCGGACCCCCGGTCGCTGACGCCCTGCGTGGAGCGATTTCCGGAGTCAAGGCCTGCATCCGGCATTGATTTGCAGAAACCCTCTCCCGACAGTCGTCGCCGTGCTTCTTACCGTCATCGCTTTGGCCGCCGCTGCGCTCGCCGGCGTCTTCACCTGGCTCTTCCTCCGCGGCCGTGACGCAGCCCGCACCGCGGAACTGAACGCCGCCCACGCCGACCGCGAACGGCTCGCCGCCGAACTCGCCACCGCCCGCACCGACCTCGCTCACCTCGCCTCGCTCAACGCGCAACTCTCCGCCAATCTCGCCGCCGACCGCGCCTCGTTCGCCGCCCAGCTCGCCGCCGAACAACAACGCCTCCTCGAGCGCGAGACCCTGGCCGCCCGCTACCTCGCCGACGCCGAGAAACTCAAGGCGACCCTCCAGACCGAATTCCAAGCCATCGCCTCCCGCCTCCTCGAAGAAAAATCCGCTAAATTTACCGACCACAACAAGACCCAAGTCGAGGCCCTCCTCCATCCCGTCCGCCAGCAGCTCGCCGATTTCCGCGAACGCGTGGACACCGTCTACAAAACCGAGAGCGACGACCGCTCCGCCCTCAAAGCCCAGATCGAACAGCTCCGCCTCCTCAACACCCGCATCACCGACGAAGCCCACGCCCTGACCACCGCCCTCAAGGGCCAATCACAGGCCCGCGGTGCCTGGGGCGAACTCATCCTCGACCGCCTCCTCGAATCCGCCGGGCTCCTCAAAGGTCAGGACTACCTCACCCAGGAATCGCTCACCACCGCCGACGGCCGCCGCCTCCGCCCCGACGTCCTCCTTCGCCTCCCCGACGCCCGCCACCTCGTCATCGACTCGAAAGTGTCCCTCGTCGCCTACGAACGCGCGGTCAACGCCCCCGACGACACCACCCGCCTCGCCGCCACGCGCGAGCACGCCGCCGCCGTCCGCACCCACGTCGAGCAACTCAGCGCCAAACAATACGAAGACACCGGCAAACTCATCACGCCCGACTACGTGCTCATGTTCGTCCCCCTCGAACCCGCCTTCATCCTCGCCGCCGAAAACGACCGCACGCTCTACGAGTGGGCCTTCGATCGCCGGGTGATTCTCTGCACCGCCCCCACCCTCCTCGTCACCCTCAAGACCGTTGCCAGCCTCTGGAAACAGGACCGGCAGACGAAAAACGTGCAGGCGATCGCCACCCGCGGCGGCCTGCTCTACGACAAATTCGCCGGCCTCTTCGCCGACCTCGAGGACATCGGCAAACACCTCGCCCGCCTCCGCGAAAGTTACGACGGCGCCCTCGGCAAACTGAAGACCGGCCCCGGCAATCTTCTCGCCCAGGTCGAAGACCTCAAAACCCTCGGCGCGAAGGCAAAAAAATCCCTCCCGTCCTCGTCCCCTGAAGGGGAGTAGGGCGCGGTTGTCATTGCGGGCAGCCCCGCGACGATGCAATCCCTCTGCCCCCGCTCCGCGCGACTCGCCCCCCCCCACACTTCCCTTTCTGCTTTTCCCGCACCACTCATGTCCACCGCCCCTCTCCACGGCATCTGGGAAATGGTCCGCGCCGAAAGCGGCGGGGAACCCTCCTCCGACCTCCTCGCCCTCCGCGTCGAATTGCACTTCAGGACCGAGACCTACCACGTCCATTTCGCCGGCGAACTCGCCGACCAGGGCACCTACTCGCGCTCGTCCTCCGAGCCGCACGCCACGCTGATTCTCCTCGGCGCGAAAGGCCCCAACGCCGGCCGCACGATCCCGTGTATTTACCAGCTCGTCGGCGACCGCCTCCGCGTCTGCTACGGCCTGGACGGCACCACCCCCACCGCCTTCGCCACCACCGCCGGCTCCTCCCACTACCTCGCCACCTACCGGCGAAAATCGACGCAGTAGGCAACCCCGTTTCCCCGCTGGGTAGGACACTCGCTTGCTCCGTCTGCCTCCATCTTCCGCCGGCCGCTCATCGGACTAAAAGCATCCAGACGTTGCGCAGGAGCTAACCGCGGAAAGGGCGCCGCGAAGCTAAAATCCCCTTCGCCCAACGGGTGAATCACCTCCGTCTTGTTGGTCTGCGCCGTTAATCCCAGCCGAGCACCTTCCATCAAACCCCTTATTCCTCAACTGCGGATTTTAGGATAGATCCGTCCTGACTAAACAGGGGGCTGCATCTAACCTTATTCTCCATAAAACACTGGTGATCTATACCAAAAGGACTCATCCTCAAAAACGCCTTAAAATTATCAATACTATAAACCCCAAAAGCCTGCGGAGCCGAGGTCTCCCTCAAATCCTTTGCATCGGCTACCACTCTAAGATTAGGAATGTTATCGGGCAGGACGTATTGTTTACCCATCCATGATTGTAATTTTCGCACCAATTTTAATGTTTCCGGCATGTGCTCCACTAAGTCCAAGCCCAGTAATTCAGCAATACCCAATATAATGCATAATCCATGCGGTATATCATCCAGAAAGAATCGAGTCTGGGTATTGGGCTTGATCTTGGCAGGATCGTTGGGATCACGGTAGGCCGGGCTCAATACTGATCCTAATCGTGCATTACGACTTAAGCCAAAATAAAGCATGAATTCGAAGAGCGGCCGGAGGTTGAATTCAGGTCTGCAGATTTTTATATCGGCGCTTGGACGGTATTGCCTAATAGTGACATAATCTGTTATGCGGGATCGTCGCGCTAGATCTTGCGGTGAGTTACCTGCTGCGTTAAGGAAGAATCTGCCTACTGGTTCACCCCCATGGCAGCATGATATAGGCTGCATCCCCTGGGGCGCTAATAATGCATCAAGCGTGTGAATGATCGGGTAGCATTCGACAGCTCCTATTTCGGTGATTAATCTACCTACTTCGGGCGTGGCGCCATCCGCATAGAAACGGGGCAAGGGAGTGCGAGATCCATCGTTAGGCCAGCTGAGAGATCCTGTTTTGAATAAATCAAAAATGATCGTTGGATGCAGCAGTTGATTCGTCGAGTTGAGGGTACAGCCCAAAAACCCTAGAGTGCAGTGAGGATCAGCTAGATCCGCTATGCTCACGCAAGAGCGCGGCAAACCCCTCGCCTTCTCAGCCGATGAAAAATACGAAAATGCGGCATCTGCAATCTGACCGCCGCCATCTCCCCCATTGGAATTCGCGGATGAAATACCGACAAAATCAATATGTATTTTAGTCTGAGCACATTGCAGCACCCTACCCACCAAAGTCCTGACACTATGTCTGGCAGAAGGCGTGGCAGGACATACAGCCGTCTGAAGCTGAGGAAACCTCCCATATAACGTAATTTTACCCGCTTCCACACTCTTACACAAATACGGAAATGACCGTAATCCAAACAGCACAAGCGGTCGTGACCACCGTGTAAATCCAACCGGCCTCTCCACCGAAAAGGCAATTCTACACATCCAATCAAATCCACCTGCTGCATATAACGTTCCGATCAACAACGGCTTCTTGGAATTCAGCATCCCCTTGGCGTTCAACTCATACAATGTCCGGGCAACTTCTCGCAATATCTTTAAATGAGCATGGACTGGACAGCACAACAAGCATACATCCGCCGCTCCACCCTCATCCCGAGCACCCACCCCACTCAACGCAGCCCCCAACTCA
>CANHJG010000103.1 GCA_947461205.1 Opitutia bacterium
GCCTCGTAAAGATAGACGACTTCCTCGGCGATGTTCGTCGCATGGTCGGCAATCCGTTCGATCGCCTTGGAAATCACCATCAGGTGCAGGCAACGTGAAATCGTCGTCGGCCGCTCGACCATGTAGCTGGAAAGTTCCCGGTGCAGCTGGCGGTTAAGATCATCCACGTCGCTGTCGCGCGGAATCACCGCCCGGGCTTTCTCCGGCTCGCGGTTGACGAACGCCGTAATCGCATCGCGCAACATCTCGAGGGACATGGTCGCCATGCGCGGCAGGTCGATGTAGGGCTTGAGCTGCGGCTCGGTGCCCAAGTCGATCACCCGGCGGGAAACCGTCACGGCCTCGTCGCCCACCCGCTCCAGATTCTGCGAAATCTTCATCGCGACCGTGATCAGCCGGAGCTCGGTCGCGAGCGGGGCCTTGGCGAGCAGATGGAGCGCCGTGTCGTCGATCTCAATTTCGTATTGGTCGAGGATGTTGTCGTCCGCCTGCACCTGCCGCGCGAGCTCGTCGTCCCGCTCCACCAGGGCGCGCATGGCGCGGGCGACCGCGGATTCAGCGTGGCTCGCCATCGCAAGGAGGCTCTCCTTGAGGTGGGTCATTTCTTCGTTGTAGTGCGTCATGGCGAAAGGGGATCAGCCGAAGCGACCGGAGACATAGGCTTCGGTCTGCGCGTTGGCCGGGTTCGTGAAAATATCGCGCGTGGCGGCAAACTCGATGAGCTTGCCGAGGTAGAAGAAGGCCGTTTTGTCCGAACAGCGGGCCGCTTGCTGCATGTTGTGCGTCACGATCACGATCGTGAAACGCTCCCGCAGCTCCTGAATGAGCTCCTCGACCTTGGCCGTCGCCACCGGATCAAGCGCCGAACATGGCTCGTCCATCAAAATCACCTCGGGCTCCACCGCGATCGCCCGCGCGATGCACAGGCGCTGCTGCTGTCCGCCCGACAGACCCAGCCCGCTCGAATCGAGCCGGTCCTTCACTTCGTCCCAGAGCGCGGCCCCGCGGAGCGATTTCTCCACCACGGCGTCGAGCTTCGCCTTGTCATTCAACCCCTGCAGGCGCAGCCCATAGGTGATGTTTTCGTAGATCGATTTGGGAAACGGATTCGACTTCTGGAACACCATGCCGACGCGCTTGCGCAGCTCGATCACATCGACGTCCGGCTGATAGATGTCCACCCCGTGAATCTTGATCGTACCGCGGGCCACCCGCGTGCCGTCGATCAGGTCGTTCATCCGGTTCAAACAGCGGAGCAAAGTGGATTTGCCGCAACCCGACGGACCGATGAACGCCGTCACCTTCTTCGCCTCGATCTTCAGGTTAATGTCATGCAGTGCCTGCGACGTCTGGTAGAAAAAATCCAGATGGGAAATGTCCACGAGAGCCTCGCCGGCCGGCGCGGCCAATCCACCGGGCGCGGAGACGGAGGGCACTGCCACGGTCGGCAAACTGAACGCGGACTTGCCCGCCGAGGACTTGGCGGAAGCGGAAGGAGGAATGTCCATGATTAGGGGGGCGACGGTCACCATTTGTAGCGGCTGCGAAGGTGGTTACGGAGCAGAATCGAGCTCGCGGCGATCAGCGCCACAACCAAAAGAAAGACAAAGGCCGTGCCGTATTGCACGCGTTCCGTGTAGTCGTTTTGCGGGATCTTCGAACTCACGACGTAAATGTGATACGGCAGCGCCATCACACCCTGAAAGAAGAAATCGCCGGCTTTCTCGACGTCCCACGGGAGCTTGTCCCGCACCACGTAGGCGGCGGTGAACATGATCGGCGCCGTCTCCCCGGCCACCCGGGCAATGCCGAGAATCGAGGAGGTCAGAATTCCCGGCAGGGCGTAAGGCACCACATTCTTGCGGATCGTCTGCCACTTCGTCGCCCCGAGCGCGAGCGAGCCTTCGCGAAACCCCTTGGGCACCGCCTTCAGCGACTCCTCGCTCGCCGTGATGACCACCGGAAGGACCATAAAGGCCAGCGTAAACCAGCCCGCGAGCAGCGAAACGTTCCACCCAAAATAGATCACAAACATGCCAAACCCAAACAGCCCGAACACAATCGACGGCACCCCCGCCAAATTCAAAATCGCCAGCCGCACAAAACGGATAAACACGCCGTCCCGTGCATATTCGTTCAGATAAATCGCCGCACAGACCCCGAGCACCAGTGCGATGGTCATCGACCCGACCACCAGCAGGACGGTCCCAACGATACAGGGATAAATCCCGCCCGCCGAGTAGACATAGCTTTCCGACTTCACCTTGGCGGCGGCCGGATGCTTCTCCTTGAAGGCGCGAAACGCGCCGTCCCCCATCTCATACTTTTTCCCCTCGAACTCGAAAATATACAGCGACTCCGGCGCGTCCGTGAAAAACGTCGTGTTAATGAACGGCGCTTCCGCCTTGAACACCGTGCCCGCACCCTTGAAAAAAATCGTCCCGAAAACGCCCAGCCCGCAGGCCAGCACGAGATAGGTCGCTGCCCGAAACAACCAGAAAGCCGCCCGTTCCGAACGCCGGGCGGCATTGGGTTGGCTCTGAAAAAGGTGGACGGCCGGGGCGCTCATGGTTCAGCCGATGGAAATCCGATATTTACGCACGATGCCCTGCGCCACGTAGTTGATGAGCAACGAGAGGGCAAAGAGCACCAGCCCAACGACGAAGAGCGCCCGGTAGTGAATGCTGCCCCGCACGACCTCGCCCATCTCTTGCGCGATGATACCCGTCATCGTGTGCACCGGCTGCGTCACCACCGACAGACCGGCCGTAAAATCCGGGATCGCGATCCGATTCCCCGCACACAGCAACACCACCATCGTCTCACCGACGACGCGGCCCAACCCCAACAACACCGCGGAAATAATCCCCGACAGCGAGGCCGGCACGATAATCTTCACAATCGTCTGCAGCCGCGAGGCCCCGAGCGCAAACGACGCCTCCTTGAACGCGCGCGGCACGTTGTTGAGCGCGTCCTCTGCCAGGGTGAAAATCGTCGGCACCGCAATCAGCGCGAGCAGACAGCCCGCCGTCAGAATGTTGAGCCGCTCGCTGTAGGGAAATCCCGGCATCCACGACAGCCACGACACCTGCGAGAGCGCCCGCAACGCCTGGCCGAGCACCGCGATCCCGAAAAAACCGAGCACCACCGAGGGGATCGCCGAAATAAACTCGATGCACGGTTTGATGATTCGCTGCTCCCGGAGGGTAGCAACTTGGTTGATGTAAATCGCCGCCCCCACCCCGAGCGGCACGGCGAGCACCAGGGCCACAATCGAAACCATCAGCGACCCGATGAACAACGGAATGACCCCATACCAGTCCTGCCAGAAACTCGCCGTCAGCCACTGGCGTCCAAAAACAAACGAGGACACCGCTTTCCACGCCGGAATCGGCCGCGTGTAATCCCAGGTCTCCAAGGCGTGCTCGACCGCCGGCAGGCCCGCGACGTAAGCCCGCGTCAGCTGCTTCAATTTTCCCATCCTGACCGCCAACTCGGGCGCCGGCATGACCGGCGCCCCATCGAGCGTCGCGAGCAAGGCCCGCCCAAACTCCCGATTGCCTTCCTTGAAGGCCGGCAGAGTCGCCAGTAAAGGCTTCAGCTCCCCGGCAAAATCCGTCTCCTCGATCTGCACGGCCGCCGCCTCGGCCGTCTTGCCTTCCGCGAGTAATTGCCGGCGCTCCTCCTTCTTGTCCCCCGTCACGATGAACTTGGTCTTGATCGCCGTCGCCTGCTCCGTGAGGTCCGACAAAAGGCTGCGCAGCGGATCGACCGTGCTGCCAAACCGGTCGGCAAACGCGTCAAACGTCGCGAGCGCCGCATTGGCTTCTTCGAGCGGGAGCTGCTTCGTTTCGGTCAGCGCGGTGAACTGCCGCAGGCGCAGGTCAGACAGGTAGCGGGTCAGCGCGGTATGGTCGTCGACCTCGGCCCGGATGAAATCCACATACTCGAGGCCGGCTTGGCGATAAACCCGCAGGCTCTGGCTGTTTTGGGTGAAGAAACCGAGGCCCTCCCGGAGGAGAAAAATCGTGATCAGCGTCAGCACCACGATGGCCACGACCGCATTGCCACCGAAAAAAGCCTTGATCGTGTCGTCTAGGGTGAGCCCGAGCAGGCGCAGACGCCGTTTTTGAACGGCGAAGGCGGCGGGTGCAGCGGTGGAGTTGGACTCGCTCATGCGGTTGCCGAGCAGGACGCCGGGAGGTAAACCAAGCGTCAAGCAACGCGCTGTTACATTCCCGTGACACCCCCTCTCACGTCGAGGCTCTTCTCCTTCGAAATTCGCTGTTTTTACGTTGAAACCTCCGCCCGCTTCGCTCGCATGCCCGGCACCCGAAGCGGAGGTGCGCCTTTCTGGGTCCACCGCGTCGGGCGTCCACCCCTATGACCGTCAATCGCGTCCTGCCCGGCCTCCTGCTGCATTCGCGGTCGCTCGTGCTCCTTTGCTGCGGCCTGGCCAGCGGGCCGGCATCCCGCGCTCAACTGGACAGCCCGCGCAACTTCCCCACGGAAAGAGAGGCGACCGTCCCCGTCGCCATGCCGGTCCCCATCTTTTTTCCGATCAATCCACCGCCCCTCGACCGGCCGGTTTCTCGCCTCGCTCCTTCGACGGGACAAACCCTCGCGCCGCCTCCGGAACTCGGCGCCTACCTGACCGAGCCGTTTTACGCCGTCCTGAGCACGCGTCTGACCCGCAGCTCCCTCGACGTTAAGAAACGGCAAAAACTCGACGCCTACCGCGTCACCCGCGATGCCATGCTCGAGGAACTCCAAGCGGAGGTCAGCTCGGTCCGGGACGCCGAACCCGCGACGCGCCGCACCGCGCTCACGCGCCTCGCGCAACGCCAGACGCCGCGCCTCGCCGAGCTCGAAGCCGCCGCGGAACAACTCCGGACCGAGTTCGCCCGCGGCGAGGATGACTGGAGCGCCCTCCGCGAGTGGCGTCTCGGCGAGCGCAACCTGCGCGCCGATTCCCCGGTCGAAATCGGCGCCGTCATGCGGGCCAGCGCGTTTTACCAAGCGGGCCTCGCCCCGGCTCAGCGCCTGTTGCTCCGGGAAATCGCCCTCGAGGTCACCTCCGGTGCGGACGATGCCGCCACGGCTTCGGCGCGGCAGCCGTATTTGTTTTTCTCACCGGCTCTCACCCGCGTAATTTTGCCGACTGACGTGCCGGCGGATATCGCGGCCAAGGTCGCTGCGTTTGAGACCAAGAAATCGTCGCTCAAAAAGGAGCTTTTTGACGCGATCCTCGCCCAGGACCGCGCGACCTTTGCCTTCACCCGCAACGCCGCCGTCAAGGCACTCGCCGAGCGGCAGGCGCCGGCCTTGGCGCAGCTCGACACACTCGCCGACGAAATCCGCGATGGCCTCATCCAACTCCCGAGCCTGTCACCCCCAACGCCCCGGTCGCCGCTGACTCCCCTGCTGACCCAGCAAACCATGGCCATCGTCGAGGCCCGCACCGCGCTGCAGAAAGCAACCCGGGAGAAAGTCGACGCCATCACCGCCGAGGTCCCGGCCGATTATCCGGTCGCCTTTGCCACCGCCATCGACGCTCAGGGCGTCAAGGTGCGGTTAGTGCCGCGGCCGGGGACCGGGCGGCGGCGTCCCTCGCGGGATGATCCTGTGCTGGCGAAGATCACGGCCCGGATCAACGACGTCGGCGAGGAGCACCGTCAGCGCATGGAGGAATTCAACCGCCTCATCGAGGACTTGCGCGGAGACGTCGGCCGCGTCCTCGGCCCGGGCACGACCCCCCAACAGATCCACGAGGCGCTCGACGGCGTGATCCGCTACAACGCCCAGCAGGAAAACGCCGACGGCTACCGCGACTACCGCACCGCCGTTTTTGAGCCGGGGCTGTCGCCGGAACAGCGCCGACTGTTGCTCGGCGGCGCGCTCCGCAAACTGGATCTGCCGCTGCTCGGCGGCGAACTTCAACCCATGCGCCGCCCGGCCTCATGGTGACGCCTCCGTCTCCGCCACGTTCATTCCGCTCCCACCCGGCGGGGGTCCCCAACAAAAAGCGCGCCGGAAAGATCCGGCGCGCGTGGTTTTCACCGACAGAAATCAAACCTCAGCGAATCGAAACAAAGCCAATCTTCTCGGCGATCTTCTGCCCCTCGTCACTGAGGGTAAACTCAAGAAACTTGGCGGCCTCACCGGACGCTTCGCCATTGGTGTAGTAAAACGTCGGACGGGCGTAGGGATATTTCTTGTTTTGCACGGTTTCCTTGTTGGGGAGAATGCCGTCGACCGGAACAACTTTGATCCCTTCGGCGTGAATGTAGGCGAGGCCGACGTAACCGATACCCGAGGGATTCTTGGCCGTCTCAGCCGCGATCTGCTCATTGCCGGCCATCTTTTGGGACGACTTGGCGTAGTCGCGCTTGTTCATCGCGAGATCCTTCCAGTCGGAGTAGGTGCCGGACGAGGTGTTGCGCGTGTAGATCGAAATCTTGCCGGGCTTGCCGCCCACCGCAGACCAGTCGGTGATGTCCCCTGCAAAGATCTGCTCGACCTGCTTTTTGGACAGCTTGGTGATCGGGCTGTTGGCATTCACGACCACCGCCATCCCGTCGTAGGCCACGATAATGGGCTTCAAAGTCACGCCCTTCGCACTCGCGGCCGACATCTCGGTGGGCTTGGCGCGGCGCGAACTCATGCCGAGTTGCGCGGTGCCGTCGATCACGGCGGTGATGCCGGTCGTGGAACCTTCGGCGGCGATCTCAAAGGAAACCCCGGGATGCTTCGCTTTGTACTCCTCGGCCAACGTCGGCACGAGTTTGGCGCCCAAGGTATCGGACCCCTTGATGACGAGTTTGGAGTCGGCGCGAGCGCCGGTGGCGGCGATCGCCGCAACGAGGAGGAGGAGAGTTTTATTCATGGGAAACGGAATTGAATTTTTCGTTGTTGCTCAGAACTGGAGCTGCATCTGGGAACGAAGCCCGATGACCTTGGCCTCAGCGGGCGCACCGCTGAGGGTGTCCTTGGTCTTGCCGGAGACCAGACCGAGCTGGAGCTTCAGATCGTTGCCCCGGAGATAATAGTTGCCGCCGAAATACCACTCTTCGGACTTGTTCATCGTACCACCGCTGGGCGAGGAACGAATCACATCGGACAGCGTCACCCCGCGGTGATCGGAATCGAGGGCCGCATAGCGGACGACGAGTTCGACGTTTTCGTTCACCAGGAACGAGGGTTGGAGATAGAAACCCTTCGGCTTGGCGTCAGTCGTGGCGTTGAAACCACGTTCAACCTTCGCCGTGAGATACTCGCCCATGAAACCGAAACGACCGGCCGTGACATTGGCGTAGACCGAGTAGAGGCTGAGGTCGAAACCCTTGCCGAAATTCGTGATGCCCGAGCCGCCCTGATCGGGAAGATAGCCCGTGCCAAAACCCGCGATCCACGTGCCGTTGTTGGCCAGTTTGCCCGTGACGCCGAGATTGCCCCAGAGCGCGGGACGGTTGGTCGCGTTGTCGCCGGTCGCCGAGGCGCCCGTAAAGCTCTCGTTCCGCTCCGGTGCGGTCACTGCGGCGCTGTAAACAATGCCGTTGGTTTGGGTGAACTCCTTCTTGCCGTCGAGAAACGCCCCGATGCGGTAGCTGGCGGCGCCGAGGCGACGACCGTTGTTGGACTCGACGAAATAACGGGTGACCGAGGAACGCTCAATGGCGCGGATGTCTCCGCTCGAACCGCGCTCTTCCGCGGCGACATTGACTTTGCGCAGGCCGAAGTTGAACGCGAGGTCCGGAGTCGGTTTCCACTCGATGATCGCGTCGTCGTAGCTGCCACCGGCGAGATCGTAGGTCATCGTGGCACCCCAGTTGCCGCCGACGCCGGCTTTGAACGTGATATACATCCGGCGAAGGAAGGCGTGATCAGTGGCCACCGGTCCGACCGCCGCGTTCCTGATATCGGTGTCGAGGCTGGCGTATTGCACCTGCATGCGCATGCCGACACTGAGGCGATCGGTCGCCTTACCGCCGCCGACGGCCTTGGCCGGAATGGTATTGTTGTCCCGCATGAGATCGGCGCGAAGATCTTCCGCTTCCTGATTCGTCAAGATGCCTTTCCGCACGAGCGCGTCGAGCAAAGGACCGCTGTCCTGCGCGAGGACCGCCGAGGCGGATAAGAGTACGCCGCCGAGCAGCGCGAGGCATTTGGATTTCAGAGTAAACATGTTGGTAGCGTTCAATGGTAGGTTTTAGGAACGTAGTCATCATGGGGGACGATTGTTACGAACAGATGGCGGTGAGGTTACGAACGGGCGAAACTCCCCCCGGATTTCCAGAGCACTTCCGGCGGGCCCGTCGGGATTACGTTCGTCAAATGCCCCCCTGACATCCGGCAAAACCAGCGCCTTCAACGGCCTCCGGCAGCGCTGCTCGCCCGCCTACGACAGGGCGTTCAGCTGGGCGTTGGCACCCGCCAGACGCTGCGCGAGACTGCGCACGACGAACCGGTGCAGTTTGTTGGCGAGATCCGGCATGCGTTTCTCCAAAGCCGCCACCTGCGCACCGCTCAACTTGAGCGCCCGGGTCGGCTCGTCGGCCACCACGTCCGCGGTGCGCGGGGCACCCGTGTAGAGCCCCATTTCGCCGACCACCGTGCCGAGGGTGAACGTGCGCAACCGGAGCCGAAGCGCCCCGGCGTCGGCGGGACCTGCGAGCCGGAGATATACGCTCACGCGACCACGCTCGATGATAAACATCGAGTCACTGGATTCCCCCTGTTTGATCAACGAATCACCCGGGGCCACGTCAACGCGTTCAAAATGGGCCACGAGGTAGCCAATATCTTCTGCGCTCATCAGACCGGCGAGCGCCGCCACCAGTTCGGCCGGCGGGAGCGCCCGCGCGATCACTTGATCTTCACACCATTCGAGGGCGCGGTCGATGTCGGGAAATGTCCGCAGACCCGCGGCTTCGGCGGCAACCCCGCCGCGCCGCAGAATCGATTCAACCGAATCCGACATGCCCGAAAACACGAGGATGATCCCGGCTTCGGCACACCGCGTCCGCAATTTTTTGAGCGCCACGGTCGACGAGCCGTCCACCCCGTGCACGAGGCGGAAGTCCAGCAGCACGAACCGGGTCTCGCCGAGCTCGGCCCGCACTTCATCCAGCAGCCGGCTCGTCGTGCCAAAAAACAAGAAACCTTGCAGCGCAAATCCGCGCATCACCTGGCCTTGGGCTTTCAGAATTTCCCCCACGTGCACGGGCCGCTCGACGTTCGAGCGGCGGTTGAGCAAGGAAAAGCTGCTGCGGACCGCCGGACTCTTGCTCAGCGTAAACACAAAACTGACACACGCCGTCACCAATCCGAGCACGACCCCGGCGACCATCCCCAGGCCGCAAACCATCCCGAGAATGGCCAGCACGATCACGTAATCGCTCCTCGGCATTTCCCGGCGGGTTTCGATCGCCCAGGTCAGGAGCAAGCCAATGCCGAGAAAAAGAATCAGGCCGGTCAGTACCGGTTTAGGCATCAACCCAATCAGGCCCGGGGCCGCGAGCACCACGACCAGGACCACGGCGGCACAAAGACGTCCGGACCAGCGGGAAGTCGCCCCCGCCTTGAGATTCAGCATACTCCGGTTGAACGAATTCACCGCCAACATCCCGCCGCCTAAACCGATCAGCAGGTTGGACAACCCGAGGGCCTTGAGTTCCCGGTCGGCGTCGCCCTCGACTTTGGTCGCAAGCTCGAGGCTCGTGGTGTTCAGCAGAATTGTGATCACCGCGACCATCGTCATCGCTCCGAAGTCTTTCGCGTGGTGCCACAGCAAATCCCACCGCACCTCGCCGTAGGGAAAATTCCCGACATGCGTCCAGTCCCCCACCTGCAGCGGCGCCAACAACAGCCCCGCTTGCCGGGCCGCCGCCAGATCGATGCCCCAAGCCAGCCTCACCGCATGAAACCCGACCATCGTCCCGACCAACACGAGCGGGATTACGAGAAAATGGCGGATTAGCCGTGTCAACGCCAGCAACACCACCGCGACCACCACCACACTGCTCCACGCCAGCGGATGCACCTCGGAAATCACCCCGAGTTTCGACCAACTCAACGGCTGCGCGGTCAGCATCTTCCAGGCACCCGCTACGAGGAGGTAGCCACTGCCCGCCAGAAATCCACCGACCACCGGATGCGGAATATAGCGCACGTATCGCCCCCAGCCCAGCCGGCCCATCACAAAGAGGATCAACCCGCATACGGTCGCAGACAGGAACAGCGACATCAGCGCCGTCGGCACCAATTGCGTCGGCGTCGCCCGGGCTCCCTGCAGGATCTCTCCGGTGATGGCGGCCAGCGTAAACGCCAAGATCGCGGCGGGATTCGAGTCGGGCCCTCCGAAACTGAAGAAAAAAGAACTTCGCCAGGCTAAAATGGGCAGCACAATCACGCTGCTCACCAACGCGGCGATGACCGCCCGACCGACAAACGGCTCCAGCGATCCGCCAAAAACGAGCCCACCGAAACTACCCGCATAGGCAATCGTCACGACCGCACACAGCGAGGCGGCAACGAGATTGGGCGTGAAAGACGGGGACGCAGACCGTGACATTGGGCCGAACGTGAGCGCCGATTGCGCCAAGCCAATGCCGCACGTGTTACATTGCGGTGACGAGCGCTGGAACCATTCTGCTTGTTCCTTCCGCGGACGCAGCGCTCCCTGTTCGGCGTTCCGACCATCATGCCACTAGCATTGGGCCCGGCAATCAAGCCGGCGCGGGCTGCTTGTGCGGGCCACCCTTTCGCCCGTACCAGCCGCACTGTCCGTCACACGCAACTGTCCTCCCGATATCCTGGGAAGTCCGGCCGTGGGTGCGGAGTGCGGCGCGAGCAATAACGCTCCGGGCCAAATCGGTGCCCCAACTTCACTCGATCGTGACTCGGCCGTCATGTCTTCGTCAACCGGAGCGACTATGGTTGGCACCCACCATCACCATGCACTTCAACTCACCGCTCTCCACCCTCGCCTACTCTAGGGCCCGACGCCTTCTCGCGCTCGTCTCCCTCCTGCTCTGCGCGGCGGCACTGCTGTCCCAACCCACGTTTGCGCAAGCCTCCTCGGGCCTCTTGACCGGCCGTGTCTCCGATGCCGCCACCGGCAGGTCGCTCCAAGGCGCCGTCGTCACAATCACCGGCACCAACGACGTCGCTTACACCGATGCCGAGGGGCGCTTCACGCTGGCCGGCGTCCCTGCCGGCAGCCATCAGCTCACGGCCGAGTATGTCGGTCTCGATCGCTCTTCGACGACCGTCGCAGTAACCGCCCGCCAAACCAAGACCGTGACGATCGCGCTCGACAGCAAAATCCTCCGGCTGTCCGCGTTCACCGTCGCGGAGTCAGCCCGCGGCGCCGCCCTCGCCATCAATCAGCAAAAAACCGCCAGCGGTCTTGTGAATATCGTCTCCGAGGAAACGTTCAGTACCAACCTCGGCGGCAACATCGGATTCACGCTCCAGCAACTCCCCGGCCTCAGCGTCGATGAGGGCGAGGACGGCGAACCCTCCGGCGTCAACATCCGCGGTCTTGAGGCCAAATACAATTCCGTGCAGGTCGACGGTAACCGCATGCCCACCTCCGGCAATTCACGCGCGTTCTCCATTGGTCAACTCAACGCCGACAGCGTGAGCAACATCGAGGTCATCAAGGCCGCCACGCCCGACCGCGACGGCGACGCCCTCGGCGGCATCATCAATGTTGTTTCCCGGTCTGCCTTCCAGCGCGAAGGTCGCGCCATCGAGTTGAACCTCGGCGGTCTCTACTACGACATGCGCGAGAAATGGAACTACAACGCCGCGCTCAACTACCTCGACATCTTCTCGGTGGGCGGCGGGCAGAAGAACTTCGGCGTCGGCCTGAACCTCGCCTGGTCCGAGACCTCGCGCGACTACGACAACCTCGACAAGGACTACGCCTACCTCCGCCCGCAGAGCGAGCCCGCCCTGAGCCTCACCGCGCCCCTCTACTTCCACACCAACGCGGCCCCGCAGACCAACTACCGCGAGACGAGTTCGCGCAGCATCAACCTCTCGCTCGACTACCGCCTCAGCGCCGCCACCTCCCTCTACCTGCGCCCGTTCTTCCGCCACAACGACACCGATGCCGAGAAACCGCGCGCCCGCTACTACATCAACGCCAACCACAACTTCGCCGCCGCCACCGGCACCAAGAGCATCGGCCAGGCCACCTACAATACCGGCCGCAGCCTGCCCACGACCCTCACCGAACTGCGTTACCAAAACGACCTGAGCGAAACCGACAACGACGTCTACGGCTCCTCCTTCGGCGGCCGCCACGAGATGGATAACACCACCGTCCTGTTCGATCTTTTCCGCTCGACTAACGAATCCAACCGCGATCGTTCCCTCGCCTACGTCATCCGCAACCAGGGTTTCAGTTTCGCGTATGACATGACCAACCGTTCGAACCCGATCTACACGATCCTCAATGGCAAGGATCCCTACGACGTCACCTCCATCAATCGCGGCGACCTCACGCTCGCTCCACGCGATGGCGCCGAAAAAGCGTCCAGCGCAAAAGTCGACGTCGAGCACAAGTTCTCCTCCGACCGGGTCACCGGCTCGTTCAAGGTCGGCGCCAAGGTTCGCTCCAACGTCAAGGAGCAGGACCAGGCCTCAATCGTTTACCAGACCGGCACCAACGCCAGCGGCTTCCCCTACGCGAGCCTCTTGCAGCGCACCGATTACAAGACCTTCGGGTCTCTGCCGATCTACCAATATCCCGATCTCAACAAGGTCGAGGCCCTGCTGCGCTCGAGCCCAAATCTCTTCGTCTCCGCCCCCGCCACCGTGCTGCTCAACGACGTGCTCAACGATTACCGCGCGCAGGAAGACATCGCTGCCGCCTATGGCATGGGCACGTTCCGCTTCGGTCGCACGACGCTGATCACCGGCCTCCGCGCGGAGCAGAACACCTTCAAATCGCGCACGTATCGCTACAACAGCAACGCCCCGGCCGCCCCCACCACCGTCAACGCCAAGCGCGACTACACGATGTGGCTCCCGGGACTCCACCTTCGCCACGAATTGGCCAAAAACCTCATTCTCCGCGAAAGCTACAACCGCAGCTACAGCCGCCCCGACGTCAACAACCTCGTCGCCGGGCTCAACCTCGACACCAACACGGGCAACATCTCCGGCGGCAACCCGAACCTCGCGCCTTCCACTTCGGACAACTACGACGTCCAACTCGAATACTACACGCCCAAGGGCGGCCTCTACTCGGCCGGCGTCTTCTACAAAAAGCTCAAGGGCTTTTACTATTCGACGACCCTGCGGTTCACCAACACCGACGCCAATGGCTACCCCATTCCCGACGCCAACGGCCCCCGCATCTACTCGTCCACCGACAACGCCCTCGGCGCGCTCAACTACGGCCTCGAGCTGATCGCCCGTCAGAAGCTCCTCTTTCTCCCCAAGCCCTTCGACGGCCTCGGCGTCTCCCTTTCCGCGACAATCACCAAGAGCGACGGCAAATATCCCGGCCGGTTGAGCGAGAATCTTCCCACCTACGGTTTCAGCGATCGCATCTACAACGCCTCGGTCGAATACGCCGCCGGCGGGTTCCGCGGTCGTCTCGCCTACACCTACCGCTCCGACTTCCTCGAAGGCCTCGATGTCGACTACACCTTCGACGATTACTTCGGCGCCTACACATCGCTCAATTGGGATTCCAGCTACCAAGTCACGAAGAACACGCGCGTTTTCTTCAACGTGAACAACCTCACCAACGAGCCCCAGGTTTCCTATCAGGGATTCAAGCGCACGGACAATCCCGAGGACATCACCACCTACGGCTGGCGCGCGACGACCGGCATCTCAATCCGATTCTAATCCCGCTTGATTTCGGGCCGGTCCTCAGGACCGGCCCTTGCTTTTGTTCGCATCCTCCATCGTCGCCCCGTTCTGTGCCATGCGCCACCGCCTTCGTTTTCCACTCGCCGCGTTTCTCCTCGCCACCTCGCTGCTGCCCGCTGCCACCACCGTCCTGCGCGGCCCCTATCTGCAAAGCGCCACACCCACTGAAATGGTCGTGCGTTGGCGCACGGATACCACCGAAGGCTCCTACGTGCGCTACGGTCTCGCCCAGGACGCGCTGACTTCCGTCGCCAGCGCCTTCGGCATCTATGCCGAGCACATCGTCCAACTCTCCGGTCTTCAGCCCGGCACCCGCTACTTCTACTCGATCGGTGGCGCCCAACAGGACAAGGACGGCGACGGTAAATCGCTCAAATCGCCGGTGTATTCCTTCACCACCCCGCCGCCCACCGGCCCCGCAAGCCCGACGCGCGTCTGGGTGCTCGGCGATCCCGGCACCAAGGGCTCCGGCCAGCGCGCCGTGCGCGACGCCTTCCACAAGTTCAATGGCAACCGCGCGGTCGACCTCTGGCTCATGCTCGGTGACAACGCCTACCCCGACGGCACCGATGCCGATTATCAAAAAGCGCTCTTCGAGGTTTACCCCGAGACGCTCCGCACCTCGCCTCTCTGGCCCGCCCTCGGCAATCACGACGGGCACAGCGCCAACTCGATCACCCAATCGGGCACCTACTACGATATTTTCACGCTGCCCACCCGCGGCCAGGCCGGCGGCGTCGCCTCGGGCACCGAGGCTTACTACTCCTTCGATTACGCCAACATTCACTTCATCTGCCTCGACTCGCATGACACCGATCGTTCCCCCAACGGCGCGATGGCCCAGTGGCTCAAGGCCGACCTCGCGGCGACCGCGCGCGAGTGGATCGTCGCGTTCTTCCACCATCCGACTTACTCGAACGGCACCCACGATTCCGACCGCGAAGGCCGCCTCGTCGATATGCGGCAAAACTTCCTTCCGATCCTCGAGGCCGGCGGCGTAGACCTGCTCCTGATGGGGCATTCGCACGTTTACGAACGCTCCTACTTCATCGACGGCCACTACGGGCAAAGCGCGAGCTTCGATCCCGCCGTCCACGTCAAGCAGCCGGGCAACGGCCGCGCCGACGGCAATGGCGTCTATCGCAAACCGCGCGGCCGCGCCCCCCACGCCGGCGAAGTCTCCGTCGTCAGCGGCAGCGCGGGTTCCGCTGGCTCCAAGACCAACCCCCCGGCGCTCGATCACCGTGCGATGTGCGTCTCGTTTAACGAACTCGGCTCCGTCGTCCTCGACATCGACGGCCTCCGCCTGGACCTGACGTTCGTCAACGACAAGGGCGAGAAGCGCGACTGGTTCGCCATCGAGAAGAAGTAAACGCGGGCCGCAGCCCCTACCGGGGTGTTTTTTTCAAGAACGTAACCCAGGGGCCGTTGTGTTGCGGCTTGGTCCTCGGAGAGTAACCGCTTGGCTCCTGCCCAAATTATTTTTCGCCCTTCTTCTTAAGCATGAACGCACACCTACCGTCGCAGTTTGCCTCCATTATTTTCGCCGTCTTGGCCTTCCTCACGACGATTGCGCCGCTCGCAGCCCAGACCACCGCCGCCGTCACCGGCGCGATCCGCGGCGTGGTGGTCAACGATGCCACCGGAAACTACGTGCAGGGCGCACAGCTCACGCTCGTCGGCACCCCCCGCGCAGCGGTGACTGACAGCCAGGGCCGTTTCCTCTTCGGTGCACTGCCGCCGGGCGACTATCGCATCCGCGCGGTGTCGGCCGGAGCGGAGGCGCGAGAGATTTCTGTTAACGTCCTCCCCGGCGTCACGGTCCCGACCACGCTCCGACTCGGTTCGGAGGTTATCGCGATGGAAAAACTGATGGTGACCGCCCAGGCCGAGGGCCAGTCGCAGGCGCTCAACTTCCAGAAAAATTCCGAGAACATCCGCAAAGTCGCTTCGCAGGACGCCCTCGCCAACTCCCGGCTCGGCGAAGTGGGTGAGGTATTGCAGGCGTTGCCCGGACTCTACCTCGAGATCAGCACGCACCAGCCGGTGCGCCCGAATATCCGCGGCCTCTCTTCGGAGTTTAACTCGATCACCTTCGACGGCGTCCGCATCGGCAACACCAACAACGACCGCTCCGATGGCGTGAGCGGTTATCCCGCCGAGGCGCTCTCGCGCGTCGAGCTCATGAAATCCGTCACGCCTGACATGGAAGGCGATGCGATCGGCGGCAGCATCAACCTCGTCTCCAAACGCGCCTTCGACCTCTCGGAGCGCGTCTTCAAGCTCAACCTCGGCGGCGCCTACAACAACCAGCAACAAAACTGGGACAAGCAGATCAACATCGAATACGGCGACCGCTACGGCAAGGAAGGCCGCCTCGGCATTTACTCCTCGATCAACCACTACCGTTCCGACCGCGGCTACCACACTTCCAGCATCAGCTACACGGTCGATGCCGCGGATAATTTCAACATCTCCACCTACACGCTCCAGGACCGTATCGAGGATGATTCGTGGAAGCTGAAATACTCCGGCAGCGTGGACTACAAGCTGAGCGATGCGACCGTTCTCTGGACGCGCGCCATCTATAGCAACGACACCCGCTCCCTCGAAGATTACCTCGCCGTTTACCGCCCCGGCACCCGCACCAACATCACGCCCGACTCCGCCAGCTCGCGCAACGGCCGCATCGATACGAGCCGCTCCTTCCGCGAGCCGATCAGCACCAGCGGCCAAATCGCCGGCGGCCTCGAAAGCAAATTCGACCGCTGGAGCCTCGACGTGAAAGCCAGCTACAACCGCGCGACCAATCAATACACGCAGACGTTCACCCCGGTCTTCTCGATCAACGGCCTCGATCTTTCTTACAACCGTTCGGTCCGCGAATTCCCGACCTTCCGCGTCGATAACGGCGTCAACATCAACGACCCCGCGCGCTACGTCCACACCAGTATCACCCGCAACCAGCACCCGTCGCGCGACCAGGAATACACCTTCGACTTCAACGCCCGCCGCGAGCTCGACGGCCTCCCGTTCAAGGCGAATTTCAAGACCGGCGCTCGTGCGAAGCTCCGCAGCTGGGTCTTCGGCGGCGACACCGCCCTCGGTAACTGGACCTACACCGGCCCCAAGACTGCCGCGCAGCTTTCGGAAATCTACGTCAACGAGCGCTTCTTCCACGAAGGTGGCGACCGCGTCGTCGTCCCTTCCGTTTA